>DGVT01000048.1 GCA_002395965.1 Porphyromonadaceae bacterium UBA4277
CAACGCTTTTTCTGAATTATGACACACCCTTGAATTTTTAGCTTACCATGATGGCGTCGAGCAGTAGTGGAATGTCATCGGCATTGATGCCGCGTGAACTGAGTGCCTGCTTGTCGGCAAGCATCGAGTCGTGAATGAAACTCAAGCCAGAGGGGTCGCTGTTGTTCTTCTTTTTGCTGTCGATGAGCTTTGCTGCAGTGCGATAGCTTTCGATAGCCTCCGGGATTTTTTTCATGGCCAGTAGCAGGTGGCCACGGTTCACGTAGTCGCCGGGCGTGGGCTTGTCCTCGGTGATGATGCGGTCGTAGTAGTCAAGGCTGCGATCATCGTTTCCGAGCAAGAACGAGCACCATGCTATCGGTCGGCGTGCGCGGTGGTCCGACTCGTCCATCAGGTCGGCCTTGAAATAGTAGCTAAGTGCCTCTTCGGTGCGCCCTTGTTCAAGCATGCAGTGCCCCATGTTGAGTGTGTTTGCCACATTGCTCGGTGCAATGGATTCAATCTTGCTGTAGTATTGAAATGCCTTGTCGTGATCGCCGGCCTGCCGGTAGCAAGCGGCAATGTGCTTCAGCGTCCACACATTAGTGTCATCGGCCAACTCATATCTCTTGTAGTGCCTGAGAGCGTTGTCGGTGTCGCCCAGACTCTGATAGCAGAATCCCATTTTCTGATATATAATCGGGTCGATGTCGTGGTTGCCCTCGAGCAGATAGGTGTAATATTTAATGGCATCGTTGTAGAAACCATTCTTGAGATAGAACTCGGCAACGATAGTGACTGCACTGTGTGATGTGGCCGCATTGCCAAGTAGCGGCAGTTGAGTAAAGTCCATGTCGGTGTCGAAGGCAGCAATAAACTCGCGCCGTCGTGAAAAGAGCTTGAAGAATCGGTATAGATCCTGGACATACATGTTGGCTTGGCGCTGGCGTTCCTGCTTGGGGTCGGGCAGCTCGGTCTTCTGCATTTCCCCCACTTGTTCTACCTGCGCTTTCACCTGATTGAGCAGTATGCTTCGCTGGCTGGCGGGCATAGAACTCAGTGATAATGCAAAGGAATATCGGTCGCTGTTACACAAGAACGGAGCGCGTGTGACTACCATCATCAGTGGTGATTCGTCGCCTGAAAATTCGCCGTGAATTGCCGAACTCAATTCGTGAAACGGCAGGAACCAGTTTGCCAGAGTATGGAAGAATGGGAACGTCTTTAGCCGTGAGAACGTGGAGATATACACATCGCTACCCTCGAGCTGCAACTCATTCAGCTCTTCCATCTTGCGCGCCAGGCCGCTGTTCTCGAGCATTTCTTGCCATTCGGGGTTGGCTTCGAGATCGGTGATGTCGGTGATGTCGTTTTTCATTTTGCGCAGCATGTCGGGCTGTATTTTCATGATGTCGGGCATCAACTCTTCGTTCACGCGGCGCGTGATGTTCTCGGTGTTGCGAGTGCGAGCCAGCTGGAACTGAATAGTGGCCATGTCGCTCTCAAAGTTTGGGCTTTCGATCATGGCTCCGGCGTGAGGCGCCAGGGCCGTTGATCTTCTTGCCTGGGTTGAGTGCACTTTTAGCACTAAAAGTACCGATACCAGTGCGCGCAACTGCACCTGTGCCGATGGGCATGTGGTGTAGGTGTCGAAGAGTAGTTGCAACTTCTTTTCGTCGTAGAAGCACATCAGTCCCAGAAACAGCGCCGCCGTGATGAGGCACTTTGCATAGTCGGGGTAGTCGTCATCGGCCATGAGCGTGGAAATGAGCTTGGCATCGTCGCTGCTCAACGGGAATGATGACCACACCTTATTAAAAATAGCAGTCTCGTGAATTTCGCGTTGCTTAATCACATTGTCGATTGCCTGGGCATCGTGTTGCTCTTTCGGCACAGCATTGAGCAGATTGAACTTGTTGATTTCGGCTCGCTGGCTGCTGACGATGCTTTCTAACGACGTGGCATTCAGTTCACGGCGCCTTGCAGCTATGATTTCCTTTCCAGTTGGCTCTGTGAGGTCGAGCGTCACACTATCGGCTATGGTATATAGCTTGTTGATAATGCTGTTATACACCTCGTTGCGTTGAGGATCCACGATGCCCTGCTGCAGATATTGCAGCATGAACCGGTAGGAAATGCGCAGTTGCTCGAGTTGCTCGCGCAAGTTCCATGAGCCTGCTTCTTGAATTAGCGGTTCAATGGTGTTGAATGCATCGTTGACTCGCGAGTCGTCGAGCAACTTGTGGATTGACTTATTGATGCGTTTGATTTCGTTAAGTTCCATATTGTGAGGTGTGAGTAGTGTATTTGTGTTGTATGCAGGCAAAAATCGTGCTCAGTGGCAGTGTGGGTGCGAAAATTGCGTGTATGCCCTGCTAAGTGACAAATTGGCACACAATTTGCATTACTACAGTCGTAAAAACAATAAACCATAAAAAACATAAAGAGAATGTCAGCAAGACGATTAACACTTTCGCACGACCGCAAGATTGCCGGAGTGTGCGGTGGCCTGGCTCAGTATTTTGGCCTTGATGCCACGGTAGTTCGCGTGAGTTATCTGTTGCTCACCTTGTTCACAACGGGCTTCCCGGGCATTATGATTTATTTCCTGCTATGGTTTGTCATGCCTCGGAGCTAAGGCTTCAGCCAGCCCAGAGCTTCCATTTTATCATAGACGGCATTAACCAGCTTCATGCGGTTGATGTCGTTTCTGGTTGAGAAAAAGAGAAACACCACGTTGTGGCTTGGCACCTTGCCGGCATAGATAGTGAAGCCGCCATTGTCGCCGGTGTGATAGACGATAGGGCATCGTCCCGGCTCGTGCTGAATGAAGAAACCATAGCCATAGCCGGTGTGTGGCTGGTAGCCATACTCGGCATCGGCCGGAATGGCAATTTTGGGTGAATAAGCATTCATCCGTGAAGCTGCATTCCACACCTTGAGCTGTGAGAGTGCCTTTTCCCAACGGATGAAATCGTCAATCGATGTGTACAGGGCACCATCGGCCTTGGTCGCAAAGAACGATTCCTCGCCATAATCATACTCGACATATGCGCTTTTGTCGTCGTCCCACCTGTAGCCGTGGGCCATGTTGCGGATGTTGCGGTCGGGCTCGAAATATGTGGTGTGCTTCATGCCTGCTTTGCGCAACACATTGTTATTCATGTATTGCTCAAAAGCAGTGCCCGTTACACGTTCCACAATCTGGTATATGAGCTGATAGGTGGGGTTGATATATTCATATTGAGTGCCTGGGGCGAAGTTGAGTTTGTCGAGCGTCGTCATGTAGCTCACTGATTCCACATCGGTCGAAAAGAGCACAAAGTTGCGGTCGGTGCGGTTGCGTGCATCGGGAATGCCCGAGGTGTGGCTCAAAATGTTGTGGAGCGTAATCTGGTTGAAAAACGGGGCTTTGAACTCGGGGAAAAACTTGCTTAGTGGGTCGTTGAGCGAGAGCTTGCCCTGCTCGGCAAGTTGAAGGATTGCAATGGCAGCAAACTGCTTTGAGACTGATGCAATGCAAAAGTTGGTGGCCGATGTTACCGGCAGGCCTGTCTCAAGATTGGCCATGCCGTAGAAGCGTTTCACCACTGGCTTCCAGTCCTTAAGAATAATTACCCCTGCTCCCGGCTGTGAAGCATCGTTATATACTTGACTGAAAATCGAGTCAACTTCACTACAAAACTTGTGCATATTGCCGGCTTGCACTGCTGTGGCCAATATCATTGCCATTAATAAGACTTTAATCTTCATTTTTGTGTAAGTTTAGACATAAATCTCTCTCGGTTAACTATGTAGCGGGTGTGTGTGGCCGTGCCTATGGTCTTGTCGCCATCAACGGCTGTTATCTCAAACGTCAGTCGCCGGCCGTCTTGCTCGCTGAGCACTGCCGTGGCTTGCACGGTGGCTCCCATGGGTGATGGTAGCAGGTGCTTTACTTCGATGCTTGCGCCCACTGTGGTGTAGCCCTCATCGAGGAGTGTGGAGGCTGCAAGCATTGCGGCATTCTCCATGAGTGCCACAAGTGCCGGCGTGGCCAACACGGGCATGTCGCCCGAGCCCATGGCAGCGGCTGTTGCCGCGCTTTCGACGGTTGTAGTGCTTGTGTGTTTTGCTTTGTTATTCATGTTTATTGTTAATGATTATTTTTTGAATGAAGTGTTGTGTAAAAACCTATGTGCAAAATTAGGAAAAAATCTTCAATATAGGCTGCCGGCAGGCTATGAAAAATGTCGAAAACTGAACGACGGATTGCCGTAATGAGCGGCAAAAATCAGGCATGATGATGCCTACTGCAATGATGTGCTCAAAATTAACTTACTTTTCACTAAATATTGCATTGCATAACACTCGTGATTGCGAAATTATTAGTACTTTTGTAAGTATTTTGAACGAAATGGGCACACGTTCCAGCTGGGGCGCATTTTAGCCTGCGGTGCGGTGTCTGTATTAGTGCAATTTTAATTAAATAATTTATGAATAATGATCGCATTTTAGAGATCAATATCGAAAACGAAATGCGGACCAGCTACATCAACTATTCGATGTCGGTCATCGTTTCGCGAGCGCTTCCCGATGTGCGCGACGGCTTCAAGCCAGTGCATCGGCGCGTTCTTTTCGGTATGGCAAAATTGAAGAATTTCTCTAACCAGCCGACAAAGAAGTCGGCCCGTATCGTTGGTGAAGTTCTTGGTAAGTATCATCCTCACGGCGATTCATCGGTTTACTTTGCAATGGTGCGCCTTGCCCAGGACTGGGTGATGCGTTACCCGCTTGTCGATGGTCAGGGTAACTTAGGCTCAGTCGATGGCGACAGCCCTGCAGCCATGCGTTACACCGAGGCTCGCCTGGCCAAGATGGGCGAGCTCATGATGAGCGACCTGGATGAGGATACTGTAGATTTCGTTCCAAACTTCGACAACACCCTCGAAGAGCCCGAGGTGCTTCCCACGCGCTTCCCCAATCTGCTCGTTAACGGAGCATCGGGTATTGCCGTGGGTATGGCAACCAACATGCCTCCCCACAACCTGGGCGAGTGCATCGACGGCTGTGTGGCACTGCTGGAAAACCCCGACATGGAGATTGCCGACTTGATGCAGTACATCAAGGCTCCCGATTTTCCCACGGGCGGCATCATCTATGGCTATCAGGGAGTGAAGGACGCTTTCGAGACCGGTCGAGGTCGCATTGTGGTGCGTGCCAAGGCCGAGATAGAAAGTGAAAAAGAGCACGACCGCATTGTGGTGAATGAAATCCCCTACAATGTGAATAAGCGTGAGCTCATTGAGTCGATTGCCCGCCTGGTCGAGGAAAAGAAAATCGAGGGCATACACGATGTTAACGATGAGAGCGACCGTCACGGCATGCGCATCGTGGTGGATGTGAAGCGCGACTTCAATGCCAATGTAATTCTCAACAAGCTCTACAAGATGACTGAGTTGCAGTCGTCGTTCAGCGTGAACAATGTGTGCTTGGTAAAGGGCCGTCCTAAGACAGTGAACCTCAAGGAACTGCTCGAAAACTTCCTTGAACACCGTCACGAGGTGGTGATTCGTCGCACACGCTTTCAGCTCAAGAAGGCCGAAGACCGAGCCCACATCTTGCGCGGCCTGATAGTGGCCAGTGATAATATCGACGAAGTAATCGCTATTATCAAGTCGAGCAAATCGACCGACGAGGCTTGTAAGCGACTTGGCGAGCGTTTCGACCTGGACGAGATTCAGACACGAGCCATCGTTGAAATGCGCCTGCGCCAGCTCACTAACCTCGAGCAGAACAAACTGCATGACGAGTTGGCCGAACTGTTGAAAACCATCGAATATCTCAATTCAATTCTCAACGACCCGGCAGTGTGCCGCAAGGTTATTGAGGATGAACTGCTTGAGGTGAAAGAAAAATATGGTGATGAGCGCCGCACCCAGATTAATCCCAACGACGAGGAGATGAATGCCGAGGACTTCTATAGCGATGATCCCATGATTATCACAATATCGCACTTTGGCTACATCAAGCGCACACCGCTGAGTGAATATCGCACTCAGGCGCGTGGCGGCGTGGGAGCGAAGGGCAGCGACACTCGCGACGAAGACTTCATCGAGTTTGTCTATGAGGCAACCAACCATAACTATATGCTCTTCTTCACAGCCTTGGGACGCTGCTACTGGCTGCGTGTGTTCCAGATACCCGAGGGGTCAAAAAACAGCAAGGGTCGTGCCATACAGAACTTGCTCAACCTGGGTCCCGAAAACCGCATCTTTGCCTTTGTGCGTGCCACCAAGCTGCTTGATCCGGAGTATAACCGCTCGCACTTCATCATGTTTGCCACTAAGAATGGTGTGGTGAAACGCACGTGCCTCAGTGAGTTCTCGCGTCCGCGTCAGACGGGTGTTCGCGCACTCAATATCAACGATGGCGACCAGCTCATAGCGGCCGTCATGACCGAGGGTAATAGCGAGATAATCCTTGCCAACCGCAATGGTCGCGCCATCCGCTTCGATGAAAACAAGGTGAGAGTGATGGGACGCACGGCAACCGGTGTGCGTGGCATGACACTTGACGACGATGGTGATGAGCTGGTGGGCATGGTGTGTATGAAAGCCAATACCACTCAAGATGTGCTCGTGGTGAGCGAGCAAGGAATGGGCAAACGCAGCAAGCTCGAGGATTATCGTGTGACTAACCGCGGTGCCAAGGGCGTGAAGACCATGAACATCACCGAGAAGACCGGCAAGCTCATTGCCATAAGAAATGTGAGCGATGATAACGACTTGGTCATCATCAACAAGAGCGGTATAACCATCCGCCTGAAAGTGAGCTCGCTGCGTGTGATGGGACGTGCAACACAAGGTGTGCGCCTGATTAACCTTGAGCGCAAAAACGACACCATAGCATCGGTGTGCAAGGTGGATACCGAGCCCGAGGTTACCGATGAGACCGAAGTGACCGAAGCCTTCAACCTGCCCGATGAGCCTGTTGATGTGCCCGAGGTTGACGCAAGTGCTGAGAAACCACAACCCGATGAACAACAATAATACAAAACAATTACATATTATTGCCGATGATTAAACTTCGAAGGCCGAAGTCAATCTAAAAAGGCAACAGAATAAAATTAGAAACTAACAACAACTCTTTAACTAAATCGAAAATGAAAAAAATGTTTCTTCTGCTTGCTTGCACATCGATGATGGCATCAAGCGCAATGGCTCAAATGAGCATAGTGAAGGAAGTTGCTAAGGCCGCAGGTTCAAATAAGATTGAAGAGCTGCAAGGTGCCTTGCAGGCAATTCAGCCTGCCCTGAACAATCCTGAGACTGCCATGAACGCACAGACGTGGTTTGTGGCCGGAAAGGCAGCATTTGGCCTGTTCGACCAGATGCAGGCCCACAAGCAGCTTGGCGATGCCGTTGATGCTGCCGAAATGGGCAAGGCCCTGATGGACGGCTTCAACTATTTGCAGACCGCACTGCCCCTGGATAGCATCAAGGAAACAAATAAGGACGGTTCGTTCAAGCTCGATAGCGATGGCCATGTGAAGGTGAAGACCAAATTCAGTAAAGACATAACGAGCCTTCTGGCGAGCCACATCAACGATGTGTATGTCTTTGCAGGTGATTGCATTAACGATCAGAAATATGACGAGGCTACCAAGGCCTATGATTATTTCTTCAATCTGATGGAAAAGGACTATGCCAAGAAAGCAGGCATAAGCCTTTCGGCCGAAGACCTGGCAATGACTAAGTTCTTCCAGGGCTTTGCCCAGTATTATACTAAAGATTATGCCAACGCCTACAAGAACCTCACTACAGCCGTTAAAGGCGGTTACAAGGAGAACAGTGTAGATCTTTACCAAACGTCGGCCCTGGCCAACGTGGTGCAAGACAAGATTGATGCAAAGGATTTTGCCGGCGCTAATGCGTTTGTCGATGAGGCTATTGCAGCCACTCCCAACAACTCGGTGCTCTACGACATGAAGGGCTTCGTTGTTGAGCAGGACAAGGGTACCGATGCCGCTGTTCCTTTCTATCAGAAGGCCGTTGAGCTTGATCCCAACAATGCTGACGCAAACTTCAACCTCGGTCGCATGTATTACAATCAGGCAAGTGTCATCATCCAACAAAATCCCGATGCCACAACCTCTCAAATGGTTCCCAAGCTGCAACCTATCTATGAAAAGGCTTTGCCATATCTCAAGAAGGCTGTTGAGCTTGACCCCGAAAAGGCTGGTAATGGAGCCAAGCGTCTGATCGAAGACATCGACTACAAATATGAGCAGATGGGTATTAAGAAATAAGTTTCATAAGTTTATCAGTTGATGCTGGTGTCGTGCCTCAATGCGTGGTACGACACCGGCTCTTTTTTTGTAAAGTGGTGAATAGCTCAAATTAATGTGAATTGATGGGCACCTGCAAAAATGTGTGTTGAATGTCGTCGTGACAAGATGAAGTCATTCCACTCGAGGCCTGAGTGTTCCACCATGTCACTGTACTCCTACTCAAATAACTACATCAGAGCGTTAGAGCAAGTAGGGTACCGAGGGATCGTCGTTGAGGCGGTTAACGTACTCCATGAAGAAGTACCTGATAATGTATTGCTTTTTGAAGTCTTTCATGCCTTCGTAGCGCACTTTCAGGTCGTGGTAAGGCTCAAGCAGCTTGCTCATGCGCTTATGGTCGAGCTTATATACTTCGGCAGCATCAAAGTCGATAATATATATGTCGCCTTGTGTGTCGTCGGGGTCAGGGTCAAAGAGCGTGTCATCGCCCAACAGTGCTCCCAATATGGTCATGCCGGTGCTTGCCCGGTAGTATCTCCACTCGACGTAGGCAATCTTAGCTGTGAAATACAGCGGAGCCCAAAAGTCCATTTTATTGCAATCACCCTTGAAATTTTGCTGCAGCCACGAGGTGTTTATCATCCATATCGAGTCACCCACGGTGAGTGCCACGGTCTCGTCGTGCAGGAAGTCGTTTTGGGTCTCGTCAGCCAGTCGGAAGTCGATGATAAACGGGCTGTAGTAGTCGATAAACGGGTTGTGAATTTCGGCATCGGGCGTTTGGTCGAAGATTGCTTCCCACGACTCATACACAAAGATTGTGTCGTGCCGCAGGTGGTAGTCCTGCGCGCCGGCTGTTATCGAGATGACTAATAATGAAATAAATATAGTCAGTTTTTTGCTGAGTGTTTTCATATTGTGCACATTTATGCTGCAAAATTACAAAATCATTGGTTAATGTCGTCAAAAAATCTTAACTTTGTAGCTTAAAATATAGATAATGAGAAAACGCGTTGTTGTATTGGGGTCGGGCAATGTTGCCACGCATTTGGTACAAGGCTTGATGAGTGAGTGTGATATAGTGCAAGTCTATAGCCGCACACTTGCCCATGCCGTGAGGCTTTCGAGCCGTGTGCCGCGATGCGAGGCCATCGACAGCCTTGATGCGCTGGTGCATGATGCCGACATATATATAATATGTGTCCCCGACGATGCGATTAGCGGTATAGTGTCGCGCGTTGCCGATAATGGCGCGTTGTGGTTGCACACCTCCGGCACCACACCGCTCAGTGTGCTTGCATCTGAGCGTGAAAATTGTGGCGTGCTGTATCCCATGCAGTCGTTCTCGCGTGAGCTGGCGGTTGACTGGAGTGGGGTGCACATCTTTGTCGAGGGCAGTGATGCTGCTGCATTAAACGTGGTGAAAGAGCTGGCACATGTCCTGTCGCCCCATGTGGCGGAATGTGACAGTGCCGGGCGCCGGGTGCTGCACATTGCGGCAGTGTTCTCGTGCAATTTTGCCAATCACTTGTGGTGCATTGCCAGCGAATTGCTTGAGTCGAAAGGCCTGTCGTTTTCGGCCATGTTGCCGCTTATTCAAAACTCAGTAGATAAGTTGCGCTCCTTGACCCCGCGGCAGTCGCAGACCGGCCCGGCCACTCGTGGCGATCATGCCGTGATGATGCGCCACATGCAAATGCTCGAAGGCCGTAACCGAGAGATTTACCGTCTGCTCAGCGAAAGCATAATGTTTAGCTCCGGAATAAACCCTGACAGTAATTCAGAGTCAAATATAGAGTTAAAATGATAGATTATTCACAAATAAAGGGTATCGCATTTGATGTGGATGGCGTGTTGTCGCCGTCTTCTATTCCGCTGCACCCTTCGGGCGAGCCCATGCGCATGGTAAACATCAAGGATGGCTATGCCATTCAGCATGCCGTGAAGCATGGCCTGCCCATGGCTATTATCAGTGGTGCCGATGTGAAGGCCATCAGAGTGCGATTTGAGGGCTTGGGTATGACCGACGTGTATTTGGGCGCGTCGATGAAACTTCCCGTGCTTGAGAAGTGGCTTGCCCTGCATGGCCTGGATGCTTGCGACGTAGCATTTGTGGGCGACGACATCCCCGACCTTCCGGCTATGCGAGCCGTGGGACTGGCCGTGGCTCCTGCCGATGCCTGCGACGAGGTGAAGGCCGAGGCCGGCCTGGTGCTGCCGTGCAATGGTGGCCAGGGGGTGGCTCGTTATCTATTAGAGCGTGTGATGAGAGCTCGTGGTGAGTGGCTCGATGACAAGCATGCCTTCGGTTGGTGATATCCTGCTCAAGGTGAATGAAGAATTGTGAAACGATATAGAACTAAAGCGATGCAGCGAGCAGTTATAGCTATTGTAGCGGCCGCAATGATGTCAATGGGTGCTAATGCCGCCGAAGAAGACTTGCAGGAAATCAGTCCCGACAAGTTGCCCAAGTTCACTATTAGCATCATACGGTCATATTTTCCCGGGGCCAAAGTGGTGACGGCATTGAAGGAGAAAAGCAAAATCCGCAATGCCTACGATGTGGTGCTTGACAATGGCGTGAAGTGCGAGTTTGACAAGGAGGGGCAGTGGACTATGGTCGATGCCGGTGATTATCTAATTCCTGACCGTATGGTTCCCGGCAAAATCGTGATGTATCTCCAGCGTGGCACGTTCACGGCGCCCGTGGTGAAGATGCACAAGTCGAGGAAGGGCGTTTACACCATCATTCTCAAGGATGGTGCCGAGCTGCATTTCGACAGCCAGTTCCGCCCAATAGCATAGAAGATAGTGCTCACTACTCGCTGAAGTTATATGGCAAGCTCGCTGTGATGATAAGTTGAGTTGCCAATGCAACAAAAAACGTTCCCGACACTGTCGGGAACGTTTTTTGTTAGGCGTAAGATATTGTGATTACTTCACAATCTTGGTTACGCTCTTGGTTCCGTCGGCATAGCGGGTCACAACCACGTTCACGCCTTCGAAGGGCTGGTTGCTAACCTGACCGTTAACGTTGACATACTCAACGCTTGCCACAGCCTTGACAGCGATGTCGTTAACGCCTGTGACGGTGGGAACGGTGAATGCAAACTCGGGACGGAGCGGAGTGCTAACCTCCAGCGGGTCGTTGCCTTCGGCACGCATCATGCCGGCGGGAGTGTTGGCTGTGCGTGCAGGAGCGATGCAGAACAGGGTCTCCCAACCGTTGTCGCATGCATAAAGGTTGCCGGCATAGTCCCAAGCGATGTCGTTGAAGCCACGGATGCCGGTATGGTTGCCCGAAGGTGTGCTGATGCGCTGAACCTCGGTCAGGGTGGGGGCACCAAACTCATCGTACTCCACGTCGCAGATGGCCAAGATTTGATCGCCTTTCGACAGGGCAATCTGAGAGCCGTCGGGGCTCACGGCGATGCCGCCGCCACGGTTGTAGGTGAAGCCACCCTCTACATCGGTAACGAAGCTATAGTCCTCTTCCCATTCGCCATCGGCATTCTTGCTCACATGCTTCAGTGTTGGCTGGTCTTCGGTGGGAGCACCGCGATACTGGGTCCACCAGATGTTGCCATTCTGGTCGTAGTCCAAGCTCACGCTCTGTGCGCTGATGGTGTATTGCATGCTCAAGGGCATGATCTCGTCCATCTCGTCGGCTGCGGTTGCCCAAGTGGTGGCAGTTCCGAGAGGATATTCATACATCTGATAGTTGCCATAAGCGAACACTTGGCCACGCTTCGAGCTCAGGTTGACGATCTTCAGGTTCTCGCCCTCGCCAGTGACGGCGAAGCAGGCCGAATAGCCGCCCACGAAGTTACCGTCGGCGTCATAGAGGCTGTTGTCAAAGCCGGTAGCCTCGAGCTGGCTCTTCTCGCCCACGAAGATGGGGTTCCACTCAGCCAGATTGTCGGGATTAACCTCATAGAGGGGTTGGCCGTTCTTGACGTCCAGACCACCCACGAAGATGCGGCCGTCCTTACTGATTTTAACTTTCTTCAGCGCGAAGTTCCTGCCTGTTCCGCCGTTGAGGTCGCCATAGGCGTAGTTCTCTTGAAGTTCGGGCAGGGTGTAGCCGTACTTGCCATCGGGGTTAGCGACGCGGTTGAGTTGTGGATCATAGACGTAAATACCTACACCCACACCAGTGCCTGATGCTGTGCTGGTGAAGTAGTCAGCCGAGCCGTTCACGCTGGGTTGGCACTCAGTGACGAGCATACGGCCGAAGTTGGCACTCATCGGGTTGTTGTCAACGGCAATGCCGTAGGGGCTCCACATTATGTCCATGAGTTTGCACTCGGCCTCGGCGCGCTCGGCACCCTTGACGCGGATGGCTAAAGTGTAGGTCTCACCTGTGGTGAGTCCGTCGAATGCCACCAGGGCCTGATGCTCGCCGGCTGTGAGGAATTCCTCACCCAGCTCTACGCTCTTAGCTACGGCGCCATTGGCGTCGATGAAGTCAACAACTACGCGCTCGGCAGCTGCGTTGAGTGAATAGTTCACTGGCAGATCAGAGGCCGACACATCGCCGGTCGAAGCATTGTAGGCATACGGGTTCTGTGCTGTAGCAGCCAGACCGAAAGCCAACATTCCTGCAAAAAGTAATGATTTCTTCATGCTTTTTTGTTGTTTAGAAGTTAATAATTTGGTTAGTTCAATATCAAGCGCAAATTTACTATTTTTTTTGTTATGCGCAAATAATATAGCCTAAAAATTGCGAAATAGAGACTGGAATAATGGGGAATGATAGGGACTGCCCGGGCAGTCGGCACCGCTGTGGCCGCCGGGCCGACCGGGATGAAAAAAGTAGCAGCCACACCACCGTGGCTGCTACCTTAGATTTTCCTTAGATTTTCCTTAGGCTTTCCTAGGGCTTTCTAGGCTTTCCTAGGGCTTCCTAAGATCTTCTGGGATTTCTTACTTGATCACGACTTTGCGTCCGGCGTTGATGTAGATGCCGGCAGCAGTGGGAACGCCGTTGATCTTCATACCCTGGATGTTGTACCAGGTGTTGTCTTGAGCCTTAGCGGTCTCAATGTCGGTAACGGCAGTGTGGGTGTCGTTCTGCTTAACTTCCATCACAAATGGAGCCTTGATGCCATTGAATGTTGTGGGAGCTTCCTTGATGGTGATGGTGTAGTTGCCTGCATTCTGGATGCGGAAGTTAGCGCCGTCAATGAGGGCGATGCCATTCTCAAGGAGCTCTTCGGTAATCAGGAAGTAGCCCACCTGGTTCTCGTCAAGGCCGCCAAACCATGTCCAGCCACCGTCTTCGGCAGGAGTGATGATCTTGAATTCGTCTTCGGCACTGAGGTCGAGTGTTGCGGCATAGCCACCTTCAACCTCTTCCATGGGGATGCGTCCTTCCGGGTTCTGCCAGTTCCAGCCATTGAACGAGCCCACTACATAGAACTCGTCGATGCCTTGCTCTTCCTGCTCGAGAGTCATCTTGTAAACTTCCATGCTCTTGCCGGGGACGTACTGATAGATAATAACACCATCTTCGGTAACCTCAGCATTCAGCCAGTTAGCCTGGAAGCCATTGGGTGCAGCTGCGATGGTCGGTTGTTTTACAAACAGAGGAGCTTCTGCGCCAATCTCATAGATTGCGAAACCATCGTAGTAGGCATTGTTAGCTTTTCCGCAAGGATAAACAACGAAGTTTTTGCCATTGAAGGCAAAGAAATTGGCACCATTCTGGTTGCAACGCATAATACCATCGGCAGTAGTTGGAATAGCAATTTGCTCGCCTTCGAGGTTGTCACCATTAAAATAATAGAGGAATGGATTTCCACCACGCTGATAGTAGAAAATAGCGTCGTTGCCGTCGGCATCAACCACAGCATTGATGGTGGTCATGTTATCGGCACCAGGACCGGGATTCAAAATAGGGCTGTAGCAGTCCTCACCAAGCACTTCTCCGTTTTCGTAGAAGTGGCGGCGCAGGCTCTGGTCGGCTGGCAGACCGGGCAAATACAGCTCACCGTATTCGAGCAGGTTGCCATAGGCGCGGCCGAGCACGTCGAGGCGTCCGTTATTAGGAGCACCGCCACCCAGAGGCAGGTCGGTTACTTCAGCCGTTGCGGGGTCGATAACGCGAATCATGGGAGTCGCGTCGTCGAAGAACCAGCTATTAGCTTCTGGGAATGTGGCAAGGCTCACGATAAGGTGGCCAGCTTGGTCGGTGCTAATACCGCAGTTGAATCCACCGGGGAATTGCTCGTTGGCCAGTCCGTTTTCGCCATAAACCACCACCTTGGGCTCAATAGCCTCGGTGGTCTGGGTGGCGACGGCACCCTTGTTGTTGATGTAGAACTTGCCATTGAGTCCTACGCCCTGACGACAGTCGGCAGCTACGGGGACGTCTTCAGAACCCCAGAGCTTTTCTACCTTGTACTGAGCGTTAACGCTCGTTACCATAGCAGCAGTGGCTGCGAGAAGTAAAAGTTTTTTCATAAGATTGAAAATTTTAGGTTAATACTAAAGTTTCGTTAATCATCGAGCAAAGATAAAAATAATAATTGAAACTGCAATATAAGTTATAGATTTTTTTTAGTGAAATGACTGATAGCCGTAGTGATGCAGTAAAAAAATGCGAAAAAACATTGCCGGGTCGTGAAAAATGTGTACCTTTGCAGCTGCTTTGTCGGGAACGAATCTGACGAGGCGTAATTAACTCACTTTTATTAACTTATTAAATGAACGAAGAATTAAAAAATTCTCCAATGCCGGATTTTGATTGGGAAGCCTATGAAAAAGGTGAAACCCAGCGTGACAAATCCTACGAGGAACTGGAAAAAACCTATGACAAGAGCCTTAGCAACTTTAAGGACAATGATGTAACCGAAGGTACCGTAATCTCGATTAACAAGCGCGAGGTGGTGGTTAACGTCGGTGCGAAGTCAGACGGCATTATTCCCTTTAACGAATTCCGCTACAACCCCGACCTTAAGGTTGGTGACACCGTTGAGGTGTTTGTTGAGAGCCAGGAGGACAAGAAAGGTCAGCTCATTCTCTCTCACAAGAAGGCCCGTGCAGCCAAGAGCTGGGATCGCGTTAACGAAGCGCTTGAGAACGATGAGATCATCAAGGGTTACATTAAGTGCCGCACAAAGGGTGGTATGATTGTCGATGTGTTCGGCATCGAAGCCTTCCTGCCCGGTAGCCAGATTGATGTGAAGCCCATCCGCGACTACGACGTGTTTGTGGGCAAGACAATGGAATTCAAGGTTGTGAAGATCAACCAAGAGTACCGCAATGTTGTTGTCAGCCACAAGGCTCTTATCGAGGCCGAGCTGGAACAGCAGAAGAAGGAAATCATCTCCAAGCTCGAAAAGGGTCAGGTGCTCGAGGGTACCGTCAAGAACATCACCAGCTATGGTGTGTTTATCGACCTGGGTGGCGTGGATGGTCTGATTCACATTACCGACCTGTCTTGGGGCCGCGTGAACAATCCTGCCGACGTAGTGCAGCCCGACCAGAAGCTGAATGTGGTTATTCTCGACTTCGACGACGAGA
>DGVT01000001.1 GCA_002395965.1 Porphyromonadaceae bacterium UBA4277
TAAACAAGTAAACAAGCAGACGAGCCGTCAAGTAGTGCCAAGCATTGCTTGGTAATCAAGCCGAATGCTATGAGTTACTTTACCTCCTTGAGCAGTTCCTGCACGGCACGCTTGAGCTGTGCATCTTCGCCGTTAACGACCTCGGCCGGGTCGTTATGCACGAGGATGTCGGGCTCGAGTTGCGTGTTCTCGAGATAAGAACCGTCGGGCAAACGGTAGCCGATGATGGGCATGCCGTAGATGAGCGACGGGTCTTGGAGCGTCTCCCACGACACACTGCTCATGGTGCCTGGCACAGGCATGCCCACGAGCTTGCCGATGCCGGTGTGCTGATAGACCCAGGGAGTGCCATGCGCATTGCTGTAGCAAGCCTCGCACTGCACCATGATGCTGGGTTTGTTCCAGCGGCGGCTGGGCATATCACAAGCCTCGCGGCCACGAATCACCTGAGTGAAATATTTCTTGCCGCTGAACAGCACCTCGATGTCTTCGTGCAGGCGGCCGCCGCCATTGAAACGCACGTCGATGACGATGCCGTCCTTCTTGTAGTACTTGCCCATGACCTGGCTATAGACTTCACGGTAACTCTCGTCGTTCATCGACTGAATGTGCACATAGCCCAGCCGGCCGCCCGACAGGCTATCGACCAGGTGAGCATTGCGCTTGACCCAACGCTTGTAGAGCAGGTTGTTCATCGCTCCACTTGTGATAGGCAGGATAACCTCGTCGAAGGTTTTCCCGCTCTTATCGCGAACTGTCACCAGGGTCTTTTTGCCGGCCTGGCCGTTAAGCAACTGGGTGTAATCGTTCTCATCGTTAATCTCGATGCCGTTGATTTTCTCCACAATCATGCCCCGGCGCACCTTGCTGGTCGAGCGGGCAAACGGTCCCTTCTCAACCACCTCGTCAATCTTCAGTCCCTTGCCTGTATAGTTCCAGTCGAACAGCAGGCCCATGTTGGCCGTGGGCTCGTTGCTGCCATTAGGATAGTAGCGGCTGCCAGAGTGAGAGACGTTGAGCTCGCCCAGCAGCTCGCTCAGCAGGTTGGCGTAGTCATAGTTGTTGTTGATGTGTGGCAGGAACTTGCGGTAGGCATCGCACATCATGTCCCACTTGCAGCCATTAAGGTCGGTACGGAAGAACCGCTTGTTGACCTGGTGCTGCACATGATTGAACATATACTCGCGCTCGGCTGCGAGGTCCATCTTCACTTCTGCCTTATAGTTGATGGGCGTGAGTTTGTCGCTTGACACAGTGAGCTTGTTCATTGTCGAGCCTAAGACAAACATCTCCTTGCCGTCCTTGCCTAACTGGATGCCGGCCCAGCCCGAGTTCATCTTGTTGACGAGCTTGGTTGAATGCTTGCGCATGTCGAGTTTCCACAGGTCGTATCCGCCCTCAAACTTCGAGAGGTAGTACAGGTTGTCGCCGTCGTTGGTGACCATGGCGCTGGCTATGCTGCTCGAGTTGGGTGTGAGTCGCACCACACGGTCCTCGATGCCTTCGAGTTCGACAACGATGTCCTTTACTTCGTCTTTCTTCTCGTCGGCTTTGTCATCCTTCTTTTTGTCTTTGTTTTTCTTGTCGGCCTCGGCTTTCTTTTTGTCGGCTTCTTTCTTTGCCTCTTTCTCGGCTTCCTTGACAAGCTCATAGTCCTCCTTGCTCATGCGATATTTATCGTAGGCATCCTGGTTGACAAATGCCAGCAGCACGTCGTCCTGCGAACCCCACGAGCCATGAGCACGCATGCCATAGCGATTGCTGGTGAACAAGATAGCATTGCCCTCCATCACCCACTTGGGAGACTCGCTGAAGTAACCGCTGCCGGTGATATTGGTGATTTTCCCGCCGTCGGCACTCACGATACCCACATCGGTGTACGGGTCGCGCTGATTGGCAATGTAGTTGAGCGTGAACCACTTGCTGTCGGGCGACCAAGCGTAGTCAAAGCCTCCGTTGGTCTCATACCATGTCGAGCCGTCGGTCACCTGATGCACACGTTTGCTCTTGAGATCCATGACCATGAGGCGGTTGCGATCTTCGATAAATGCAAGTTTCTTTCCGTCGGGGCTCACATCGGGCGCAGCACGCTCGACGCTGCTGGACGGCAACAGGATTTCTTCCTTTATGGTGGTGGCATTAGGGAAGTTGGGGTCTTCCTTGCGCTCGATGGTGGCTTCTACCAGCTGCCAGTTACCGCCGCGCTCGGTGGCATAGTAGAGGGTGCGGTTGTCGCTGCCCCACGACAGTCCTTCCTCGGCCTCGGGCGTATTAGTGATGCGCTTTGTTGTGCCATACTCAACCGAAGTGACAAACACCTCGCCGCGGGCGATAAAGGCCACCTGCTTGCCATCGGGCGATGCCACAGCACTGGTGGCTCCTCGCGTCATGGTGGTGCGCAACACATCCTCCGAGTCGTCGTGATACAGGTCGATCTTCACCTTGGCAGGCTTGCCCGACGGTGCCTGAGTATATAGCTCGCCGTCATAGGTGTAGCACAGGGTGCCGTTGCCTGCAACCGACAGGAAACGCACAGGATGCGTCTTGAACGACGTCACAGCCTTGATGGCTCCGGGCTGGTCAACGGGAAACTGATAGACGTTCATCGAGCCGCCATTGCGTTCGCTCAAGATATATATTGTGCGGCCGTCGGCACTGATCACCGGATTGAGGTCCTCGCCGGCATGATTGGTGAGGTTGGTGTGCTTGCCGGTGGCGGCGTCATACTTCCATATCTCACGGGTGACGCTGCTGGTGTGATGCTTGCGCCAGGTGTCCTCCATGCCCTTTTGGTCCTGATAGACCATAAACTTGCCTTTGCTGTCCCACTTGAGCTCCTCGGCCGGTGTGCCAAGCACCTGCGTGGTGCGGCCGCCAGTCACCGGCACCTTATAGACCTCGGTGAGTCGCGAGCTGGGGAACAGTGTGCTGGAAGCAGGATCTTGAATAGCTGCCGAGAAATAGACTTCTTTGCCGTCGGGCGAGAATGCCCATGGCATCTCGCTGGCCGAGTTGCTCGTCAATCGCTTGGGAGCGCCGCCGCTGGCCGGCATCACATACACGTCGAAGTTGCCCCTGCGGTCGCTGGCAAAGGCCAGCTGACGGCCGTCGGGCGACCACACGACGTTACGTTCATAGCTTGACTGGGTGGTCAGTTGAACGGCCTGACCACCGCCGGCCGGCACCTTATAGATGTCGCCCTTGTAGCAGAAAGCGATTTCCTTGCCATCGGGCGAGATGGCCGCATAGCGCATCCACAGGGGCGACTCGGCCGTCGCCGTCATTACAGCACCCATCACGAGGGCTGCTGTCAATAATGTTTTCTTCATTGTCTATCTTATTGAATGATTAAATGGTCGGTATAAAGGTCATTTTCTATTTCAGTGGGCAAAGATAAGAA
This sequence comes from Porphyromonadaceae bacterium UBA4277, assembly GCA_002395965.1. Lineage (GTDB taxonomy): Bacteria > Bacteroidota > Bacteroidia > Bacteroidales > Muribaculaceae > Sodaliphilus. The sequence goes on from DGVT01000001.1 coordinate 3,401, forward strand.
TTTTTGCCGTCTCCACCAAATATGCGCTCATTACTTATGGCCCAGAGTGACCATAGCCGGCATCGGTGGTGCCCATGACAGCCAGTTTGGCACTCCCACGATTGAGTCACCACAAGTAAAGGGACAAACAAGTGGTTAAAAACTGCTAATTTATAGTGGTGAAGTCATAAAAAAAGAGTAATTTAGCGCAAAATTATTGCACCCGACAACTGGTGCACACTTCAAAGATAGAGTAAACATTTATCAACTAATTACTTACACTAATTAACCGCGTGAAACCCCTAAACTTTGAAAGTCTGAAAAAACTCAGACAAAAAGCTCAGGCCGCACTCAATGTGCGCGAATTGAGCCACACCGCTGTGAGTGAAAAATGTTGCGGTTTGGAGACGGGTTCCGACCACATCCAGATTTTGTGCTGTGGTGGCACGGGCTGCAAGGCTTCGCAAAGTAAGAAAATCGTAGAGAACCTCCAGGAATGCGTCAAGGCGCATGGCATAGCCGACAAGGTGGATGTCATCACCACGGGATGCTTCGGATTCTGTGAAAAGGGTCCCATTGTCAACATCATCCCCGACAACACATTCTACACCCAGGTCAAGCCCGAAGATGCCGAGGAGATTGTCAAAGAGCACGTCATCGGCGGCCACCGCGTGGAGCGTCTGCTCTACGTTGACCCCAAGACGGAGCACACCGTGAGCGACTCCAAGCACATGGACTTCTACCGCAAGCAGATGCGCATTGCCCTGCGCAACTGCGGCTTCATCGACCCGGAAAACATCAACGAGTACATTGCCCGCGACGGTTATGCCGGCCTGGCCGACGTAATCAAGAACCAGACGCCTGAGCAGGTAATCGAAACCGTAACCAAGTCGGGGCTGAGAGGCCGCGGCGGTGCCGGTTTCCCCGCCGGCAAGAAATGGGAACACGGTCGCGCCGTGCAAGCCGAGCACAAATATGTGGTATGCAATGCCGACGAGGGCGACCCCGGAGCATTCATGGACCGCTCGATCATGGAGGGTGACCCCCACTCGGTGCTTGAGGCAATGGCCATCTGCGGCTATGCCATTGGTGCCAACCATGGCTTGATCTACATTCGCGCCGAGTATCCACTGGCTGTGAGCCGCCTGCGCGTGGCCATCAAGCAAGCCAATGAGTTAGGCCTGTTAGGAAACAACATCCTGGGCAGCGACTTCAGTTTCGACATCGACATTCGATATGGTGCAGGTGCCTTCGTCTGCGGCGAGGCCACAGCACTCGTGCACTCGATGGAAGGCAAGCGTGGCGAGCCGCGCATGAAGCCACCCCACCTCACCGACCACGGCTACATGGGCTACCCCACTAATGTAAATAATGTGGAGACACTGGCCAACGTGCCCATCATCATCACCAAGGGTGCCGACTGGTTTGCCTCGATAGGCACCGAGAAGTCAAAGGGCACTAAGGTGTTTGCACTGGCCGGAAAAATCAATAACGTGGGACTTATTGAAGTTCCCATGGGCACTACACTGCGTGAAATCATCTACGAGATTGGCGGCGGTGTGAAAGACGGCAAGAAATTCAAGGCCGTCCAGACCGGCGGCCCCTCAGGCGGCTGCCTCACCGAGAAGCATCTCGACATCCCCATCGACTACGAAAGCCTCGAAGCTGCCGGCTCGATGATGGGTTCGGGCGGCATGATTGTCATGGACGAAGACGACTGCATGGTGTCGGTGGCCAAGTTCTACCTCGACTTCACCGTCAACGAGTCGTGCGGCAAGTGCACACCGTGCCGCATAGGCAACAAGCGCCTGCTTGAGATCCTCACTCGCATCACCGAGGGCAAAGGCACTCCTCAAGACCTGGAGACGCTCAAGCGCCTGAGTGAAGTAATCAAGGAAACCTCGCTGTGCGGCCTGGGACAGTCATCGCCCAACCCCGTGCTGTCAACGCTCAACAATTTCTATGACGAATATGTGGAGCACGTTAAGCAGCACAAGTGCCGCGCTAAGCAGTGCAAGGCGCTGCTCACCTATGCAGTGCGCCCCGACAAGTGCAAGGGCTGCGGTGCCTGCAAACGCGGTTGTCCGGCCGATGCCATCATTGGCGACGTGCGCAAGCCTCATGTGATCGATCCCAGCAAGTGCATACGCTGTGGCATGTGCAAGTCGCACTGTCGCTTCGATGCCATCCAAGTTTTTTAATCCACTCATGATACCGAAATGGAAGAGAAGATGATAACACTCACCATCGACCGCCATGTGGTCGTGGTGCCCGCTAATACTACCATTCTCGAGGCCGCCAAGACGGTTAACGTCGAGATTCCCACGCTGTGTCACATCGACCTTGAGGGCACTTGCGTGAAAAGCAACCCGGCCTCGTGCCGCCTGTGTGTGGTGGAGGTAGATGGCCGTCACAACCTGGTGCCCGCCTGCGCCACCCAGTGCCGCCAGGGCATGGTGGTGCACACCAGCTCGCCGCGCGTGTTGCGCGCCCGCAAAACAGTGGCCGAGCTCATCTTGAGCGACCACCCAAACGATTGCCTCACATGCCCCAAGTGTAGCGACTGCGAGCTTCAGCGCCTCGTGCGCAGGCTCAACTGCCGCGTCATGCCCTACAACGATGGCGAGCACGCTCATCGCAAGACCGAAATCACACCGGCCATCAAGCGCGACATGGACAAGTGCATCTATTGCCGCCGATGCGAGAGCGTGTGTAACGAGGTGCAGACTGTGGGAGCACTGGGAGCTGTGGGACGTGGCTTCACCACAACCATTGCCCCGTCGTTCAACAAGATGCTTAACGAGACCAACTGCACCTATTGCGGACAGTGCGTGGCTGTGTGCCCCGTGGGCGCTCTCACCGAGCGTGACTATGCCGAGGAACTGATTGCCGACATCACCCACCCCGACAAGATTGTCATCGCACAGACTGCTCCGGCCGTGCGCTACGCACTGGGCGAAGAGTTCAACTTCAAGCCCGGCACAAGCGTGACTGGCAAGATGGTGACTGCACTGAAGGACATGGGATTTGACTATGTGTTCGATACCGACTTCGGTGCCGACATGACCATCATGGAAGAAGGTGCCGAAATTCTCGACCGCCTGCAAAAGTTTATCGCTGGCGACAAGAATGTGAAATTGCCCATCATGACTTCGTGCTGCCCGGCATGGGTCAACTTCTATGAGCATGATTACCCCGACCTGCTCGACTACCCCTCGACGGCCAAGTCGCCGGCACAAATGTTTGGCGCCGTGGCAAAGACCTACTGGGCCGAGAAGATGGGTATTCCGCGCGAAAAGATTGTTGTGGTGTCGATAATGCCCTGTCTGGCCAAGAAATATGAGTGCAACCGCGATGAGTTTAAGGTGAATGGCAACCCCGATGTGGACTACAGCATCTCCACCCGCGAACTGGCCGCCCTCATTCGCCGCTCCAACATCAACTTCGACAGCCTTCCCGATAGCGACTTCGACAAGCCTCTGGGCGAATCAACCGGTGCCGGTGCCATCTTCGGCATCACCGGCGGTGTGATGGAGGCAGCCCTGCGCACAGTCTATGAGAAATTCACAGGCAACACACTGCCCCGCATCGAGTTTGACCAAGTGCGCGGGCTGGATGGAATACGCGAGGCAACCATCGACCTCAACGGCTTCGAGCTGCGTGTGTGCGTGGTCAACACGCTGGGCAATGCCCGCATCATCATGGACAAGCTGCGCAAGGGCGAGCTCAATTACCATGTGGTGGAAGTCATGGCATGCCCCGGCGGCTGCATAGGCGGCGCCGGACAGCCCTATCACCACGGCAACATCGAGACCCTGAAGGCCCGCCAGCGCGCCGTCTATGCCGAAGATGCAGGCAAGCGACTGCGCAAGAGCCACGAGAACCCCGACATCCAGAAGCTGTATAAGGAATTCCTGGGCGCACCGCTCAGCGAAAAGGCTCACCACCTGCTCCACACCAGCTTCTATGACAAGTCAATCAAGTAAAAAACATTTCATACACATTAATATATTATGGCAAAAGAAATGAAACTGGCATGTAATGTGGTTGAGCAAGTAGAGGCCATTTGCGACAAATTCGGCAACAAGCCCAACGAGCTCATCAACATCCTGCACGAAGCGCAGAACATGCACGGCTATCTGCCCGAGGAAATGCAACGCATCATCGCGCGCAAGCTGGGCATCCCGGCCTCTAAGGTCTATGGCGTGGTAACGTTCTACTCGTTCTTCACCATGACACCAAAGGGCAAGCACCCCATCTCGGTGTGCCTGGGAACAGCATGCTATGTGCGCGGCTCAGAGAAACTCCTTGAAGAAATCAAGCGTGTGCTCGGCATCGACGTGGGGCAAACCACACCCGATGGCAACTTCTCTCTCGACTGCCTGCGTTGCGTGGGAGCCTGCGGACTTGCTCCTGTAGTCACCATAGGCGAGAAAGTCTATGGACGCCTGCAAGCAAAAGACATTAAGAAAATCCTCGACGAGGTGGCCGCTGCCGACTGAGCCGCACCACACCCGCACACGAGGAAACAGAAAAATACGACACGCACTCCTGAAGCTATGGCCACGGGGGTGCGTGTCTTCACCTTATAATAAATAACATTTTCGGCATCATCATGAACGTCAGGATAGAACAAGGCTGGAAGCAAGCATTAGCCAGCGAGTGGGAGTCGCCCTACTTTGCTCAGCTTGCGCAATTTGTACACAACGAGTATCGCACACGGCAAGTGTTTCCGCCCGGCCGGCAGATTTTTGCCGCCTTCGACGCCACTCCGTTCGACCAAGTCAAGGTGGTGATTTTAGGACAAGATCCCTACCATGGCGATGGCCAGGCCAACGGGCTATGCTTCAGCGTGAACGACGGCATCCCGCTGCCGCCATCACTGCTCAACATCTTCAAGGAGATAAATGCCGACACCGGCTCACCCATCCCTGCCAGCGGCGACCTCACCCGCTGGGCGCGGCAAGGTGTGCTTCTGCTCAACGCCACACTCACCGTTGCGGCTCATCAGCCCGGCTCACACCAGGGGCACGGCTGGGAGCAATTCACCGATGCTGCAATCCGAGCCTTGTCGATGCACCGCGAGCACCTTGTGTTCATCTTGTGGGGCAGCTATGCCATCAAGAAAGGCGCATTCATCGACCGCAACAGGCACCTGGTGCTCACATCGCCACACCCCTCACCCCTTTCGGCCCACCGAGGTTTCTTCGGCAATCACCACTTCTCACGCGCCAATGCCTACCTCGCACAGCACGGCATCACACCCATCAACTGGTAGCCCCGTTCATTAGGGACAGTCCCTAATGAGCCACCGGCTGATGAGGAATAATCAATTTATTTATCGCACCGGCAGCTTAATCAAGATTTTTATTCTAACTTTGCAGTAAAATATAACACACAACTATGAACGATAATAAGAAGAAGGTTGCCTTGATCACCGGCATCACCGGGCAAGACGGCAGCTACTTAGCTGAGTTCCTGCTTGAAAAAGGCTATGAGGTGCACGGTACGCTGCGCCGCAGCAGCAGTTTCAACACCGGGCGCATCGAGCATCTGTACCTCGATGAATGGGTGCGCGACATGAAACAGCAGCGACTCATCAACCTGCACTATGCCGACATGACCGACTCCAGCTCGCTCATTCGCATCATTGAGCAGATTAAGCCCGACGAAATCTACAACCTGGCAGCGCAGAGCCATGTCAAGGTGTCGTTTGACGTTCCGGAATATACTGCCGACGTGGATGCCACAGGCACGCTTCGTCTTATCGAGAGTGTGCGCATTGCCGGCCGGGCCGATGTCACCAGGATTTACCAGGCCAGCACAAGCGAGCTCTACGGCAAGGTGCAGGAAGTGCCTCAGAGCGAAACCACCCCGTTCTACCCTCGCAGTCCCTATGCGGTGGCAAAGCTCTACGCATTCTGGATCATGAAAAACTACCGCGAGAGTTATGGCATGTATTGTGCTAACGGCATTCTGTTCAATCACGAGAGCGAGCGCCGCGGCGAGACCTTCGTCACACGCAAGATAACCATGGCAGCAGCCCGCATAGCCGGTGGCAAGCAGGACAAGCTGTACTTGGGCAACCTGAATGCACGGCGCGACTGGGGCTACGCACGCGACTATGTGGAATGCATGTGGCTCATCCTGCAGCAGCCCGAACCCGACGACTATGTGATTGCTACCGGTGAATACCACACCGTGAGAGAATTCTGCACGTTAGCTTTTCACTATGCCGGCATCGAGCTCGACTGGCGCGGCGAAGGCATTAACGAACAAGGCATCGACAAGGCCACGGGGCGCGTGATAGTGGAAGTGGATCCTAAATACTTCCGCCCTGCCGAGGTTGAGCAATTATTAGGCAACCCAGCCAAAGCACGCGAGCAATTAGGCTGGAATCCGCACAAGACGTCGTTCGACCAGCTGGTGCGTCGCATGGTGGAATATGACATGAAAAACGTGTAACAGATAATGGAAAAGAACAGTAAGATATATGTGGCAGGGCATCGCGGACTGGTGGGCTCTGCTATTTGGAACAACCTGAAAAGCAAAGGCTATACTAATCTCGTGGGGCGCACTCACGCCGAGCTTGACCTGATGGACGGCGTGGCTGTGCGCGAGTTTTTCGACCACGAGAAGCCCGAATACGTAATCCTGGCTGCAGCACATGTGGGCGGCATCATGGCAAACCTCAAGTACCGGGCCGACTTCATCTACCAGAACCTGCAAATCCAGCAGAATGTGATAGGCGAGAGCTGGCGGCACGGCGTGAAAAAGCTCCTGTTCTTAGGCAGCACATGCATCTACCCTCGCGAGGCACCACAGCCCATCACCGAGAACGCCTTGCTCACCTCGCCACTCGAATACACCAACGAGCCTTATGCCATCGCCAAGATTGCCGGCATGAAAATGTGTGAGAGCTTCAACCTGCAGTATGGCACCAACTACATCGCCGTGATGCCCACCAACCTGTATGGGCCAAACGACAACTTCAATCTCGAAACCAGCCATGTGATGCCGGCCATGATACGCAAGATGCACCTGGCGCGCCTGCTCAACGAAGGCGACTGGGATGGCCTGCGTGCCGACCTCAACACGCGCCCTGTCGAGGGCATCGACGGCAGTGCCACCAATGCCCAAATCGGCCAACTGCTGGAACGATACGGCATTACTGACCACTCGCTGAAGCTGTGGGGAACCGGGGCTCCGATTCGTGAATTTCTGTGGAGCGAAGACATGGCCGATGCCAGCGTCTATTGCCTGGAGCACATCGACTTCGACGACCTGCGAGGCACAGGGCCGGAAGTGAGAAACTGCCACATCAACATAGGCAGTGGTAAGGAAATCACTATCAAGCAGCTGGCCGAACTGGTGAAAAAGACTGTGGGCTACAACGGCACCCTGCAGTGGGACGACACAAAGCCCGACGGCACCCTGCGCAAGCTCACCGACGTGAGCCGCCTGCACAGCTTAGGATGGCATCACCGCATCGAGATAGAAGACGGTGTGCCCGCACTCTACAGCTGGTACCTGAACAACTAAAGCAACACGAGACTTACCGAAAGAGGGTGTGCCCGAATTACGGCACACCCTCATTACTTGACCGCTTCATTAGGGACATCCTTTTGAACCACGCTTCGCACCGACGCGACGCTAATTCAACACGAGGCACTTGGGACGCTGAGAGCATAATTCACTTGCAGCATCAGGCGAAATATATTCGACTTCCATATAATCCCACCAGGTTCCATTGTCACCACCATCGACAAGAAAAGATTCTATTGCAATATAACCAGCGAAAGAGAAATGGCGCAACGACGAGAATGACAAAAAGTAACTATACCACCCCCAGTTAGCATTATTAAACACGGTTTCGGCCGTAGTAGTGCAGCTACCCATGTCAAACTGATAAACGAAACCTTCCATTCCATAATTTCGCACATCTGTCTTTGAGCTGGAAAAAACGCGCAACACCTGACTATTTCTATCTACTACCATGCATGGACTTTGCCACAAACCGGGAATGCTATCTGTATAAACATTATCGGTCAATACATACCTTTTTGAGTTTATTTTAATTGCCAATGTAGTGCGATAAAATGCGCTTCCATCAAGATTGTAACGAACGCTTTCAAGGTCAATTTTCCTTTCTAAAGCCACATTCTTTCCGTCAATATTGGTGAATGAGCATATTTCATTGTAACCCTCGTCAATATTGTCATCAACATCATCAACATCATTAATACCTAAAATTATGTTGATAATGGAGTTCACGTCATCCACGTCAACAATGCCGCTGCCGTCAAGGTCGGCATTGCCAGGGTACATGTCCTTATACTGCTCATAGTTCAAGATGAGGTTGATTATAGCATTCACGTCGTCCACATCCACGATACCGCTGCCATCCAGGTCACCCTTTATTCCTACGGCATCATTCAAGTCGGCTACTATGTTGGTAAATTCTTTCCAGCCGTCGGTAGTCTGATATGCTTCAAGATACTCCGGAAGTACGTGGAGCGTGCCGTCTTTTGGAACATACCTGAAGACACTTGTGACAGTCCATCTGTATCCGCCCAACAAGAACTTCGTTGGATCAGGATAAGCATCAATTCTTGTCAAGCCGGTACAATAGAAGAACGCATAGTCGCCAATAGCCATTACCGAGTCAGGGATGTTCACCCTTGTCAGGCCATAGCATTCAGAGAACGCAAAACTGCCGATGACGGTTACCGAGTTGGGGATATTCACCCTTTTCAAACCATAACAACTGGAGAACGCCAATCTGCCGATTGAGGTTACTGAGTTGGGGATAGTCATGGTAGTCAAACTTTTACAGCCACTGAATACTCCATCGTTGATGACAGTCACCGAGTGGGGGATGTTCACACTTGTCAAACCGCTGCAACCTGAGAACGCACTGCCACCTATTGAGGTCACTGAGTTGGGGATAGTCACCCTTGTCAAACCGCTACAACCTGAGAACGCACTGCCGCCTATTGAGGTCACTGAGTTGGGGATATTCACACTTGTCAAACCACTGCAGCCTGCGAAAGCAAAGTCGCCAATAATGGTCACCGACTTAAGGATGGTGGTATTCATACACCCTAAAATCAAGGTGTTGGATTCTGTTTCGATTATCGCATTGCAATTGTCGCGCGAGTCATATTTTCTATTGCCGTTCTCAACCACAATACTCGTCAAGCCGCTACAACCTTGGAATGCATTGGAAGAGATGCTTGTCAGCGATTGGAGAATTGTCAGGCTGGTCAAACCGGAACACCCACTGAATGCACACTCGCCGATGGTGGTCACCGAGTCGGGGATGGTAATGCTCGTCAAGCCCGTGCAATCCCTGAACGCCGAGTTGCCGATGGCGGTCACCGAGTTAGGGATGTTCACAACGGTCAAGCTTTTACAGTTTCTGAATACTTCGTCGTTGATGGCTGTAACCGAGTTGGAGATGGTCACACTCGTCAAGCCAGTGCAACCTGAGAACGCACCATTGCCGACTTCGGTCACCCAGTCGGGGACAGTCACGGTGGTCAAGCCGGTACAACCAGAAAACAGTTCTTTGCTGATGGCGGTCAGCGAATTGGGAATGTTCACGCTAGTCATACTGGTGCAACCCTTGAATGCCCTTTCGCCAATTGTGGTCACAGAGTTACTGATATTCACTCCTGTCAAGCCAATACAATCCAAGAATGCTTCTGTGCCGATGGTGGTAACCGAGTTGGGGATGGTCACGCTTGTCAATCCGGTGCAACCCTTGAATGTTCTTTCACCAATTATGGTCACAGAGTTACTGATATTCACTCCTGTCAAGCCAGTACAATCCAAGAATGCTTCTGTGCCGATGGTGGTTACTGATTGGGGAATGTTCACGCTAGTCATACTGGTGCAACCCTTGAATGCCCTTTCGCCAATTGTGGTCACAGAGTTACTAATATTCACTCCTGTCAAGCCAGTACAACCTATGAATGCTTCTGTGCCGATGGTGGTAACCGAGTTGGGGATAGTCACGTTCGTCAAGCCGGTACAATCATGGAACGCTGCATTATCGATGGCGGTCACCGTATATGTAGTGCCGTTATAAGTCACTGTTGCAGGGATGGTCAAGGCACCGCTGAGCGAGGCATTGCTCGGCGCATAAGTCACTGCCACGGTTGCGCTTTCGCTGTTATTGAAGTAATACAGCCCACCCAACATGAAACTGATATCTTCATAGTCTTCAGTCAAATCACCTGCGATATCGGTAAAATCTTTCCACTGGCTGGCAGTCCTGTAGTTTTCCAAATATCTGGGCAGCACATGGAGTGTACCTTCCTTGGGGACGCCATCGAAGATATAACCGCCCAACTCGACGTTTGCCGGATTGGGAAAAGCATTAATTCTCGTCAGGTTTCCGCAACCATAGAATGCGGTTTCGCCGATACCTATGACAGAGCTTGGGATAGTAATTCTTTTCAAGTTCGAGCAATTCTGGAACGCAGAGATGTATATGTATTCCACCGAGTTGGGGATGGTCACGCTAATCAAGCCCGATTTATAAAACGCATAGTCACCGATTTCAGTGACGGAGTTGGGGATGGTTATATTCGTCAAGCTACTGCATTTATAGAACATTGCCTCATTGATTACGGTAACCAAATCAGGTATGTTCACACTCGCCAGACTGCTGCAACCATAGAATGCCTGATCACCGATTACTTCCACTGTGTTAGGGATGGTGATGCTCGTCAAGCTACTGCAGTTAATAAAAGTGTAGTTGGAAATGGCTGTCAGCGTTTCGGGAAGGATTACGCTCGTCAAGCCACTACATTCACGGAACGCAGACTTTCCGATTTGTTTCACAGTGTTGCTGATGGCCACGCTTGTCAAGTCGCGGCATTCACGGAATGCGTTGTCGCTGATAGCGGTCACCGTATATGTGGCACCGCCATAAGTCACTGTTGACGGGATGGTCAGGTCACCGCTGAGCGAGGTGTAACGAGGATTCGTTTCATTCTCGTAAGTCACAGTAACGGTCGTGCCATCGCTGTTCTTGGTGTAGCACACCCCATCAACCTTGAAATTGTTTACGTAAGCCAAATCGCCGGCTATGTTAATAAACTCATTCCACTGATTTGCTGTCTGATAACCCTCAAGATAGTCGGCCAACACATGGAGAGTGCCGTTTTTCGGAACACCATAGAAAACATTGTTACCCAACGTTACCTTCGACGGGGCGGGGAAAGCATCTATTCTTGTCAAGCCACTGCAACCGGAAAATGCACCGTCACCAATAGACGTTATCGAGGCCGGGATGGTCACGCTCGTCAGAGCGGTACATTCACGGAACGCGTTGTTGCCGATGGCGATTACCATATAGGTAGTGCCGTCATAATTCACTGTAGAAGGGATTTCGACTGCACCGCTGAGTGAGGTGTAGCTTGGTGACGATTCGTTCTCATAAGTAACAGTCACTGTCGTACCACCACTGTTTTTACGGTAACACACGCCACCGACCACGAATGTGTCATCATCAGCGCCTTCTCCCGTCAAGTCACCGGCAATGTTGGTAAATTGATTCCATTGGTCTGCAGACTGATATGCGGCAAGATACTTTGACTGTACATGGAGAGTTCCGTTTTTCGGGACTAATTGGAACACATTCGCACCTAAATGGACCTTAGCAGGATCAGGATAAGCATCAATTCTTGTCAAGCCATTGCAGTATTGGAATGCCCAATAGTCGATTCTTGTAACAGAGTTGGGAATAGTCAAGCTCTTCAAGCCGGTGCAGCTTGAGAAAGCAGAGTTACCGATTTCTGTAACCGAATTGGGAATGTCCATGCTCGTCAAGCCAGTGCAATCGAGGAACGCACCGATTCCGATGGCGGTCACTGAGTTGGGGATGGTCACGCTTGTCAAACTTCTGCATTTCTGGAAAGCAGAGGTGCCGATTGAGATAACCGAATTGGGGATGTCCACACTCGTCAAGCCCGTGCAACCATAGAACACCTCGTCGTTGATAGCGGTTAACGAGTTGGAGATAGTAACACTTGTCAAGCCATGGCAATCCCTGAACGCAGCATTGCCGATTAACATCACCGAGTTGGGTATGTCAATGCTCTCCAGGCTTTGGCACAGATTAAAGGCGGAACTGCCGATAGTTGTAACCGAATTGGGAATGACCACGCTCGTTAAGCCATAGCACTCAGAGAACGCAGAACTGCCGATGACGGTTACCGAGTTAGGTATGGTCACGCTCGTCAAATCCTTGCATTTCTCAAACGCGCTCTTGCCGATGGCGGTCACCGTATATGTGGTGCCTTCATAAGTCACTGTAGAGGGGATAGTCAGCTCACCGGCGAGCGAGGTGTAGCTCGCAGTTCCATCATAACCTTCAAACGTATCATTCTCATAAGTCACAGTGACACTCGTACCGTCGCTGTTCTTGTCGTACCACAGACCATTAACCTGAAATTTGGCGGACAAATCACCGGCAACGTTAGTAAACTCTCTCCACTGTTCCGCCGCCTGATAGGCAGAGAGATATTCAGACTGCACGTGGAGCGTACCGGCTTTGGGGACTTCATTGAAGACTGTAGAACCCAACGTCACCTTAGCAGGATCTGGATAAGCATCAATTCTTGTCAAGCCTGTGCAGCTTTTAAATGCACTTTTGCCGATGTTAGACATCGATTTTGGGATGTTCACACTCGTCAGGCCTGAGCATTTATAGAACGCATGCTCGTCAATCGTCGTAACCAAGTTCGGTATATAAATGCTCGTCAAGCCAGTGCAATTCTGGAAAGCCGCCTGGCCGATTTTGTTCACCGAGGTGGGGATAATGGTATTCTTGCACCCTAAAATCAAGGTGTTGGATTGTTTTTCAATTATAGCATTGCAATTGTCACGCGAATCATATTTTCTATTGCCGTCCTCAACCACAATGCTCGTCAAGCCACTGCATTCAAGGAACGCTTTGTAGGCGATGTTAGTCACCGATTTGGGGATTGTCAAGCTCGTCAAGCCCGTACAGCCCCAGAAGGCATATTCGCTGATATTGGCCAACGAATTGCCGAAGTTAACGCTCGTCAAGCCGGTGCAATCCTGGAAAGCATATACGCCGATAGCGGTCACCGAGTTGGGGATGGTCAGGCTTTTCAAGTGCGTGCAATCATAAAATGCTTCGCGGCCGATGGAGGTAACCGAGTTAGGGATTGCTAAGCTCGTCAAACCGTTGCAACCGCGGAACGCATAATCACCGATAGCGGTCACCAAGTAGGTGCAGCCGTCATAAACCACCGTAGTGGGGATTGACAGCGGACCGCTGAGCGAGGAGTAACTTGGAGTCCCATCATACGTTGTAAAGTATAGATGATGGTAAGTCACGGTCACGGTCGCACCGTCGCCATTTTTGTTGTAGCACAGGCCGCCAACCATGAAGTCGTAGGCATGCGCACATAGAGTCATAATGGCAAAAAGACAAATAGTAAGTATAGGTTTCTTCATAACATATTATGTTTTAATTTGTTTTATTGTAATAGGCAATTAATTTCAGCCAACACTTGAAATGACAAAGATACTTCATTTTTTATTATTCCACAACAAAATGAAGAAAAAGAAAATAATTATGGATCCACCATATGTTTTTCACAGTTAGAAATAGTTATCTGTCCCCACTTAGGGAGGCACTCCCTTAAAGTGGGGCTAAAGAGATAATTTCGTCTTTCGACGAAAAATGCCGTAGGCTTTATCTGTAGCCCCGCAGCTCGTAGCTCGCATGACCGGGCAATGCTTGGTCCTTACGTAATAGCCCACGGGAAAACCGGCGCCAGCCACTTGTAGCTTGTAGCTTGTAGCTAAACAGGCGTCAGCCCTTATGTAAAATTTTGTTGCTTATAGTCGAAAAAAAATCTGTACAATCTGCATAATCTGCATGAAAATATCGGGCGCCAGCCACTTGTAGCTCGTAGCTTGTAGCTAAATTTGCGTCAGCCCTTATGTAAAATTTTGTTGCTTATAGTCGAAAAAAAATCTGTATAATCTGCATGAAAATATCGGGCGTTAGCCACTTGTAGCTCGTAGCTTGTAGCTCGTAGCTAAACAGGCGTCAGCCCTTATGTAAAATTTTGTTGCTTATAGTTGAAAAAAAATCTGTACAATCTGCATAATCTGCATGAAAATATCGGGCGCCAGCCACTTGTAGCTCGTAGCTTGTAGCTTGTAGCTAAACAGGCGTCAGCCAGCTTGTTTACTCGTTTACTTGTTTACTCGTTTACTAAAAAAACTTGTTTACTTGTCTGCTTGTCTGCTTGTTTACTTCGTGAGAATGACATTGATTAGGGTGTTAACGTCGTCCACATCCACAATGCCGGAAGCATCCACATCGGCGCTTGACGACACCGGAATCTTATTCAGGATCATGTTGATAACGATGTTCACATCGTCAATGTCGATGATGCCGTCGCCATTTTGGTCTCCGTCAAGTTCTTGAGGCACTACATCGGGATGCAGGTCGATGCCGCCGCACACCTCGGTGCTGGTCTCGCCTATATACCCGCACTGCTGCAGCATGGCACTATACACCTTGATGAAATCCACTTTGTTCAGGTGCACAGCATTGCCCTCATCGTCCACTGCCCAGTCAATGTTGAAGCCCAGGTTCTGATTACTCTGCTGTGCCCCGCCGATATAGCCATATCCGTAGTCGGGACGATTGTCAACGTAACCCCATCCGAGGAAATACTGCACCCAGTATTCGCCGGTCTGGCTCTCATTAGTTGCATTGTTCTGCAGCTTCGTGCCGGTGAACGTGAGTGTCTCGCCCTGCGCCCAACTGGGCCAGTAGCTCTGACTGTGGAAGCTGTTTTTGCTCACATAGCCCTGCCGGGGGCCATCGGTGCTGTTGGATGTCCAGTAAACATATTCTGAATCGGTTATAAACGGGCCGTCGGGAACGGGTGTCTTGTTTTCATCGGGCTTGTAGTAGGTGATTGTGAAATGTTTTTGGGTTTGAGGCTTGTTATAGTCACTTCCGGCGAGCTCATACCAGGGGTCGTCGGGAATGCCGTTGCCATTGGCATCGCGGCTCACCATCACGATGCCCGGCTCGCAACTGCCGCCGCTCACCATAAGGCTGTCGGAGCCGAAAGCATTGCCAAAGATTTGAAAGTCGTTCTCACCGGCTACATTCACCACAGGGTGGTCAAAGCCGAACACCACATAGCCGCCATAGCTGCCTAAGCTGATCAGTCCCGGCTTGACATTGGTTATGGTGTCGGAGATGATGGTGCCATCTAATTGTTCGAGCTGCATTATACTGTCAAATCCGCAGATAGCTTTTTCCACCTTGGCTATAATCGATTGGTGAGTATCGCCGGAATCATACTTCGGCGACATGTTGACAAACTGCCCCGGGGCGGGCATGAAATCATACACTTTAGTTATGTAGGGCTTATTTTGGGCTTGCAACAAGAATGCTGCTGCAACCAGTGCCAGTGTGATTATCTTTTTCATCGTTCTATATCAATATTATTTTTCATTAATATTCTCTCCTAAAAACACGAAGTGGGCGGGGATGTCGCCTGTGAGCAAATCCCACTTGCGCTTGCCGTCCTGCCCGAAGCAGTAGAGCCTGCCGGGCACCACATAGTTCTTGGCATCGGTGAGCAAGATGTCTTTCGTTATGGGATTCACGGCTATGCCATAGGGCTGCACGATAGCCCGGTCGGTGCCATCGGTAATGAAATGCTCGTTGACGAGTTCCATTGTCCTCGTATCGTAGATTTGGTAGGTGGCTGTGCGATAGCCGTCTTCAATCATGCTATACTCGCTGCTGATGACGTAGAGCGAGTCGCCGTCGAGCCACATGTTGCCCACCGGGCAGTCGAGCTGACCCACGATGCGATGCTTGCGCGTGTCGTAGGCATAGACATTGCTGCCTTGCTTGTAATAGTTGCCGCGCGACGAAATCCACAGCACGCCACGGCGGTCGGCTTTAACATATTGCAGGTTCAGGGCAATGGGGATGCGTTCCACCTCCTTAAAGGTGGCTATGTCGATAACCGAAATGGTGTTTTCATAATTATTGGGGTTGTATCCTCCTGAATTTGCAACATATATCTTTCCATCGACAATCTCCAGCTCATCGGGCTGATAGCCCACCATGCAGCGGTCAACGACCTCGAGCGTGGCGGTATCGACCTTTGCCACATAGCCTATTTGCGACTGGCTGCCGTCAAACACCGTCACCACCGGTCCGGCATAGCTTGTGACGTAGGCATAGCCACCGTGAAACTTGATGTAACGGCAATTAGGAATGTCGATTTGTCCCAAACGCTTTACGGTGTTCTTGTTCATCACCTCCACCTTGTTTGAGCAGTTGATTACGGCATACAGTTTGTTGCCATATATGCCTATGTCGTTGCCTACGTCGCCCAGCTGCATCACTACGCCATAGTTTTGCGCCCTGTAGATGTAGTTGTAATATTTTCCGGTTTCGTAATTATAGAAATCGATCGAAGCCTTGTTGCTGTTCATGTTGGCTTCGTTAAGCAGGTAGAAGCCCTTGATGCTGGTATATTCGGGCATCGACACGGGCACGGCATCGGGCAGGTAGATGGGCTCGTCTTCGCGGCAGGCTGTGGTCACCATCGCAAGCAGCAGGAGCACAGCGGGTAATATGTGTTTAGCGCATTGCATTTTTACAAATCAAGTTTCAAAATCAACTTATAGTTGCGTCCCGGCATGGGGTAGTTTTGTATCACGTCGTATTGCTGATTGAAAAGATTGTTGACCTCGACCGAGACCTTTGCCGTCACTTTTCCCATGGCAAAGCGGTAGCTTGCCGCAATGTCGTGGGTGTACCACGGTTGCTCATGATTGATGGGTATGTTGGCGCTGTTATGATAGCGCTCGCCCACATAGATGAAGCTGTAGTTGATGTCGGCATCACGCCATGCGCCATGCAGCGTGGCACTGCCGCTGTGCCAGGGCACATAGGCTATCTGCCCCTTGTACGCCCCGCCATAGAAGTCGTCGTCGGGATTAGAATAGTCTTGCGCACGCTGATAGGTGTAGCTCAACGCTCCGTCAACGATGAGCGATGCAGCCGGCTGCATCACCAGCCGTGCCGACAGGTCGATGCCGCGTATTTTCACTTTGCCTATGTTCATCATCATCCAGCGGTACTGCCCGCTGCCGGTGGGAATGGCTACGATCTTGTCGTCGATGTGATTATAGTAGGCATCGGCACTCAGCCTGACGGTCTTCACCAAGCCTTCGTCGCCATTATACTGATACATCACACCTAAGTTATATTGTGTGGCATACTCGGGCTTGAGGTTGGTGTTACCCATGTCGGTGTAGTACAGGTCGTTCAGGGTGGGCATGCGGAAGATGCGCTTGTAGAATGCCCTGATGTTAAGGTCTTGCTCAAGCCAGGGCTGGAAACTGACAAACACTGCCGGGGTGAACTTGTCGAGGTTGTTGCGGTGATGCCCGAGCACCTCGCCATTGGTGCGCGACGAGTAGAGGTCGGTGACATGAGTATAGAGCAGGCTTGCCTGCGCTTTGAGTCGTTGCCATTTATAAGCAGTGGCAAGCGCGGTAAGCACGGTGTGGCGCGTGGGGTAGGCAAAATTGGCGAGCGTTGAGTTCAGATAGTTCCACTGGTAGTCCAGGCTCAGATCCACGTCCCAGTCGGGCAGCACAGTATATTTGTTTGCCGACGACACATAGATTTCGTCTTGCCAGAACTTGTTGTCAACCAGCAGCAATGTGGTGTCGGGGTTCTGATAGCGCATGTAGTCGCGGGCATACTTGGCATTGACCATCGTCTGGAAACTATCTGAAACCTTCTTCTTGTAGGAGCCTTGAGTGAAGAAGTTGCGGTCCCACTGCCTCTGCGCGCGTTTCCACACATTATTAACTATGGCACCGGGTATGCCACGCTCGCTGTCGTAATAATACACTTTGGCATTCCACTGTGCGCTTGCCGACGAGCCGAACAGGCCGCCTTCGAGGCGCAGGGCCTGTATGTCGCCGTTCTTGCGCACGGCTGTTGTGTCCCATGCCAGTGTGCCATCGCTGAAGAGCTTGCGATAGCGGAAGTGATACTGCCCGGTGGCATAGGTGTATTCGGCATTTAGCGACATGCTGAGCGACTTGCCGAACTTATGCTCCCATCGCACCGAGGGGTTGGCAAGGCCGAACGAGCCGGTGCGCATGGTGACGTTGAGATTGTCGCGCTTGCCGGCCTTGAACTTCGGGCGCTTGGTGCGCAGGTAGATTGACCCTGCCGAGCCATAGTCGCGTGCCGACTGGAATATCTCACTTTTCTGTCCGTTATACAGCGAAATTTCCTCAACGTTGTCGAGTGAGAACTTGCCTAAGTCAATCTGTCCGTTCTGCGCGTTGCCTAACTGGATGCCATCGTAGAAAATGCCCATGTGGTTGCTTCCCATCGACCGCATATCTACCGTCTTCAGGCCACCCACGCCGCCATAGTCTTTTATCTGTATGCCAGAGAAATAGCGCACGGCATCGGCCACGCTGTGGCTGCTGAGCACTTCGAGCTGCTTACCGCCCAGCACCTGTGCCGGAATCACTTCGGCATAGGGCTTAACGGCATAGATGGTGATGTTGCGCAAGTATTGCATAGAGTCGAGACGGCTCGTGCCGACGGCATCGACATCACGCTTGACAATGACGCTGTCTTGCGCCGTCACCGCCAAGGCACAACTCACCAGAGCTATGAAAAAAAAGTGTTTAATCTTCATCCGGGTCTTAATACTCGATTTGGCAGGTCTTCTGACTCGTTCCTTCCCTTTTTTGCGACTACGCCGGCTGTTAAACCAGCGTCAGCCACTTGTAGCTCGTAACTAATTAATAATTAATAATTAATAATGAGCCGCTACACGAACTTGTAGCTCGTAGCTACCAAGCAACGCCTGGCAATACCCAACGCCCTGACTTAATTCATAATTCTGAATTCATAATTCTGAATTATTCAAGCGTCAGCCACTTGTAGTTTTTTTGGCTTGTTCCTTCCCACTCGTTCTGGCTCAAAAGGGACTGCCCCCCAATGAACCACATAGCAGTGAAACAGGCCGGGAAACATCGATTTTCGACGGGAACACACAGCAGCGCCGTCTGTCCGGGATTCTCACCCGATTCCCTTTTCACTCAGGCTTTTCAGCACCTGAGCACCAAATCATGCTGCAAAGTTAGTAATTAATTCTGATTTACGAAACAGAAAGCTGAGTTATTAATTTGAGCATTTACAATATATGTTGTAAATTTGCACCTGCTTATATCGTAACATCAATCAACAATCAATAGAATCGTAGCAACATGAACAGATTTATTCTTGCTATTGCATCGGCAATGATAGTCACCACAGCGATGGCCGTGCCTGCAATACCTTTCAAGAAGACATTCACCCAGAGCGACGGCACGTCAATCACCGTGGGCATGGTGGGCGACGAATGGCACAGCACTGTGGTAACGAGCGACAACTATACCATTGCACCCGACGGCAAAGGCGACTATTACTACACCAGCGGTGGCCGAATGACCGGTGTCAGGGCACATGATGCCGACAAGCGCAGTGCTGCCGAGCAAGCATTTCTTGCAGCCCACGAAAAGGCCTTGCGCTTTACACCACAAGCCTCATCGGCATCACTCCCACGGTTTGCACCTCAGCGCAACGTCGGCTCTACTCAAGTGCCCACACATGGCACGCCGCGCATACCCATCCTGCTGGTGCAATTCACCGACAAGAGTATGTCAAACTCTATTGCAACCTTCAATGCGCAATACAAAAGCGGTGCCAATAGTGCCTACCAGTATTTCCACGACCAGTCGTGGGGGCAGTATCAGCCACAATTCGACGTGTACGGCATCTACACCTTACCCAGCAACCGTGCCACCTATGGTGCCCACGGCACCAACTCCTACGGCAGTGATGTGAACGACATCGGCGTGGCACAGATGGTGATCGATGCCATCGGCCAGGCGGGAAATGCTGTTGACTGGAGCCAATATGACAACGACGGCGACGGCGAGGTGGACGTGTGCATCGTGGTGTATGCCGGTGTGGGAGAAGCCCAGAGCTACGGCTACACGCCCGAGTCGATATGGCCATGCCAGTGGAACCTATATTCCGGGCAATATTATGGCGACGGCACGGGCCCGGTGACGCGCAATGGCAAAAGAATCAACCGCTTTGCCGTGTTCAACGAGCTTAACGGATGGAACGACGACAACACGCAAATCGACGGAGTGGGCACATTCTGCCACGAGTTTTCGCACTGCCTGGGACTGCCCGACTTCTATGCCACCAACGACAGCGGATACTATGGAATGGGCACCTGGTCGATTATGTGCTCGGGATGCTATAACAACGACGGCTACACTCCTTGCGGCTACACTGCCTATGAGAGGGAATTCATGGGATGGATGCAGCTCACACAAGCCAAGGAGAACACAAAATACACCTTGAGCCACATCGCCGACGAGGGAGCGCAAGCAGTGAAAATCACCAGCCCGTATAGCAGTAACGAATACTACATTCTCGAGAACCGGCAAAAGACAGGCTGGAACGCCTATATTCAAGCATCGGGCCTGATGGTGAACCATGTAACCTATAACGCTACCGACTGGAGCAACAACGCCGTCAACAACTCGGCCACGCAGCGCATGACCATCATTGCTGCCGACAACCAGCTCTCCAGGTACAGCGAATATGGCGACCTGTACCCCTATAACGGCAACAACAGCCTGACCGACAGCAGCACTCCGGCTGCCACGCTTTATACCGGCTCGCTGATGGGACAGCCCGTGACCGAAATCACTAAGTCGGGAAACAAGGTCTCGTTTTGGTTTAGAAAAGGTGCCTATACTAAGGAAATCCCGACCCTTGAGCTCGACGAGGCATCGGTCACCTGCACCTCGTTCCGAGTCCACTGGAATGCTGTGGATAATGCCGAGAGTTACCGCATAGTCGCTACCAACACCGATGATGGCAGCACGCTCCAGGTGAACAACATCACCGACACATTATGCACTGTGAGCAGCGGCCTGGAGCAAGGCTGCACCTACAGTGTGCGACTCTATGTCAAATTCACCGACGGCTCTGAAGAATTCGATGCCAATAACGATGTTATCGTCACCCTGGGCGAAGAGCCGGAACTCTACCCCACCGACGAAGCTCTGGTCACCACCACTTCATTCAAGGCACAGTGGCGACCCATGAAGCGCGTGCAAAGCTACATCCTGCAGGTGATGGAAGAGGGCTACTCGTTCTTCAACAAAATTCTTGAGGAGACATTCGCCAATTTCACCACTGCAAGCGGGACAAACATCGCTTCAACACTCGACAACTATATGGACAACCCCGGCTGGAAAGGTGCCAACGTCTATGCCAGCGAAGGGGGCATTAAGTTAGGAGGCACTTATGCCTCTGGCTATCTGATTTCACCTGAGCTCGATGCAGCACAAGGCGACAACGAAGTGTCGATGAAAATCACACTTGCCACCACGGGCAAGAAAACCGACGACTACCCGCTTGACGTAACAATAGGCGACAGCACACAGACCATCACCATGCCGGCCGGCAGCGAGGGCGAATACCAACTTGCATTCAGTTGCGACACATCACTACCGGTGCAAATCAAATTCAGCATGACAAAGGGCTATCCCGTCATCATCAAGGCACTCAGCATCTATGCCGGCAACTGCACTGCTGCAGGTGCTAAGGCTCCTGTCATGAGCGGCGACCAGCACCGCCGGGTATATAGCGACATCACCGACTCGTTCCTTAATGTGGACAATCTCATGGCAGGCACCACCTATAGCTATCGCCTGCGAGCCTTGCGACTCGACGGCACCTACAGCATGTGGACGCCCATCCAGCAAGCGACGACCAAGGGCGAGAAAGCATTGCCGGGCGATGTGAACCTGAGCGGCAATGTAGATATCGACGACGTGAACATCATCATTGCCATCATCTTGGGCAAAGACCAGGCCGACAACTACGACCGCCGTGCCTATGTCAACGGCGACGACCAAGTCGATATCGATGACGTGAATGCCTTAATCCGCATCATCCTTGGCAAGGACTGACTCACATAGTGGCCCCAGCCCGAAATCAATGTGAGCTGTGCGAATTGAGTCGCTGAAGCTCAACGGGGTGTGTAATAATTCGTATTAGACCTTGAAAAGGTCGGGCAGGTCGAAGACCTGACTATTTGCTTAACACCATGCAAGCAGGCCGAAGGTCTGCGCAGCTTGGTGAGAGGCAGCGAGTTAGAAAGGTGCTTCGAAGATGCACTACATTTTTCATATTCATATACATTGACACAAAAAACATCCAATCTGAATTATTACACACCCTCGCCCAACGGGTCGGAGGAGTGTGTAATACCGCCCTTTGCGTGAACCACACTCCCCCCGGGGTGTGTAATAATTCAGAAAAAGCGTTGAAAACGCAGGCGCATCGAAGATGCGACCATTTCTTTAACACCATGCAAGCAACATCGAAGATGTGCGCAGTTTGGTGAAAGACATCGAATTAAAAGGGTGCTTCGAAGATGCACAACATGTGTCGGGTTATACTTCGATCACCTCTGATTTTCTATAATTTGAATTATGACACACCCTCACTCG
>DGVT01000130.1 GCA_002395965.1 Porphyromonadaceae bacterium UBA4277
TTTTTGAATTATGACACACCCCGTTCCGAGCGAAAGTAACTTCGAGGCTTAGCCTCAACGTTACCGAATAAGCGAGTGGAGGACAAAATGAAAGACAAAGTTTTTCATTTTTTCGGTCGCTTGCAGCAGAAGTACCGATTTTTTTGCGATATTTGCATTTTGTAATAAGAATCTCACACTAAACAAGACATGAAAAAATCGGTATTACTAATGTTGATGATGTTGTGCTTGATGCCCGTGTGCTTAGCACAGTCGGTGGCCTCGGTAACCACTTTGGTTGATAGTGCCGCCTATTTTCCGCAGTTGAGCGACGATGGCCGGTGGCTGCTGTATTCCAACACCGAAGGAACCGTGCTCAGCCTGATGAATATTGAAACGCGTCAAGTGACCGTAGTAGCTCGTGAAGGCTATCCCGGCTTTGATGCGCGTTTTGATGCTAATGGCAATGTGTATTACATCACGCATGAGCGTCGTGCCAGTGGGCTTATCTACCGCACGGCTCACCGCTACGACCCGGCGACGGGAAAAAGTCGCATAGTGCTCAAGCCGCAGCATGGACAGGTGCTGATAATACGTGCCGGTGATCATATCGTGGTACAAGCCGAGAAAAAAGTGTATCGTTCGGCAAAGATTACCAAGCCTTATGCCTTCACACGAGCCGACCGACTGTATGTCGTGCAAGGCAAACGCACCACCGTCAGTCAGCCGGCAGGACCGTGTGCCGGCTATCTGTGGGCGCAGGTGTCGCCCGATGGCACGCGTGTGCTCTTTGAGGCCGCCGGCCGAGGGCTGTATGTTTGCGACATTTCGGGAAACGTGATTCAGCGCCTCGACAAGTGTCTCATGCCATCGTGGTACGACAACACGCACATTTTGGCCATGGGCAACAATGGCAACGTGCAACGCGACATCCAGTCCGAAATCATTATGCTCGACACAAATGCCGGCTCAGCCCCCATGCTGCTCACTGCTCAGGAGGGCGGTATTCAGCCGGCCGTCGGCCCTGATCGACAGATAGTCTATACCACCAAGCAAGGGACTGTGAAACTGATGACATTAACCATTCCATAACAAACATTATGAAACGCTATATTATAATATTTTCATTACTCGCCACGCTGATGGCTACAGCCGGCGATGTGCCGCGCATCTACATCAATCCCGGTCATGGCGGCCACGACAGCAACGATCGTCCCACTCCGTTCTATCACGCCATATTGTGCGACACAATCACCTACTATGAAAGCGATTCCAACCTGCTCACGGGCTTGAGCCTGGAGCAGTATCTACGTAGCAATGGCTACGAAACGGCTATCTCGCGCACGGGCAACACCAGCGACGACGACCTTGACCTATATGAGATAGTGGCTCTGGCAGCCAATAGCGGTGCCGACCTTTTCTATTCTATTCACAGCAATGCGACGGGCGTGAAAACGCGACTCAATTACACGCTGTCGCTATATCGCGGCTACCACGGCAGCCCCATAGTTGAAGGCTCCGATAGTATAGCCCGGGCTACCATTAAGCACCTGCAGGCTAACCAGGCCACCGTGTGGACCCACAATCCTATCACAGCCGGCGACTGGGACTTCTTTAGCAACTGGGGCTACAAGACCGGTTTGGGAGTGCTCAGATATAATAAGGTGCCGGGCATGCTATGTGAAGGGTCGTTTTTCGACTATGTGCCTGAGCGATGCCGAAAGCTGAATGCCGACTTCTGTGCCCTGGAAGGGTGGAACCAGGCTCTTGCCATCAATGAATACTTTGGCAATAAAGGTAAAAACAAAACAGGAATTGTGGCAGGAATAATACGTGTCAACAGCGAGCGTGTGGATACTGCCTATTGCGCATTTGCTGCCGACCTGCTTCAGCCGGCCAACTCGGTCGTCGTGCAACTGTGCGACAAGAAAAAACGCCCCATCAGGTATTACACAACCGACCGCCTTAACAACGGCTTCTACTGCTTCACCGGACTTGAGCCCGGAAAGTATTACGTTCGCCTTGAGCAGAGCGACACAATGCATGCAGTGACAGTGCGCCGCAACCAGTCCACCTATTGCAATATCACCACCTCACCGATTCCCTGATCGTCACCACGCACTCGTGTGTGGTTAGAATTGCGAATCGATGTCGCCTTCAAAAACTATGGTTGCAGGCCCCGACAGATAGACGTGTCCGTCGGTCTCGCGCCACTCGATGTCGAGTGAGCCTCCATCCATGATAATGTGGCTGCTGCGCCCGGAGCGCCCGGTGAGTGCGGCAGCCACTGCTGTTGCACAAGCACCTGTACCGCAAGCCATCGTAATGCCGCTGCCACGCTCCCACACCCGCATGCGGATGCCGTGGGGCATGAGTTGGGCAAACTCAATGTTGCACCGGTCGGGAAAACCGGGGTGCTGCTCCAAGAGGGCTCCCTGTGATGCGACATCGACAGCGCTGATGTCATCAACGAAAATCACATAATGTGGATTGCCCATCGACACAAACACACCTTCGGGCAGTGTGGATTTCTCTTTGGGGCTGAACAGTTTGTCGTCGGCAAGAACGGGCGCAAGCATATCGACTGTCACGCTGCGCACCTTGTCGCCCTCAACATGCAGCTCGAGCAACTTGACGCCCGAGGCAGTGAGGAGTCTGATGCGCCGCTGGCGCGTCAGTCCCCGCTCATACACATACTTGCCGATACATCGGCTTGCATTTCCGCACATTAGCCCTTCCGAGCCATCGGCGTTGAAGATTCGCATCGAGAAGTCGGCGACATCGTTAGCCGGCCTGCCTATCAACACCAGTCCGTCGCTGCCTATGCCCATGTGCTGCTTGCTCCACTCTATGGCCGCACCCGACGGATTGTTAATTTCATTAAAGACCGTATCGACAAAGATATAATCGTTACCCACCCCGTGCATCTTGTAAAAGTGTATCTTGCTCATGTCGTCAGTTGATCATTGTTTTTCACAAGGCCTTCGTTGGCCACCTGTGCCGCCGCTCGTGTGTGTGGCGTTGCGGCAGCTAAACTCATATTGCGTTGTTGCAAAGTACGGAAGATTTTTAGAGTTATGCAAATATTTTACAATATATTACCAAATTGCAGCAATTAGGCAGTAAAGTACTAATTATTTTATGAAACATGCCCAGAAATTCAGTATATTTTGCAACATTTAAGGTTATTGTTTGCTCATGTTTTGAGGCGAGAATAATAAAAAGTACTACTTTTGCCGTGAATTTAACTAAAGATATTAGAGTAAGATGATGAATTATAATTTTGACCAAATCATAGACCGCCGTGGCACACAATGCAAGAAAATAGAAGTACTCAAACAAGACTATGGTCGTGACGACCTGCTGCCGCTGTGGATCGCCGACATGGACTTTGCCGTGTGTCCCGAGATTACTCAGGCCATAGTGCATCGCATGGCCGACCATCCCATCTATGGCTACACATGCACCTACGACGCCTACTGGCAGTCGATTATCAACTGGCAACGTCGTCGCAACGGCTTCAACTTCACACAAGACGAGGTCACCTTTGTGGCTGGCATAGTCACTGGCTTTGGCCTGGCAGTGAATTTCTTCACGCAGCCGGGCGACAAGATTGTCATTCAGCAGCCGGTATATTACCCATTCAAAGATGTGATCGTCGGAAATGGCCGCGTGATGATTGACAATCCTCTATTGCCTGCCGAAGATAATCTTTATCGCATGGACCTCGAGGGACTGGAGCAAATCTTTGAGCGCGAGCATCCGCGCATGATGGTGGTGTGCAACCCGCATAATCCGGCCGGCATTGCCTGGCCGGCCCAGGTGCTTAGAGAGGTGGCCCGCCTGGCCCGTAAACATAATGTGATTATATTCTCTGACGAAATTTTTGGCGACTTGATGCTGTTCGGTCACAAGCACACAGCCATGGCCACCGTTAGCGACGATGCCGCTGCCGTGACGGTCACCTGCGGTGCCCCAAGCAAGACCTTCAACATTGCCGGCCTGAAGAGCTCGTGGTGCGTGGTTAAGAACCCAGAGCTGCGAGAGCCGTTCTTCAGGTGGATTGAGACAAATGAGTTGTGCAACGCCAACATGGTGTCGATAATCGCTACCGAGGCTGCCTATAATCATGGCGAGCAGTGGCTGGAGCAGTGCCTGCGATATATAGAAGGTAATGTGGACTATGTGGTGCAATACTGCCGCGAACACCTGCCGGGCATCGTTGCCGTCAAGCCACAGGCCGGCTTCCTCTTGTGGCTCGACTGCACAGGGCTGGGCCTGGAGCATGACCAAGTCGTGGACCTGTTTCGCAATAAGGCTCGCCTGGCCATGAACGAAGGCTCGATGTTCGGCCCGGCCGGACGCTGCCACATGCGTTTCAACATGGGCAGCCCGCGCTCGGTCATCGAGCAGGCGATGCACCAGCTTGATGCCGCACTCTGAGCCCACATAAAGGATAGGGAACCAGNNGCCACATGCGCTTCAACATGGGCAGTCCGCGCTCAGTCATTGAGCAAGCCATGCACCAGCTCCACGAAGCCCTGAGATAACCCGATTGCAACTCCGCCCGTTCATAGCCGCCCTTCTCGAAGTTACTTGCGTTCGGAAATAATGTGCAAACCGAATTCAATGGAGCTTGCTCAATAGATAAGGTGTAGCCATTATTATCTAAAAAATCAAATTAATTTGGCTTCGCCTTATTTTGTCGCGAAAGGCCACGGGTAGGCGAGCT
>DGVT01000109.1:0-2414 GCA_002395965.1 Porphyromonadaceae bacterium UBA4277
GGCGTATTCCCGCCTGAGTGCGAGTGATGCCTTGAGCCGCAGCCATTTCGGCGACACGTGGGTCGTGCAGATAGCATTTTGCCTCCACGCCGAGACGCTTGAGCGCACCCTTGCGGATGCCGCTCACCACCATAGTGACATCGGTAACGATAGTGGTCAACTTGCCACTGGCAATCTTATCATAGAGCGATGCCACAGCCCCTGGATCGGTGTAGAGAATTCTCTCCATATCAAAGTCGGCTGTGGTGTGGATGGCATGCAGCAAGGCCCACTTGTGGTCGAGGGGCAGCTCACGATTGGTCAACTCACTCTCGATTGTGCGGAATGAGTTTATCATGATTTGCTGGCCTGGCTTCATACTGCTGTCACTGTACTCACGATAATAGCCGCGAGGGGTGATGATGCGATTGTCGCTGATGTAGGACTGCGAGTTGCCTATGAGCAACACTGTGAACATGTCGATGTCCTCAGGATCAAATTGGCCAAGGGTGGTGACTTTCACCTCTTGCTCCTCACGGCCTGCCTGACGCACATAGCCCACTGGCGTGGATGGCGCACGATGTTGCAGAAACAACTCCTGCAACCTGTACAGTTGCCAGTAACGGCCAATTGATTTGGGATTATAGACGGCAGTCACAAAGTCGGCTACTGCGGCGGCCTTGATGCGGCGTTCGATGACCTCCCAGGGCGTCATTAGGTCGCTCATCGAGATAATGCACATGTCATGCCCTATGGGCGCGCCAAGCAGCGATGCCGCCTTCTGGAATGCCGAGATGCCTGGTAGTGATTCAATTTCAACGCTCGATTTGCGCTCACGGCGCATCTCATAGATGAGAGGTGTCATGCCATAGATGCCAGCGTCGCCCGACGAGATGACCACAACCGTCTTGCCTTGCTCGGCAAGCTCAAATGCCTGCTCGGCACGCTCGCGCTCTTTTTTCATCCCGGTGTCGATGCATTCGCATCCCTGTGGCACAATGTCATTGATAAACTGAAAATAGTACTTATATCCCACCACGACATCGGCTCGCTGTACTGCCTTGAGCACAGCGGGTGTTATGTCGTCTTTACTGCCAGGGCCAATACCTGCCACTATTATCTTACCCATATCAACTGCAAAGTTAATATAATTATTTGAATTTCAACTTCAATCCCACAACCACCATGCGTCCTGGTGTGTAAAGAGCATATTTGCGTTTTGACGAGTCAATGCGTCGATCCACCTTATTAAAGATGTTGTCGATGCCAAGACTTGGCTCAATCAAGATATGCTTCAGGCCAGTGTACGTGTGAGTGGTGTTCAGGTTCCAGATACCGTAGCCAGGAGCGTCCTCATAGTCAGGATAGTAAGTCTTTGACTGGAAACGGGCGTTGAGGTTCACATTAAGCCCATAGTTGTTCCACTGGTGGTAATAGTTGGCAGCCATGGTTGCTGCATGGTGAATGCTTCGCTCGAGCATGGTCCACTCGTCGCCACTCTTGGTACGGGCATAGGTGTAAGCATAGTTGGCCGAGAGGTTGAAGCCTCGGAATAAATTGGCCGACACATTGACTTGTACACCCTTCACGTCACCCTTGTCGCTGTTCTGATACAGCGAGTATCGCTCTAATTTTGCAGCCTGATCGGCTGTCATTTCGGGAAACTCAGCCTGCAGCATGGCAAGCGTTGTTTCATCCACGTCGATGTTCTTGCGCACCACCATGTCGTTGATGCGATTGATGTAACCTGTCACGCTCACAGCAATTACATTGGTGCGATACTCGGCATTGAGCGAGAAATAGTTGCTCTTCTCGGGCGAGAGGTTTTCGTTACCAAAGATGATTTGGGGCTTGCCGCGATTTACAGAGAAATAGTGGTAGTAAATCTCGTCAAGTCCCGGCGCGCGAAAACCAGCCGAATAGGTGGCGCGCAGACGGAAGTTGCCAGGAGCATACATCAGCGCAACCTTGGGAGTGAGGTGAGTTTTGAATGTTTCGTGCTGGGTTAGGCGAAGGCCTAATGTAGCAGTCAATACATCAAAGAATTTCATCTCATGCTGTGCAAATGCTGCCAGTGTATAAACGTTTTGGTTGATGTTACCCGATGTGGCGGTAAGGTAATCCTGACGCCAGTTGGCACCGAAAATCGTGGTTGAGTTTTTCATCAGGCCCAAGATAGCCTTAAGTTGCAGCTCCATCGACTTCTGCTTCTTGGATTGAACATAGTCGCCAATGGCATAATCTTTGGTCTCCATATCATACTGCTTGCCATAGCGGAAGCGGTCGGCTGTGAAATCGGCTTGCAGCGAATTGCGACTGGTGAACTTATAGATACCTCCCACATTCCATCGCAGTCCGCGATAGCGCATCTCATAGTCGGTGCCACCGGTGATGTCGGTGCGAGTATTGGGACGGTCGGTAATCTTGTGCATGAA
>DGVT01000109.1:2488-15772 GCA_002395965.1 Porphyromonadaceae bacterium UBA4277
GACGGTCGGTAATCTTGTGCATGAAATCAACACCAGCGTTCAATGCCAAGTGCTGGTTGGGCGAGTAGGTGAACTTCTGCCCCACGTTATAGGCACGGTATCCAGTGAAGAATGGTGCAATAGTGGGTTGAGTTTCGGTGTCAGACCCTTTCACATACTCCAAATTGTTGTTCTGGTAACTATTAGCTCTATCGTGAGAGAACGAAGTGTAGGAGCCAAAGCCATTCTTGTAGATGTCGAGAGTCACATTCTCGGTAAAGATACCGTGACCGCTCACGCGGGTGTTGCTCGTTGCGCTCACCAGCTGCTGGGTGGGCTGGTCGGTGATGATGTTAATCACACCTGCAATGGCATCAGAGCCATAAAGCGACGATGCGGCACCATCGAGCACCTCGATGCGCTTCACGCGCTCCATGTTTATGCGATTCAGATCAACGTTGCTCGAGATGTCGCCAGTAAGTTTTTGACCATTGATCAGGATTAGAATGTACTTGTTGCCCAATCCGTTAAGGCGCAAAAACGTACCCATTGAGTTGGGCGACATCGACACCTGAGGCATCATGCGGGTGATGGCTGCGTCGAAGGTGGTGATGCCTTGCTCGCGGATTTCCTGACTGCTGAGCACATGCACTGGTGTGGCGGTGCTCTTCAAGCGCTGGTGGTGGCCAGAGCCTGTTACTACTACGGGATTTAAAGTATAAATGCGACCCATCATCGACGAGTCGTTGCGTTCCATCTTGTGGATTTGGGAAAAAGCGGCACTCCCCATTGAGAGTGCCACTATTAGGATAAGAAATTTTTTTATCATTAAAAACCCAATTATTCAGGATTCTTGCTGTGATAGTAGTCCAGAGGCTCGCCGGCGATGGCATCACTGGTATGATTCATCCAAATTTGGCGAATGGTGGGAAGCTCAAGCAGACCTTTTTCAATCATTGTTGAGTTGTTGCACTCGTAACCCAGGTGGAAGAAGTACATCTTCCAAGAAGTATCCTCAACTTCTCCTTCATCATTGGGAGTGAACTTCACGCCATCCCAGTTGTCATCGTCGTCACCGGCCATGTCGTTGTGACCATGGTCACCGTCAATCGACATCAAGGGGTGGCAATATACCTTGCCGCTGGTGAAGCCGGCAGCTACCATGCGGTCATAAACATTGGTCTTGAAGTTGTTCATCATGTCAACGGTGCCCACAAAGTAGTTCTTGCTGTATGTCTGAAGAGCCTCCTCGAGCTGAGTATAACGAATGTTAGCCTTGTAGGTGTCATACGAGTCGGGATTACCATGACCCATAAAGGCAACTACACCTTCAGCAGCCTGGGTCTTGTAAAGCTTGTTCAGCTCTTCGGCAACCTTGTTAACATCGGCATCGGCATCTTGCAACAGGGGCACACCAAGTTTCAGGGTCACGTTAGCCAGGTAGTTGTCGTCGATGTCACCGTTGGCATTGTTAGCGAAGTCCTTAATGTAGTTAATCACGCGTGTGTATTCCTCGCCAGGAATTACCTGAAGTGATTGAACAACGATTTCGCTATATTTCACACCATTCTGTGCAAATGCTGTCAGCCAGAAGGGAGGTGCATAGAAGTTGCGAGGATCAACATTCTCACCAGCAGCGGCACGGTTGATGCAGATAGCCGAAGAGAACGACAGGAACACGTCATAGCCGGGGAACTTCTGCTTGTAAGCCTCTACGGTTCCATCAAATGCATCATAAGCCTGCTCCCAAGTCGAACCGAATGCAACCAGCAGAATAACTTTTGAATTCTTTTTCTGTGACTTTACGGTCTCATTAACAGCCTTCTGATAGGCGGTGTAGTTGTTTGTGGGCTCATCGTTCTTGTCATCTTTACAAGATGTGAAGAAAACGCCCATGCAGATTGCCAGCATGGCAATCATCATTGATTTAATCTTCATCATAGTTTTGTTTTTTGGAATTTAATTTATATTTGTTGTTAAGCTTTTTGCCTTGATTGAAACGGATGGTGAAGGTTGCATATACCGTGGTGCCTGGCGTGGTGGTGCCCAGATGCAGGCCATGAGGTGTGCGGTCGCAGTAGTTGAAGATGTTGTCAACACCGGCCTCAAGGCGGTAGCTCATGGTGCGTGAATGACCCAGGTCGTGTGTGGTGGAGATGCGCCATATCTGGTAGCCTTTACCATTGCCGTCGTCCTGATAGTAGCGAGTGCTCGACATGCGCCCGTACAAGCCCACGCCCAGTTGATAATTCGGAGTAAATCGGTGTCCCCAGGTCGCAAAGAAGTTACCTTTGTGGTGAGCTGTGCCGTCAATAGTCACCTTGCGCATCTTGTCGTGGTTGGTGTCATACTGATTGGCATCGGTATTGAGGTAACTATAGCCTAAACCGAATGCAAACTCTCGCCAATTATAATGCACATTCACATCAACGCCCATCGTCTTGGCATCCTCTATGTTCTGATACTGACGGGTTTTAATAGGGTCGTACTGAATAATATACTCGTCGGGGGCCTGATAGTTGGGAATGGTTACCAGGGCTATCATGTCGTTCACCTTATTATAATAACCCGTTACTGTTATGTTCAAGCCCCTCCAGCCATACTCGCCGCTCAGTGCAAAGTAGTTGCTCGTTTGAGGCTTCAGATCGGGGTTGCCCAGATACAGGTAGGTGCCGCTCATTTGACGCACATAGCGGTAAAAGAGTTCACGGATTGCCGGGGTCTTGAAACCCTGACTCCAGGTGGCACGCAATCGCCATATATTTCCCGGTTTCCACATGGCCGACACTTTCGGAGTGAATTTTGAACCAAACTGCTCGTTCTGGTTAAACCGCACTCCGGCCGTGATATTGAAATTCGGTATCAGGTTAAACTCATCCTGAACATAGACGGCAGCGGTCCAGTCGCTGGCCTTGCCTCCCTTGACACGCGTGGGAGCTTTCAACCAGTCATATCTGTACTCTGCACCGGCACTCAGCCTATTCTCGTATGGGAGCGTGAACACACTCTTCAGCGTGGCCATGGTGCGTTGCTGGTCACTCTGCAGTTCCTTTTGGTCGGGCAGGTAGGGATAATAGGGATAATAAGGAGTCCCTGCGCTTTTATCGTAGTCCTCCACAAGCGTGGTGGCTGTATAGTAATAATAGTAGGCATGACGGTTCCAGTCCACGTCAAGCGAAACGAAGTCTGTCTTGGAACGCTGCCACTTGCCTCCAACAGCAGCCGAGCCGTTGTGATACTCCATGTCCCACGTCTTCACGTCGTAGTGAGGGTGACGTCCACTCACGCGGTAGATGCGTTTCCAGTAGGTGCTACCCTCGGCATACAGCTCCCAGTCGCGCGACGGCTGATAAGTGATGCGCTCCGACACTTGCCAATTCGTGTGACGGTTCACCGTCTTATTGCGCGAATCGGTGATGGGATCTTCGGTGGGCAAAGTGTGCTCAACAGCGGTATTTTGCCAGCCATCGCTGTGCTGCAGCTGGAAGTTAGTGTAAGAGCTCACTTTCCCATACCTGAGCGACAATCCGTTGTGCTGGCGCACATCGCCATAACTGCCCACACGGGTGGTGTTCTCAACGAGCACTCCCTCGTCGCGATGCTTCTTGGTGATGATGTTCACCACACCGGCGATGGCATCAGAGCCATAGAGCGCACTCGACGCGCCTTTTACTATCTCAATCTTCTCGATGTTCTGCGGGTCGATGAGCGACAGCTCGTTCTGGCCGCCCACATCACCGTGGATGCGCTTGCCGTCAATCAAGATGAGAATGTAGGAGTTACCCAGGCCGTTGAGCTGCATCTGAGAGCCCATATCGTCCTGGTTGAATGCAAACGACGCAGTGAGGCCACCAAGGATCTCCTCAATGCTCTTGCCAGCATAGTTGCGAAGCATTTTGCCGGTAATCACCTCGGTTTGAACAGGGGCGTTCTTAAGTAAATGCGGAGTGCCCGTACCAGTCACAACCACCTCCGACAGATTGACCTGCATTGAGTCAGTCTGAGAGAAAGCGGCAAAACGCACGCAAAATGCTAGCAATAAAAAGATATAAGCCTTTTTTTTCATTGTTATGCCCCACTTGTTCCTGAGTGGTCGCACTTTTAGTAATTTAACAATAATTGTAGCAGGTCTTCTGACTTACCCCTTTTAGGTTTCGCCTTCCCAGCCATCGCAACGACCAGTGGCATGCGTGAAACCCAACTTTACGGGGATTACAGCTGCAGGTACAGTTCCTGACTCTCACAGGATTCCCTTGCATTGTGA
Organism: Porphyromonadaceae bacterium UBA4277; assembly: GCA_002395965.1. Lineage (GTDB taxonomy): Bacteria > Bacteroidota > Bacteroidia > Bacteroidales > Muribaculaceae > Sodaliphilus. The sequence continues at coordinate 6,732 of DGVT01000109.1, forward strand.
CAACGGAGTCATCACAATTACCACAAAATTTCGCCGCAAAGGTATAACTTTTTTCCCATCCCACCAAATTTCCTAACCCTAAACCAACACATTTAAACCAGACTGCCGTTTTTTCAGGAGAAAAGTCTGTTTTATCGTACTCTTCTAATTCCAACTCCATCTTATTCCATCAATTCCTTTGGTTCACTCTTTGGGTCATCCTTTGGGTCATTGAGGATGACGGTGTCGCCGCAGCCGGAGTGGACTGGGATGAAGACGTTGATGAACGTGCGCTCGTCGTTGGTCTCGATGATGGCGCGTGGCGAGCCGTTTTTCTTCAGTTCGCTCTGAATGGTGGGGATGCCGGTCGCCTCGTCCGAGTCAACGCCCACAAGGATGTAGCCGCCGCCCATCGTTGTCGATAGTGACTAATATCTTATATTTCGAGTTTTTGAAATAGGTGATTATTGATATTGTTTATATCAAATGTGTTACGTTGATTTTCTTGTACTTGTTACCCATGCCGAGGGCAAACGCCATCTGATCTTTGATAATCAGCTCGCCTTTTTGAAGCCCGGCTATGGCTGTGCGGATGTCTTGCAGTTCGCTGCCACTCACGCCGTACAAGTCGCGGATCACTCGGTCGTCGATGGTCTGCTGCTTCATAATCAAGGGGTATTGAGCGTTTGCATAGAAATCGAAGTATTTACTCTTGAAACTTGCCATATTTTGCGTTGCCAAAATAATGCTCAATCCCTTGTTGCGACCTACGGCGATGAGGTTGCGCAACGGGCGGTTGTCGAAGTCGAGCATATAGTGTGCCTCGTCGATGATGGTAAAGTGCCGAATTTGCACATATTCATCGTTGACTGCCTGCTTGTCGAGCAATTCATAAATGTTGTTGAGCTTCGACACCAGGAAGTACACAATCGCTTTTGCGATTGGGCCATCTTTGGGATAGCCGTCCATCTTCACAATGTAGCAGTCACTGATGAGGTCGGCCTTGTCTTCAGCTTCAAAGATATTGGCTCGAACCAGTTGTTTCAGCACCGACGAAATCGTGTCGTCCTTGTTGGGGTCTTTCATCTTCGACTGGTATTGTTGCAACATCAATTCAAATGAAATGGGTGCTCCGTCGGTCGATTTATAAGCGTCAACAATGGCCTCGCTCAGCCGGTTGGTCATGTTGGCGCTTGCGCTCACCCGGTCGAGCGCAGCCAGTGCGCTCGCCATTTCGGTCGAATAAAGATTAACCTCGTTGATGTTGTGCCTCGTAAAGTCCTTGAACGGAGTGAACGGCAGCGGTTGCTCGATGGGGTCGAGAATAGCTGTGCGGTCAACATCGAAGTGCGTCAGCCAGTGGTTGTTCTGGATGTCGCTAAATTCACCTTTGTAGTCAAAGAGCAAGAAGTTCACCGGGTACGGTGATTCGCTCGACAAGGCGCGGAACTGCTGCATCAGCACAGCGAGCAAGTTTGTCTTGCCGCTGCCTGTCGCTCCAGCGATGATGATTTGAGCATTGGTCACGGAGCGGCTGTTAATGTCGAGCGTTGCCTCCATTTCCTCGTCGCCATAATTGCCGATGAGCAATTTGAGCGCAGGAATGTCGTTGCTCATTCTTGTGCGCGTGTTGGTAGCGAACAAGTAGTTGTCGAGATTGTTCTCTTGCATCAGGTAGTCGCGGCCACGCAGCATTTCGCTGGCGATGATGCGTGAAAGCGTGGCATTCTGTGACCAGTCTATATCGAGGTGGTTGTAACGTATTTTTAGCAATGCCGAATAGAGCGAGGCAAGGTTATTCATCGTGAAGAAACTCGGCACGATACGAGTCGAAGATGTCGAGAGCTGTATGTCCTGGAAATCTTCCGGCTTGCGTTTGTCGGTTTGATTTAGTCCCACAATAAAGCAGATGCGCATGACCTTGTTTAGCGTGAGTATCACACGTTTCTCTTTGCCCACTATTTGCGAGAGGTTGATTTTGCTTTCGATGAGTTCCTTAACGGGGTTAATCGCATCGAGCAGCCCCTCCATTTGTCGAGTATTTGAAAAATCTATTATCATGGCTGCATTATTGATTAAGTTGAATACCGAAATAGCCGTCCTCCACAGTGGTGCACTGGTTCTCCACGTCGCGGTGCAGTGTGTAGGTCTTAGAGATGAACGGCTCGAGTTTCACATAGTCGCTATTGGTGCGTATCTCACTCGTGGTGCAAAGCAAAATTGTTTGCTCAGCGAGTTGGGGGAAGTATTCCTCCATGAGCGCGTCACGGCTTTCCTCGTCGAGCACACCCATCACGGTGTCAATCATCACCGGTGGGTCATAGTCTCCAAGGTTGCGTAGCACCTTGAGCAGCACCTGAATGAAAATCTGCTTTGACGCGGCATTAAGCTGATTGAGCGAAATGGGATTGCCGGCAGTGTGATACATAGTGATGTTGAAATTCTCCATGCTGTCGCTAAGTTCCACTCGGCCAACGTGTCCTTTGTAGGACACAAGCAACTTGTTAAGTTGCTGTTGCATTTCGGTCTCAATCTGCTTTTTCTTCTTACGCAGCAGGTGGTCGGCCACGGTGTCAAAGAACGGGCGCAGTTTGACGAGCGTGTCAAACTTCACGTCCGGCTCTTGCTGGATTTGCACGTCAAACTGATGTATGCGGCGTTCCAGCCGTTTGATTTCGGCACCGATTGTTCCTGCTTGCGTCTTTAGCGTCTCAATCTTGCGCTGCGACGTTTCGTATGTTTGCACCAGCACTTCGTTGCCGCCGGTTTGTGTCTGACGGTATGTGTTGAGTTGGCTTCGCAGATTGTCGATTTGTCCGAGTTGCAGTTCCATGTCAAGCCGCTCGCGGTCGATGGCTTGGAACTGGTTGGTTCCGGCACCGTTGACAAGATTGCGCAGGGCGTTCACCTCGTCATCATCGAGATAAGCAAACGGGTCGGGAGTTGATGTACTTTCCTGTAAGGCAATCATGTGTGCCACCACATTCTCCTCGTCAACTTCTTGCGCACACAGCGAGAGGTCTTTGAGGTAGGTGATGATTTTCTCGGTAACGTCGCGCAGCGTCTCCAGCGGATATGTTCCGGCGTTTTCTTTGAGCAACGTTTCTTTCACATGTAGGATGTTGCTTATCTCTTGCGAAAGGTTCGAGGCCAGTTTGGGCAGGAATACATTCACTTCCACATTGTCCATAAACGTTTTCAGCGTCTCGGTGTAATCGGCGGCACGCTTGATAATGCCGTCGATTTTGTTCACCAGGTCGGCAATACGTTTGTTGAGGTCGGCAGTTTCCTGCACCCCTGCTTTTGCCTTTTGATATTCTTCCTCGACGCTTGCCAGGTATTTGAACAGTTTATCCTGTTCGGCTTCGTTTTCGGCAAGTTGGATGGCGAGAGCCTGTTTCTGTGCGCATAGTTCGTTGTACTCCTGCTGCTCTTTCTCAGCGTCGAGACGTTGCTGTGCCCATTCCTGCTGCAACCGCTCACTGGCGCGTTTCAGTTGCAGGTACTTCTTGAAGCCCAACACGTTCTCAAAGTTGTCGCGTATGGTTTGTGCAAATACGTTTTTCTTCAGCAGTTCGCTGCTCTGCATCGCATCGAACAGGAAGTATTTGCTCAACTCCTGCGGCAAGTTGGCCTTGATGATTTTGTTGACCTGCTGCTCATATTTCACTCGGTCTTTGGCCGGAGTCATCGTGCCATAGACGAAGTTGTTGCCGTTCATGTTGAGCGATACGCTCTCCAACGGCCGGCCAGCCGGGTTCAGTTGATACACACGGCGCAGAATGTACTTCTGCTCTTGCCCCAGCACCTTGCCTACGAAAGTGATTTGCAGCGAAATCTCGGGTTTTACTTTGCCAAGTGCACCTTGATTGAGCAGTTCCTCAAAGTGTGCCTTGTTCTCAATCTTCAATCCATAGAGCGCACCGCTGATGGCCTCGAACAGTGTTGTCTTACCGCCGCCGTTTGCGCCACCTATCAAAATTATCGGTCGCTCATCATCCACTGTAAGGTCGAGGTCGAGCGAGAGATATGTCTTGTAGTTGCTGATTTTAATCTTCTGTATAAGCATAGCGGTGCGGTGTTATGATTTAATTTTTTGGATGGCGGCACGGATGATTTCCTCGGTGTCGCTGTCGGCAATTTCTATCACGTCAACTTTCTTGGCGTGATAAGCTTTCAAAATTTCCTCGCTGAGCCAATCAAAGTCGATGCCTTCCTGCTCGCAGATGGTCTCGATCATGGCGAGGTCGTCCTTGCGTATTCCGTAATGAACAAACTTGTTGTCGATGCCTTTCATCTCGGTTATGCGTTTTGGGGTTCAAAAATAGTCCAGTTGCTTAAATCTTCGGCGTTGTCAATCTTGAATTGGCAGTAGAGCCAGTTGCCATACTTGTCCACCTTGATTACTCCGCCGTGCAGGTTCTTGCCTTTGGCGTTCTCGGCAGCGATGTAGTCAACGAGCGCATTGTGCTTGTTGACCACTTCGGAGTCGAGGTCACCGCCGGTGCCTTTGGTGTCGAAGAGGTAGATTTTGCCGCTTTTCGCACGGATAACAAAATCGACGTAGAAAAGAGCGGTTTGGTCTGCGCTGTTTTGGTATCTTATGGCGTAGTGCTGCTTGCCGTTGTCGCCGTTCTTGTACCACCAGTCGAGTGTCTCACGGTGGGCTTCAAGGAAGGCGGCAAACTTCTTCTCGGGCATTGAGGCCTCGTTGAGTTCGTAGAATGGCAGCAGCGCGTGCGCCTCGCCTTGTGCAGTGTGGTGCGTATCGCTGTCATAGACACGCTCCTCGGGCACTTCCCACTGATAATCCACAAAGTTGCGGGCCGGTTTTCCTTTATTCTTTTGCGCTCGCAGTTTAAGATATGTGTCAAGGGCACGGTCAATCAAGCGGTCAAACTTCTGGCGGTTCTCGTAGTAGAGCACCACTTTCTTCGCGTCGGTCTCGAAAATACCGAAATAGTCGGCTATCATTTCGAGCAGATAACTACTGATTTTGTCGGTGCGGCCTTTGGCCTCGAATTGTCCGCCCTTACCGTTGATATATGCGGTGAAAACACGGTTGATTTCGCCCACAGTGCGAGCATATTTCACTTGGTTCACTTTGAGAATCTGCTCCTCATTTTGGAAGTGAACGTCAGCAGGAATTTCGGCATTGATTTTCTTCACGTCGAGGCGGATGGTCATTTCGGCACGTCGGCGGTTCTGGTCAATCTCTGCATCGCCGGTGTCGGGCAACGGACGATAGTCATCGTCATCTTGCAGGGCTGCCAACTCGGCAAATGTAAACAGCGAGTTCGCCTGCCGTTCGATGTTGAAGAATTTCTCGGCTTCTTCATACAGCACTTGCCTGAAGTCCGGTCCCAAGTAGTTACGTCCGGCATTGGGCCGCTCGCTGTAGGTGCTGTTGAGCAACACGTTTTGCAGGTCTTTGCGACGGTAAGCGATGGCGGCATTGTTATGAATATAACTTGCGTCGGCGGCAAGAATTTGTATTCGCTCTTTGGCGATGTCGGTATAGACGTAGCCCACGTTAAGCACTTCGTCGCGATAATGCACCTGTTCGGGCATATGCAGGATGCGCCCCACGGTCTGCGTGGTGAAGGTGTCACTTTGCAGTTTACGGAAAATGAGTAGCACGGCGGCGCGTGGGCAGTCCCAACCGAGGGCGATGGCCTCCTTGAACAGCAGCACCTGCACCATATTGTCCGGCTCATCGATGCCCGGCAGATTGCATTTCTCTCCTGCAAGCCAAATGGCGAGTTTCCCATTTTCTGGTGTGATGTGCCACTTGGGGTTTGCACTGAGGTATGCCTTGACTGTTTCGGCAATCTGCTCATCGTCTTGCGTCATGGTCTCTTTTGTGTCGTTGGGCAGTTGGATGAGCAACAGCGGATTGATGTTCACGCCCAATGCCTTATAGGCGTCGGCGAGTTGCTGACGCTTGCGCAGGGCGGTCTCAATCAGGTGCTCGTTGAGGGTGCGCTCGTCGTTGATGTCAATAGTGATGTCGGGGTTGAGCACCACTTCTTTTTTGATCATCTCGGCCTCAATCACTTCGCGACGCTCGACCACTACGTTATAGTTGGTTTGCGTCTTGGGTGTGGCGCTGATGCGTATTTCCACGTTTGGGTCGATGCGGTCGAGCACCTGCTTGCTCTTGTCGGCGGTCTTACTCCAGAACATGTGCTCCTCGTCGATAACCACCACGATGGGCAAGCCGAGTTCCTCACGTGTGCGTCGTGCTATTTCATAGATGCTCGCGCTGCTCTCGCTCTCTCTCGCCATCACGTTGTTATCCTTGTTGACACTCTCCCAGTTCACGAACAGGATTTCTCCCGGCTGGATGCCCTCGCTTTGGTCCAGTTCGTCGAACATAACAGGACTGAGGCTGCGGTTGTCCTCGTAGGCAAGACGAAGTTTGCTGTAACTCTGCAAGTGCAACTTGCGTGGAGCAAACCAAATGAAAGCGGCCTCCTGATACTTTGAGTCGCCACGGTCGCGCAGCGCGTCCACGAGTTGTGCCAGTGCCTCGCACGCCATCACGGTCTTGCCGCTGCCTGTGGGTGCTTCAAACACGAGTTTGCGGCGCGTCTGTCCGCTATTGAGCAGCGTGATGGTTTTATCAACAAGTTCCGCTACCGCTTTACGCTGATATAGTAAATCCTTCATCTCTCACCTCCTTCCATTTCGGGGAACAACGAATCACTTGGCGCGGTTTCTTCGGCTTGCCCGGACACCATGTCAGGGTCAACATATATGTTTTGCTCTTTGCGCTTGGGCAGCACGCGCTTGTAGGCGTTGAGGATGGCCATGGGCAGGGCGCACAGTTCCACCTTGTCCTGCACGTCCTCGAAGTCTCCCGCCCAAGGGTCTTCGCTCGGCGAGAACACATACACTTTGATACGCTCGCCTTGCGGCAACTCAAACTGTTCGATGAGCGGTACGAGCAGTGGCACGGCTTCCTCACGGTAGATGATGAGCATGCGTTTGTCGCCTTTCTCAAAGTAGCGGAACGCTTGCTTGACGACTTCCTGCCCGGCAAACGTCTGCTGCTCGGCATAGAGGTCTTCCTTGATGCAGAGCATATCTGTGGCGAGCCGCACAAGCTTGCGCAGGTTTTGTGGAGAGCGTGAGCGCCCCACAAAGTCGGTACGGTAGTAGCGCAGGTTGTTGCCGTGCAGACCCTCTACGGCCTCACCGTTGGGCTTGGTGTAGCCGTTGATAACGCGCTTGTTGCGCTCGTAGGTCACGTTCTCACAGATGCCGTTCTCGTTGTTGGTCACGAGTATGCACTGGCGATGCCCACCGTCCTCGGCATTCAACTGCATTACAGCATGCATTGTCGTTCCGCTACCGGCGAAGAAATCGAGAACTTTAATGCCAAATGGCAACGGCGTAGCAATTTTTATAATATATTTTAGCAATTTGACGGCCTTTGGAAATCCGAATTCTTTAGTTCCAAAAATATCTGTTATGTCTTTTGTTCCATCTTGCGTCATACCAACTTCTTCAGGTAGATATGAACTTGCAGAAACAAAACCAAACATTCCTCCTGCTTTTTTCCTATCATCTTCTTGCCAATATCGTAACATAGGACGAGAGATTCTCAGAAAATCGTAGTCGCCTGGGAACACTATTCTATCTTGAGAATAATAGTACTCAAAAGTATCTTTTGTTATTGCCCATGTCCTATTGTAACTTGCGGGATATTCATCTCCTGTCTTAGGATTAATAATTGTAAAATAACTTAATGGTCTTTCTATGGCTGATGTTTGTTTTGTTAAATCATGGATTCTCCAAGGGCGATTTGGAAAATCTGGAGTTTCATAGTATTTGCGCGTCTCTTTGTGAATTGCAGCTCTAAAACCACTTTTACAGTAACATAAAACCCATTCATAATCTTGAGATAAGCCATGTGGCACGTCTGATTTGGCTGTTCTTTTTCGCCAAGGAATAGTTGCAAGGAAATCAAATTCGCGAAACACTTCATCGCACAGCAACTTCAAGTTGGCTTGCTCGTTGTCGTCGATGGAGATAAAGATAACTCCGCGGTCGCTAAGGAGTTTCTTGGCGATGCGTAGGCGCTTGCTCATAAACGAGAGCCATTTACTGTGGCGGTAAGTGTCCTCGCTATCTACATAACTGTCGTTGTAGATGAAGTCTTTGTTGCCTGTGTTGTAGGGCGGGTCGATATAGATTACGTCGATTTTGCCGGCGTGGGTATAGGTTAAAGCGGTGAGTGCTTCGAGGTTGTCGCCCTCGATAAGGATGTGGTTCGGCGCATCGTCGCCGCCATCGGTTAGGCGCTTCGACTCGTCCTCGATAAGCACCGGCAGCTCGTCGCGCAGCCGTTCCTCCACGTCTTCGGGTTTGTCTTCCCACACCAGGCCGTAAGTCTTCTGGGTGCGCAGCAGTTCCAGCAAGTCGCCGCGCTCATCGTCAGTGAGCCCGGCTATCGCCTTGACGCGCTCTATCAGTTTCGCTCTTACTTCTGCTTTCATACTTGTTATTTAATCGTTTATGAAAGATATTATAACACCAAACTCCAGTGCAGTGCCAGAAAGCCGACCAAAGCTCATATACTACAAGGGAGTTTGTTGTGTATTAATTAGTTAAGTGGTCGTTTGCCGGTGGCAAGCTGCCAAAATTCTTGCCTATGAAATACAAAGGTAATGAAATTTTTGTAACATAGTTACAAAGTGGCCTATAAAAGTTTCCACCATTGCCCAAAAAGCGTGAATCGATATTAGAGGTTGTTTGAGAAACAGGATGTTGGTTACACAGTGATTAGCTACATCAATGTCACTAGAAAACCGGTCGATGATGCCATATCCTTTTGACAGGGATGTGCCGCCCTTCCACACTATATGGATGAGGGTGTGTCATAATTCAAATTATAGAAAATCAGAGGTGATCGAAGTATAACCCGACACATGTTGTGCATCTTCGAAGCACCCTTTTAATTCGCTGTCTTTCACCAAGCTGCGCACATCTTCGATGTTGCTTGCATGGTGTTAAAGAAATGGTCGCATCTTCGATGCGTCTGCGTTTTCAACGCT
>DGVT01000076.1:0-30994 GCA_002395965.1 Porphyromonadaceae bacterium UBA4277
TCACGCGGTCGATGCTGTCGAGCTGTGAGCTGATGCTCTTGAGCTGGATTTCGTAGATGGTGTTCAAGCCGCTGATGTTGCGGTTCAGGGCATCCATTTGTTGCACATAGCCAGTGGAACTTTCCGATATGCCGCCGCTGTTGTCGGTGATTGCTTTGTAGCTTTGTAGCAGTGTCTCGCTCACCTGGTTCAGTGCTGTGGTGGTGGCGGCCAGGCGTTCCATCTGCTCGCTGATGCCTGCCATCTGGCTCAGGTATTGCTGTGTGGCGTCGGTGAGCTCGGCCATGCGGCTTAGCTGGTCGCTTGCGGCAGCCATCTTGGCAATGCTCTCGCTGAGCGACATAGTGTCTTCGGGGCTCAGATCGACAGCTCCGAGTCCTACGGCACCCTTGGCTTGCTGGCCGGTAACGGTAATGCCTCCGGCAGTGAATGCGCTGGGGTCAACGTTGGCACCCTCGGTGCTTCCTGCACCACCGCCAATGACCACGGTGCCACCGCCGCCCATCATCTGGCCCGACAGATCCACTTGGTCGTCGGGGTCGTGGGTGGCAAGTACGGGGAACACCTCTTCCCACTTATATTGCTTCTCGGGACGGTCGAATGCCGTGAGGAGGAACATGAGCACCTCGGTGCCCATACCGATACTAAGCAGTGTGTTACCGCCGGGAAGGTGAAGAATCTTGAAGAGTGCGCCCCAGATGACCACTGCTGCACCTATACTATATGCAAAGTTGAAAAAACGCTGACCTTTATCGCCTGAAAGGAATTGCGTGATTTGATTTCTACTCATTGTTTTGGTTGTTTATAAAAGCTACAAGTTGACGAGTAAACAAGCAGACAAGTAAACGAGTAAACAAGCGGGCTAACGCTTTCTTAGCTACAAGCTGCGGGCTGTGAGCTACAAGTGCGCGATGCGCGGCTCATTATTCATTAGCTACAAGTTACAAGCTACGAGTTGCGAGTTGATAGCACTTGCTGTGGTGTTTTTATTAATTATGTTATTTTTTGCGTTTGACTTTACCGAAGCCAACCTTCGAGCGCACGCAGCGGAAGCCGATGTAGCAACGCTGCTCGTTCTGGTATTCCCACATGCGTATGTCGCTGCGAATGTTGTGCGCCACATCTTTCCACGAGCCGCCTCGCACAATCTTGCGCGACATCTTGTAGGGGTCTTCCTGCGCCACATAGTAGCGGTATTCGGGGTTAAGGTCGCTTGTCATCTTGTCGATGCTCTCGGTATAGGCCGTGCTGGTCCATTCGCTCACGTTTCCGGCCATGTCATAAAGGCCGAAATCGTTAGGCTCATAGGTTTGCACGGGTGCAGTGATAATGCTTCCGTCCTTCACATAGTTTCCCTCCATGGGCTTGAAGTTGGCATAGAAGCATCCGTCGTCTTCGGTAATGGGCAGGTCTCCTTCCCAGGGATATTTGTTCTGGTCATAGCCTGCACGTGCGGCAAATTCCCATTCGGCCTCGGTGGGCAGGCGGAACGGCTCGATGTATATGCCTTCTTTGCCAAGCGATTTCTTCAGGAACTCGGTGCGCCACACGCAGAAGGCGTTGGCCTGTTCCCAGCTCACACCCACCACGGGGTGGCTGTTGTAGTTGCCGTTGGCAAAATACATGCGCACATAAGGCTCGTTGTAGGCATTGTCAAAGTCGTTGACCCAGCAGGTGGTGTCGGGGTAGATGTTGACGATGTAGGTGTTCACAAAGTCAAACTCGCTCTGCAAGGGGCGCGTCAAGGTCTGGCGGATGATGCGTCCGTCATCGTCGATAAATGCCGTGTCCTTGCTGATAGTGGGCACGGTGTTGTCAACCTCGTGGTCTGTGTTGTAATCGCGCCGGGTGGCATCGAAACGATGCTTGCGCTTGGCAGCCTCGGTAAGGTTGTAGATTTCATACCGATAATTCATTTGTGTGGCATCCAGCTCTTTCTGCCCGGTGATGGGATTGATGCGATACACGCTCTCGATGGCACGCTCTTCATCCTCGCTGGGGTTTTTCCAGGGAATGCTCTTGCTCCAGTCGAGATGTGGGGTGACGGGGTTGCCCTCCTTGTCCTCCTCAATCTTAAACTCTTCATTGCCACCATAGGCAGGGTCGGCCAGGCGCTCGCGAATGATCGAGTCGCGCACCCAGTAAACAAACTGCTTGTACTTTGAGTTGGTGACCTCGGTTTCGTCCATCCAGAAGGCATCCACCGAGATGCCGTGGGCTGTGGAGTCGATGCCCCACACCGAGTCGCGCTGTGACGGGCCTTCGCGCATCGAGCCGACATCGACGAGCACCATGCCGTAGGGCACGGGTTCGTTATACGAAATGGCACCGACACCGGTTACCTCGCCGCCGGCGAGCGAACTGCGGCGTGCAGCTCCGCACGAGACCATCACAATCGCAATAGCGATTATCAACAAAATCTTTTTCATATCACATTTTTATGTTCTGCGGCTCACATCACCATCGCATGCGGTGGTGCCGAGCCTGACTGTTGTCCTTCTATTTATATAATGTGCCGCCTCTCTACATGATGCGTATGCTCTTGTGGCTGTTGCGGTTTTTCTCGCCCATGTCGAGCTTCACGTTGTATTGTAGAAACACCTCGTGGCTTCCGCCCGATGTGCGCATGTCGCTGGTGGTGTAGTCATAGCTGTAGCCAAAGAAGAAATTCTTGAACTCGGCTCCAGCCATAACCGAAATTGCATCCTTGTATCTGTAGCCCACGCCCAGACTCAGGAACTTGTTGTAGCGCACCCGGGCTGTGGCTTCGGCCTGCCAGAACTGGAAATCGCTCTTGACCATGACCGATGGCATCACTTCAAATAACGTATTTTTTATCGGAATATTGCTACCGGCCATAAAATAATATAATCTGCCGGCATCAAATTCATATTGTTTTTCCTCGTCGTTCTCTACCTTCATGGTGATGGTGGGGGCGGTGATGTGGGTTACCGATGCGCTTGCCCAGAACCACTTGTGGGTGAACATCACTCCGCCAGAGATGTCGAACGATGTGCCGCTCACCGTGCCGGTGGGGATGGCGTCGTCGGTGCCCTGGTGATACTCGTCGTTTTCGGGAATAAAGACTTTTGAGCCATCGAAGGTCTGGTTGATCATTCCCGGCTGGATGCCCACACTCAAGGTTCCGCCCAGCATTTTTTTCTTCCAGGCTAATTGTGCGTGTGCGTGAATGCTCTTATACAGACCCATGCTTTCTTGTTCAAGCACCACTCCGGTGCCCCATCGGCGTCCCATGAACTTAAACGGCATGTCGGCCATTGCCATGAACGTGTAGGGTGCATTTTTCACTCCCACCCATTGCAGCCTGGCGCCGCCGGTGATGTGGATGAAATCGATGTTGCCGGCAGCCGCGGGGTTATAATAGGTGGGCACTGCCCAGTATTGTGTGAGCTGTGCATCCACCTGCGCGTGGCTGTTGAGGGCCGTGAACGCAAGCGCAATGGCGAGTAATGCTATGTGTCGAAGGGCTGATTTCATTCGAAATAGAAGGTTAACACGACCATGTTGTTTGAAATCCTGCTCACACTCTCGGTAAAGCGAATCAGCTCGGGATCGTCTTGCAAGTCGGGCCTGTTCTTTTCGAGCAGGTTTCTGAGTCCGAAACAGAATTTCACTTCAGGGCACAGCTTGAAAAATGGCAGGTAGAAGTCGCATCCCATGCCCAGGGTGAGCATCACGTCCATGTTTTTGAGGTGAAACTGCTCTTTTTTGTCCTTTTTCAAGTCGAAGATGGGCATCACGCCGCCGGTGAAATAGGGGCGTATGTTGTGGTAGCGCCTGGCTGAGAACTTGAGGTCGATGGGCGCGACTATGTAGGTGGATTTTATGTTTTGCTGCTGCCTGTAGTGTGACTGCTCGGGAGCCAGAGGGTCGCCCAGGCTGTTTTGGAATTTCACCACCTTGTTGCCGAAATACATACCCGGCGACACGCGCAGGTTCAGGTGCGTGCCAAGGCGCCAGTCGGCCAGCACATTCACGCAGAAGCCCGGCGAATGGTTAGGCACGTCGGCCCACCATTGCTCACCGTCGGGGGTGATGTAGCCGTTATTGGTGATGTTGAGGTCCTGGAAGTTAACGCCGATTGAGAAGCCAAAGTGAATGGGCTTCATGTCGGCATACTGCCGGTTAAGAATCTTGTCGTTATCCTGTGCACCGGCGGTTGCGACTCCAAGCAGAACCACTAAGACGAGTATAATATTTTTAGCAAAATAATTAAGCATTGTAAAGCATATAACGCGATTTTCGTCGCATTATTGCAACCCGCCGAAAGATTTTTTTATTTTTCTTGCCTGTCATTTGTCGAATATTTGCTGTTGTGAAAGGCAATGCGATGCTTGTTATTACGATATTCTATTAACAGTACTATTAGTAATATTATAAAGGCATACATGCTTACCAGGCATCCCGCAACGTAACCTGATGGGGTGTAGGTGAATTTAATTTTATGATGTCCAGCTGGCACTATCACCGCCGAGAGATTCATATTTACTGGGATGATTTCAGTTCGCTTACCGTCGATGAAGGCCTTAAATCCTTTGTCTGCCCAAAAACTGAAGAATACCAGGTTTTCGCGCGTCATCGTTATCGTAGCCTCAAGTCCTCGATTATTTCCGTTTACGGCATCACATGTGGTAGCACGACGTTGTTTGACTATGCTGTCGAGGCTTACTTCTGTGTTCAATGGGGCAAATTGCTGGACCATATATTCTTTTGCAAGAGGAACAAACTGCTCCGGAACGACCATTTTGTCGAGCATTAAAGTGATGGCATCAATTTTCGGATTTTCTAGTCTCACTGAGTCGAATGTGCTTTGCGATATGAAGTGCGAGTAGGTAAATCCCATGGGAATATAAAGTTTGTTGTCAGCAATCTTATAACCCTGTTTCTGCCTCACGTTGGTGATGTTATTGCTGTCAAATGCCATACTTCGAAGTGAGTCGTCGTAAATGATAGTTTGTTTTACCGATGTGAGAGCATTGAATGCGGTCCTTGAGCGTGATGCGCTTATGGCGTTCTTTATAGGTTTCCTAGTTGTGCTCAGTTCTTTCTCAAATTCGATGGCTAGAGGATGGTGGCATGAGCTGTAGACAGCAGTAGAAGGGTAATTCTTAATCAAGCCGGCATTAAGATATATACCCGATGAACGCGTTATGAAGTCGGTGCGGTAATTGAAACCTCTCTTTGCCGTCTGAAGATGGTTGTCGGTAATATATTTGTCGATAGCTCCTTTCCAGTGCTTTTCGTCAAGTGTAAATGCGTCTGTTTTCATAAAAATGCTGAGAGGCATGACAATTAATGAAAACACTATTACGAGACATAGCAGGACTTTTGTTGTTTTATAGTGTCGATATATATACAGGAATGCAATCTCCACGAAAAATACAGCTGCTATAATAGCGTTAATAGCAATATTGTGGCTAGCTATTGTATTGTGGTGGATATGATTGTTAATTGCAGTTATGCCATAACACAAAATGCAGACAGCTATGGCTGCTGTGAAATAGCACAATAAGTGTTTGCCATTAATTGGCTGCATTTCTTCGATATATTGCAGGCTGGCTAATATAAGGAATAATGTTAGTGCGTAGGCCCATCGAGAGTAGGTAGGGTCGGTAAATAATGAAAATATAGCATTGAGTGGTGTGATGTAAATGACCACTGAGATGGCAATGAGCAGTCGAAGCCACTTTTTATGCCCGTATATGACATATAAAGCTGCCAACAATCCTCCCACGATTGGTACGTTTGCGGCATTACTGTTCCATCCTGTAGCCATAATTGCAGGATTTATGCCTTCGGTGAGTTGAGGAATGAAGATGGTCTGAAGTCGTTCCAGGCCGGCAAGAATGTTGAATACTGAAAAACTTTGCAGAATGTGCATGTTCGCTCTGTCTCCCGATGTAAGATAAAGAAAAGTTGGAAGTAGGATGAATGCAGAGAGCGCAAAGCCCAAAACATGAAGCAAAATTGCGATTAGTACTCGTCGAGAATTTGTTTGAATGTCGTCTGACAAGCGTGTACGACACCATACGTAGATTGCTGCAGCAAAAATAGTACATGGTAAGAAATAGAAATTGATAAATGCTACCAAAAATGAAGCAATCACGAGCAATGATGCTGAGTATCTCTCGTTCCGCAAATATTTTTCTAAACAGAGTAAATAGACTGGAAACACAATCATTGGCTCCAGAAAATGGTAGTAATATAAGTTGCTGATGGTGAATGATGAGAATGTGTACATTAATGCACCAATAAGAACCAATTGGCTGTTCCTCAGCATTTTTTTCAGATATAAATATGCAGAGCATCCAGCGCATACCATTTTTAGTATTAGTATTAATGTAATACTGTAAAGCATAATGCTTTCTGGGAAGAGACAGTTGAGCCACACGAATGGGCTGGTGAGTGTGTAAAATGAATAGCACCCTATAAAATTGTCGCCCAAAAAGTGATTCCAACTCCAGAATGGAACGCCTTGTGATAGCATTCTTTTTGTCTCAAGAATGAAAGGGATTTGCTGAGAAGCAAAGTCTGTTTCCATCACGAAACAACCATATTGTACTAAAGCAGGGCTAATGCCTATCAATGTCAGTATAATAATGATAAGAATTAACTTTTTCATTCTGTGGGAGTGTCTGATTTACGCGTGCGTTGTTTTTCTTGCTTTATGGATGGCCCATGCCATGATGAGGAGCAGCGGTATTTGCGTCCACACAAACTTGTCGTAGATAGGGTAGCCGAAGTGCCCGTAGATGGGCGAAATGAAGTAGTTGACAATGGTTGAGGCGACATGCTGGAACAGGTAAATTTCCAGCGACCATTCTCCCAACAGCTGTATGGGACGAGTACACAGCAGCCGGCCAATGAAGCCTTCCTGCCCGTTAAGCATAGCCGAGCTGAAGACAATGATTGCAACCGGTATCCACCAGATAAGGTGAGAGTTCCACGGCATAAACAATTCAGTGGTCTGGTCTATAAAAATCACTTCTAAGACAATGATTATGAAAATGGCTTCGATAAAGGTAGCCTTTGCTGTGCCGTAGGTAACCGATGAAGAGTTGAGCTTACGATATACATTGGCAATGAAAGCTCCGAAGACGAAATCTCCCAGTCTGAATGCCGGGCACACATATGTGTAGATGCGCTTTATAGGGCTTAGCTGTGGTAGCCACCATGCAAGCGCTGCAATCACTGCCACGATGAGCAGACACTGCCACTGCAGCCGCCATCGTGAAAAGTATCGGTTGATGAGCGGGAAGCATGCGTAATGAAAAAGCAGGGCACCGAGGAACCAACTCACACCGTTATAGGCAAAGAAATAATGTTTGTCGGGAACCCAGCACTGCACAAGGGCTGCTTGCGCAGCGAGTTGAGGCCATTGAATAGACTTGTGCATGACCAGCACATAAAGGGCCATGTAGCATGCTAAGGCAATCCAGTGCAGGGGGTAGATGCGTTGTGCGCGCTTGAGCCAGAAGGTCCACCACGTGCCGGGCGAAGTGAGGTCTTCATCGTGGTGGCGCAGGGTGGTGAGGAAGCCGCTGGCTATGAAGAAAAAGCTCACGCCAAGCTTGGCGCCCGATTCCATCATCGGCACCTCGCTGTGAAGCAATACTATCACGATGGCAAATATGCCTCGCCAGGCGTTGATCGATTTTATCATATGATAAGTAAACGAGCTTTTTTTAGTAAACAAGTAAACAGGTTTTTTAGTAAACGAGTAAACGAGTAAACAAGTAAACAAGCTGGCTGACGCTTTCTTAGCTACAAGCTACGAGCTACAAGTGCGCGATGCAATAATTTAGTAAACGAGTAAACAGGTTTTTTAGTAAACGAGCAAACGAGTAAACAAGCTGGCTGACGCTTTCTTTAGCTACAAGCTACAAACTACGAGCTACAAGCTACAAGTGGCTAATGCCAGCTCGGAGTTCTCAGAGTTACTTAACCCTTATTACTTTCTACTTCCTACTTTCTACTTTCTACTTATTAAATATAAGTTGTGTAGTTGCTCTTTTTGTGTCGCAGTTCGCGCACGCGGTAGCTCAGGTTAATCAGCGGTCTTGCGAGCGTTAGCGGCACAGCCGTCAGCCTGATGGGCGGGGCTTGTAGCAAGCGGCATTCGCGTCGCGTGACAATGGTCATGTTCACCCACAGGACAATGAGTGCCACGGCACCTGCAATTAGCGGCACAGCATTAGGCCATGCAATCACTGCCGCGGCAATGAGTGCAGCATGAGCGAGCCACAACGTCCAGCTCATGGCGGCGTGCTCGACAAATGCCCTGCGCGGAACACGGCGCGAGGTGAAGTCGCGTCGCGTGCGCAGCAGGCGGTGTGCGCGGTAGATGTTTTCGTAATATACGCTCAGTTGCGATTCGGAAGCGAGTTCCACGCGCGTGTTGCCGCCATGGGCTATCTGGCACAGAAACACATCGTCCTCGCCCCAGGTGAGGTTCATCGTCTTGGCAAAGCCATTCACGTCGAAGAACAGCTGCTTGCGGTAGGCAAGGTTGTCGGTCGTGCCGCGATAGGGCCTTCCGGCAATAGCGCTACGCAACCACTGTGTGCCGGTGGTGACGGTGTCGAAGATGCGCCAGTGCCGTCCCCAACGCTTGTCGCGGTGGTAGCGGTAGTGCGAGTAGCCCAAAACCACGTCGGTGCCTGGCACAAAGTTGCGCATCATCAGTCGCAGCCACTGGTCGCTGGTGGGGCGGCAGTTGGCGTTGGTGGTGAGCACGATGTCGTGTTTGGCGGCCTTGATGCCAATCATCAGGGCCAGTTTCTTGCGCGACAGCGAGCGTGTGCCGTGAGGTGTGAAGGTGATGTGCAGGTTGGGGTGCTGTGCCTTCATCTCGCTGAGCATGTCGCTGGTGGCTTCGGCAGCACCGTCGGCAATCACCACTACTTCATATTCGGGGTAGTCCTGGTTGAGCACCAACGGCAGGAAGCGCACTAACTGGTCGGTCTCATTGCAGGCATCCACGATGATCGACACCGGTGCCAGTTCATCGGCATATTCACGGGTTTGTTGGGTGATGTTTACAAACTTGTTGAGGCTGTGCAAGGCAAGCCATCGCCAGGTGATGTAAGCGGCAGCGAGCACAACGCCCGCACCCATTAGTGCCCATGCAACGGGCGTGATAGCAGTGGTGAATATCATTGCTTGCAGTG
Organism: Porphyromonadaceae bacterium UBA4277; assembly: GCA_002395965.1. Taxonomy (GTDB): domain Bacteria; phylum Bacteroidota; class Bacteroidia; order Bacteroidales; family Muribaculaceae; genus Sodaliphilus. The sequence continues at coordinate 9,192 of DGVT01000076.1, forward strand.
AGTTACGGGAATTTTGTCGATGCGGCGCTGGTGCCGTCCGCCCTCAAATGGGGTGTTGAGAAATGTCTCGACCATTTCAATGGCCTGCTCGTCGGTCACAAATCGGCCGGGCATGGCCAGCACGTTGGCATCGTTGTGCTGGCGGGCGAGTCGGGCCACCTCGGGGATCCAGCACAGCGCCGAGCGTATGCCTTGATGCTTGTTGAGTGTGATGTTGATACCCTCGCCGCTGCCGCACACAGCTATCCCCGGGTAGCACTCGCCGCTCTCCACGGCCAGTGCGCAAGGGTGGGCAAAGTCGGGGTAGTCGCAACTCTCGGTGTTATAGGTGCCGAAGTCCTTATATGCAATGCCCTGGCTGTCGAGCCAGCGCATCACGGCCTGTTTGGTGTCGTAGCCGGCATGGTCGCTGCACAGCGCCACCGGCACATTCTGTTTTACTATCATTGATTGTTTGTGTTTATTTGTCTTCATTGTGCCCGTAGGCTGCCAGCACGATGACCACCACTTCCATGTCGTGGATTTCATACACCAGGCAGTTGACGTTGCCATATTTTCATGCAGATTCAGCAGATTTTGCAGATGTTTTTATTCTACAGATTATTTGGTATCCGAAATATTGCATCTTTCATAATTGAATTAACGTTGAAATTGACGAGTAATCCAAGACGCTTATTCGTCAATTTCAAATAAGTCTTTAGTTGCTTGAAATAAACGGGTTTTAATTCTTCTACTGATTTAAGCTCAATAATGATGGTATCATTAACTAATAAATCAAGACGTAGGGCGATGGGCAACTTTTGATTGTCGTAATAAATAGGTAATTCAACTTGATTGCGAACATCTAAACCTTGTTTTTTTAGTTCTATAATCAAAGCTTGTTCATAAATTGATTCTAATAACCCAGGTCCCAATTTATTGTAAACGTTAAAAATGCAACCTCGTATTTTATAGCTTAAATCATTGATTTCCATATTAAATCCCTATAATCTGCAAAATCTGCATGAGAAAAAACAGTTGTTTAATATTCCGTTGTTTTCGGTTAACTCATATATCTCGCAGATTTCATAGAACTTGATTAAAGTGTCTATCTATCGGCGCAGTGCGGCTATTGCCTCGGTGAGCGTGGCAATCTTGCTCTGTGCGTCGGCCTGCTTCTTTCGCTCGGCAGCCACAACGGCTTCGGGCGCGTTGGCCACGAAGCGCTCGTTGCTCAGCTTCTTCTCTACTGTGGCAAGGAAACCCTGTGCATACTTCAGGTCGGCCTCGAGCTTTGCGATTTCCTCTTCCACGTTGATGTTGTTGCCTAATGGCACGGCAAACTCGGTGGTGCCAACCAGGAATGCTGCCGCCGTGGCATCCTTAGTGTCAACGCATTCGATGCCGCTCAAGCCGGCAGTCTTCACGATGATGGGAGCAAGCGGGTTGCTGAACTCGCCCACCACTTGCAGTGCCAGCTCCTCGCGGTTAGGCAGGTTCTTCGACTTGCGCACGTTGCGCACGCCACCCACTATTTCCTTTGCCTGGGTCATGGCGCTGAGCAGTGCTGTGTCGGGCTGGCCGGGTTCGGGGATGCGGGCATACATGATGCTCTCGCCATCGTTGCGCTCGGCGATGTGCTGCCACAGCTCCTCGGTGATGAACGGCATGAACGGGTGCAACAGGCGCAGCAGCGTGTCGAAGAAGTATAGTGTGGCATCCATTGTCTTTGCATCGATGGGCTGCTGGTAGGCAGGCTTGACAATCTCGAGATACCATGCCGAGAACTCTTCCCAGAACAGGCGATACACAGCCATCAGTGCCTCGTTGAGGCGGAACTTCGAGAACAAGTCTTTGATCTCGGTCAGCGTGTTGTCGAGCACTGCGTGGAACCATTGCACTGCCAGGCGGCTGTGCTCAGGTTGCTCAATATCGGCCACTTCCCAGCCCTTTACCAGGCGGAAGGCGTTCCAAATCTTGTTGTTGAAGTTGCGTCCCTGCTCGCACAGAGCCTCGTCGAAGAGGATGTCGTTACCGGCCGGAGCACTGAGCATCATACCCATGCGCACGCCGTCGGCACCATATTTGTCAATAAGCATGAGCGGGTCGGGGCTGTTGCCTAATGACTTCGACATCTTGCGACCTAACTTGTCGCGCACGATGCCGGTGAAATACACGTTACGGAACGGCATTTCGCCGATGTATTCATATCCGGCCATCACCATGCGTGCCACCCAGAAGAAGATGATGTCGGGAGCGGTCACCAGATCGCTGGTGGGGTAGTAGTACTTGATTTCCTCGTTGCCGGGATTATTGATGCCGTCAAAGAGCGAAATGGGCCACAGCCAGCTCGAGAACCAGGTGTCGAGGGCGTTCTCGTCGCGCTTGAGCTCATCTGGCTGGATGTTCTCATAACCCTTAATCTGGCGAGCCTTGGCAAGAGCCTCTTCTTCGGTCAGAGCCACCACGAAGACTTCGTCGTCGGGATTTTCGGTGGGCAGGAAGTAGGCCGGGATGCGATGTCCCCACCACAGCTGACGCGAGATGCACCAGTCCTGGATGCCTTCCATCCACACCTTGTAGATGTTTTTATACTTCGGAGGGAAGAACTTCAGCTCATCGTTCATCACCGGGGGCAGTGCAATCTCAGCAAAGTGTTTCATCTTCAGGTACCACTGCTTGCACAGGCGGGGCTCGACGGCGGTGTCGGGGTTACGCTCGCTGTAGCCCACCTTGTTCTCGTAGTCTTCCACCTTCTCCATCAGGCCGGCCTGTTGCAGGTCGGCGGCAATCACCTTGCGGCACTCCATGCGGTCCATGCCCACATATAGCGGTGACTCGGTGCTGATGCTGCCGTCGGGATTGAAGATGTCGATGCTTTCCAGGTTGTGAGTCTTGCCCAACATGTAGTCGTTGGGGTCGTGAGCCGGAGTCACCTTCAAGCAACCTGTGCCGAACTCGATGTCCACATAGTGGTCTTCGATGACGTTAATCACGCGGTTCACTAGCGGCACGATCACCTGGCGGCCACGCAGCCACTGGTTCTTGGGGTCTTTGGGATTGACGCACATGGCGGTGTCGCCCATGATGGTCTCGGGGCGGGTGGTAGCCACCACGGCATAGTAGCCCTTGTCGTCGCGGTGGATCACGTTGCCCTGCTCGCGCAGCTCGGCCTCGGCCTCGAGCGTCGTCAAGCCGTTGACGTAGTATTTCAGGTAGTAGAGTTTGCTTTTCTCATCGTGATAGATCACCTCCTCGTTGCTCAGCGCCGTCTGAGCCTTGGGGTCCCAGTTCACCATGCGCAGGCCGCGATAGATGTAGCCCTTGTCGTAGAGATCGACGAACACCCGCAGCACGCTCTGGCTGCGCTTCTCGTCCATGGTGAAGGCCGTGCGGCTCCAGTCGCACGAAGCGCCTAACTTGCGCAGCTGCTGCAAGATGATGCCGCCGTGCTCGTGAGTCCACGCCCAGGCATGCTCTAAGAATTGCTCACGCGTCAGGTCGCGCTTGCGTATGCCCTGCTCGGCCAGGCGCTTCACCACCTTTGCCTCGGTGGCGATGCTCGCATGGTCGGTGCCGGGCACCCACAGCGCGTTCTTGCCCTCCATGCGGGCATGGCGTATGAGGATGTCCTGGATCGTATTGTTGAGCATGTGACCCATGTGCAGCACACCGGTGACGTTGGGGGGCGGAATGACGATGGTGTAGGGCTCGCGCTCGTCGGGCACCGACTTGAACAGGTCGTGCTGTTCCCAGTATTCATACCACTTGCTCTCAACCGCCTTAGGGTCGTATTTTGTAGCTAATGTGTTCATAAAAATTTATAATGTTTTTATAGTTTATAATTTTCCAAACTGCAAAATTACTGCAAGTTGAGTGAAAAAGCAAAGTTTACTTTGATTTTTCCGAAACGCAGCGTAATTTCGACCGATAGCTCAACATACTAATTAATTAAGAATTATGAATTGTGAATTAAGAATTTGCGTGCAATTTGTTTCCCGATTATTCTTGATTTCTCCGATTAAGAATAATCGAAAGGTATGAAAAAAGGTCTGCCGATGGTGATAATGGCATAGTCGCTGAATGCAACACAAAAAAATGGCCGACACACTAAAATAGCGCGTCAGCCTTATCATTCTAAGCTCAAAATTATGGCTAATTAGATAATATGATGTTGATAAGGGCGTTTACGTCGTCCACATCGATGAGGCCGTTGCCGTCAAGGTCGGCATTGCCCGGGTAGCGGTCCTTATACTGGTCGAATAACAGGATTAGGTTAATCGTCGCGTTCACATCATCCACGTCCACGATGCCGCTGCCGTCAAGGTCACCAGTCACCACATCGTCTTCCTCAATGAAGTTATAGAAATCTTTCCACGGCGCAGTGGCTTTATATATTTCTAACGTTCCTTTCGGTATATAAACTTTGCAGTTTTTCTTGTCAACTTTATTAAAAACGTAACTTCCATATGTGACATCTTGCGGTTTTTTAATCTTTGAATAGATATCAGTTAGTCCACTACAACCAGAGAACGCATAGCTGCCAATGAATGTGACGGAGTCTGGAATGGTGACGCTTGTTAGTCCTGTGCAATCAAGGAATACATAATCCTTTATAGTTGTCACTGTTTCTGGAATGACAAGATCAGTGACCTCTTCGTCTTTTAGGTAAAGATGATGCGCGTATGATAGTGGATTGCTCAAACCGGTGTGGCTTTGGTCGTTTCTAAAATCAATATTGCACCATGCGGCCACATCGGTTATATTCACCCTCGCTAGACTTGTGCAGTCTTTGAACGCATGATTGCCTATATAAGTGACAGAGTTTGGAATGGTGATGCTCGTCAGGTTGCTGCACCAGTAAAACATGCCATCGCTAATTTTTGTGACGGAGTTTGGGATGTCAATGTATGTCAGGGCTCTGCAGTTTTGGAATGCATTGTTGCCGATTGAGGTAACGGAGTTTGGGATGGTAACACTAGTCAGGTTGTGGCATAACCAAAATGCATAATCACCGATTGTGATGACGGAGTTTGGGATGTCGATTCTCGTCAATCCAGTGCAATTCTGAAATGCCGAAACTCCGATATAAGTGACGGTGTTTGGGATGATGATACTGGTTAGGCCACTGGAGCCATTGAATCCACTGGTGCCAATTCCGGTGACGGTATAAGCATCATCGTGCTGCACTGTTACACCATTGCTTGTAGTCGTATATATGTGATGTGCAACGATTGGAATGACAATGGAACCAGAAATATTAGGATTATAGCCAACAGCTACCGTTGAGCTGCTGGTTATTGCATAATTTAATCCATTATAAGAAAAGTCATCGGCTTTACCACTTATGGCGGATGTCAGAACCATCAAGACAAACGTGAATCTTCTTAGTAATGAGAGTAGTAGGTGTTTCATTTTCAGTTGTTTTAATGTTATTGTAGCGGTGTAGCGATTGTGACCACTAATATCACTGCAAATTTACATATAATTATTTAAACTGGCAAATGCTTTTGGGGTGCTTTCGTTCCAGCAGCGGTCGATGGCGGTCACGGCGTAGGTCCAGCGTCCCTTGGGCTGCTGTAGGGTGATGGCGTTTTCGCCGGTGATGGCTATCAGGGCGCGGGCATCGTTGGTGTTGATGCTTTCTCCTTGCTTGAAACGATATATCGCAAACCGCACTGCTTGCTGCATCGGGTCGCCGGTGACGGGGGCCTGCCAGTGCAGTGTCACCTCGTTTTTCCCTGCTTTTGTCACGCTTAGGGCGGTGACGGGGGCCGGTGCTTGGTCATCGAGCCAGCGGTAGGCGGGAATGAGAGCCGGCGAGGCACAGTGGGTGGTGCTGAGCGAGTCGAGCACGCCCTTGAAGTTGCGGCTCACGCTGTAGCCGGGCCACCACGTCACGCCGTGCACGTTGGGCAGGCTGCGCATGATGCGCATCTTGTGGTCGAGCTGCGTGGGGTTGAGCGTGTCGCCGCCGCAGTCGGCAATGTCGCGGTGAGTCATCACGTTGTTCACACTTTGCCCGTAGTACATGTGGCGGCCGTTGGCGCGGTCGTTCCACCAGTAGGAGAGTGTGAGGTCGCTTGCCAACTTGTGCTCCAGTTCCCAGTAGAGCTGCGGCACCATGTAATCGACCCATCCCAGTGCCGTCCAGCGCGGGCAGTCGGCATACAGCGCATCGTAGCATTGCAGGCCGTTAGTGTCGCTGCCGTTGGCATCGCTGGCCTTGTTGCGCCAGATGCCAAAGGGGCTGATGCCTAATTGCACCCAGGGCTTGATGCCCTTGATGGTGTGGTGAAGCTGCTCGATGAGCATGTCCACATTGTGACGGCGCCAGTCGCCCCGGTCGCCCCATCCGCGCCCATAGGTGGCAAACGAGGCCGAGTCGGGAAACTCGATGCCGTCTTTGGGGTAGGGGTAGAAGTAGTCGTCCATGTGGATGGCATCCACGTCATAACGTGTGACGATGTCGGCCACCACGCGGTTGATGAAATCGCGGCTCTCGGGCAGTGCCGGGTCGAAGTAGATTTTGCCGTCGGCATAGCGCACAAACCATTCAGGGTGCTCGTAATAGATGTGCCCTTCGGCTGGGCTGTCGTCGCTGCCGCTTGTCACACGGTAGGGGTTGATCCATGCGTGCAGCTCCATGCCGCGGCGGTGGCACTGGTCGATCATAAACTGCAACGGATCCCACATGGGCGATGGTGCCTGTCCGGCGGTGCCGGTGAGCCAGCGGCTCCACGGCTCTAACGTGCTGGGGTAGGCGGCATCGGCTTGTGGGCGCACTTGCCAGATGATGGCGTTGCAGCCGGCGCGTTGCAGGGCATTAAGCTGCTCGATGAGATAGGCCTGGTTCTGCTCTGTGCTCTGGCGGGCATATTGTCCCTGCCCGATGATGTGTAGCCAGGCTCCGCGAAACTCGTGTTTAGGGGCCGTCGTCGAGGCCGTCGCAGTAGCGGCCGTAGTTCCTCCGGCTGCATTGGCAATGATTGCTATTGCAGCAGCTGTTAAGGTTGTGATGATAGAGTGCTTCATATTTATTTTCTTTTATTCTCTTTATTAGATAATACTATTGCTCCTTTTCTCGCCGGCTGAACCGGCGAGCACCCGACCGCATTGCCCGGGGGCTGAACCGGCGAGCACCCGACCGCATTGCCCGGGGGCTTGGCGGGCGAGGTGGCCGGTCTTTGGGCTGCCGGTATTGCCGAGTGTTGTGTGGGCAGCGGTTCGGCCGCTGCCAGTGCTGTGGCGCAAATAGTTTTGGCCAGATCGTTCAGTTGCTTGCATTGATTGTGGGTGATGGTTCGCTTGGCAGAATGGTGCTCCCAGGGTGCCACCAGTAGGAGCTTGCCCTTTGCGCATGCTTCGAAGAGCTTGCCGCCGGGCTTTGCCAGCGGTGCAAATCCGTTTTCACGTAACAGTATTATAGGACATCCGGCTTCGAAAGCCGCCCGCAAGGCGGCCTTTTCTCCAGCGCTAATGGCCGGCGATACCAGCACAGCCCCTTCTTGCGCAAGTGCGAGGAAATGCCTGCTCTGAGCTTCAATCTCATCAAAAGTCAAATGGCGTGAGCATTGCACCTGCACTTTCACGGGCCAGTCAAGCAAGAAGCGGTTACCCATAATGGCGACGTGGCTGTTGCCTATGGGGATTCTCTCTTGCAGGCGGAATAAGTCGGGATGCGCTCGCTTTATGGCCAACCGGCGAGGATTGTCTTTTACATAATCAATCATGCGCTGGAGCTGATCTTTTCCTCGCAAAATTCGGTCGTGATAACCGGGGCTCCACAATCGCTGCTTTCTCGCCGGCTGCACCGGCGAGCACCTGACCGCATTGCCGGGGGGCTTGACGGGCGAGGCGGCCTGTCTTTGGGCTGCCGGTGAAAACATGTTTTGCCAGGCCTTTGTCGTGCCATACTTAAATCCAGCTATCACTTGTCCTAAATGCACTGGCAGATGTCTGTGTATGTATATTATGCCATGTAAATGGTCGGGCATTACTTGGCAGGCAATAACTGATATCTGGGGGTAATAGTTGGACAACTGCTCCCAATCCTGTTGCACCTTTTGTCCTAAAGGCGAAAGCTCAACATAGGCTGAATCGCAGTCGTTAACAAGCTCGCCAAGCAAAGGCTTGCGGCCATCCACCACAAGCGTTATCATGTAGATGTTTCGCTCGCGATAGTCGTTCCAGAGGCTGCGTTTCGTGTTGTTATCATTCATTTTGATGTTGATTGCTTGGCGGGTAAAGAAATTGCCGACGATGCAAATTTAGTGAAAAATGGTGAGTATCACGGTATTGATGCATAATATTTTTTAAGGATGTGATGCTCGATTTGTAAATGTAGCGTTTAATCGTTAATTTTGCAAGTTAAAAAGTTAGACAATTAAATAATGAAATATCTGATAATAGCCGGTGAGGCCTCTGGCGACTTGCATGGCTCGGAGCTTATTAAAGCCTTGAAGACCGCCGATGCCCAGGCTCGGTTCCGCTTCCTGGGCGGCGACCTGATGACTGCCGCTGCCGGCGTGGAGCCTCTGGTTCACTATCGCGAGATGGCTCACATGGGATTTATCGACGTGTTGCGCCACCTGAAACCCATATTGGGTTTTCTGCGCACAGCCAAAGATGCCGTGAGCACCTGGCACCCCGATGCCGTGGTGCTGATCGACTACCCGTCGTTCAACCTCAAGGTAGCGCGTCACGCTCATGAGTCGGGCATTCCCACGGTGTATTTTATCTCGCCCAAGGTGTGGGTGTGGAAGCAGTGGCGCGTCAAGGCTATCAAGCGCGATGTGGACGCAATGTGCTGCATCCTGCCGTTCGAACCGGCCTTCTACCGCCGTCACGACTACGATGCAACCTATGTGGGCAACCCCACAGTTGCCGAGCTGGCGCGAGCCCGTGCTGCTATGGTGTCGCGTGAGGACTTCTGCCGGCAGCACGCGCTGGATGCGTCGCGGCATATCATTGCCCTGGTGCCCGGCTCGCGTGTGAAGGAGATTCGCGACAATTTGCCGTCGATGCTCACAGCCGCCATGCGTCATCCAGACTGCCACCTGGCCTTAGCCGCTGCTCCGGGCATCGACCGCAGCGTGTATGACGGTATAATAGGCTCCCTTCCCGTCACTGTGGTGGAAAACGACACTTGGACTCTGGTGCATCACAGCCGCGTGGCGCTGGTTACGAGCGGCACGGCAACGCTCGAGACGGCCATTCTGGGCACACCGCAAGTGGCCTGCTATCGCATGACCGGCAACAAGTGGCTCTATAGCTTCTACCGCCGCCTGCTCAAGGGCAACTATGTGACGTTGCCTAACCTGATCGCCAATCGTGGCATTATTCCCGAGTTGCTAATTCACCAGTGTTCGCCCGAGAACATCGACCATCATCTGGCACTCTTGCTTGCCGACAGTAGCGAGCGCCGACAGCAACTCGACGGCTATGCCGAGGTGATGACACTGCTGGGCACCGACAACTGTGCCGCTAATACCGCCGCATGCATTGCTAACCTGATTAGTGCTCCGAAACAATGATTATCGTCAGGACTAAGCACATACCATTTGGCCACTTCTCGGCAATCAACCTGCTGGGGGTGTTATTCGTCCACCCGGGTGTGTACTTGTCAAACAGCCTGATCAATCATGAGCGCATACACACGGCACAGATGCTGGAAATGGGCATTCTGCCGTTTTACATTGCCTATGTTGTGGAATGGCTTGTGAGGCTGCTCATGCGCGGCAATGCCTATCGCAACATCAGTTTTGAGCGCGAAGCCTATGCCCATGAGCGCGACCTCGACTACCTGGAGCACCGCCGGCACTATGCCTGGATGCGAAAGGAATACTGGCGCAAGCCGACCGGTAAGTCTAAACGTAAATATTAACTAACAAACTGATTTTTTATAATATGGATTTCAACCTGAAGGCCGATAAGGCCGAATTTATACAATTGCTGCGATCCACAGGCCGCGAAGGCGTTGATGATCTTGTGGAATATCTTGACGATGGGCGCAACCACTTTTTCACGGCTCCAGCCAGTGTGTCGCACCACTACAATAAGGATGGCGGCCTGCTGCGTCACTCGCTCAACGTGTGCCAGGTGGCCCTGAAACTGCGTGAACTGGTGCTGGGCATGCGTCCCGACCTGGAATTTGAGCTGAACGAGGCCAGCGTCATCATTGCCTCATTGCTGCACGACATCTGCAAGGCCGACATCTATGTGCCCACGCGCCGCAAGAGCAAGAAGCCAAGTAATGGCATCCCCGTGTTTGTAGATACCTATAATGTGGACTACTCAAACTTCCCCATGGGGCACGGTGAGAAGTCGGCCATCATGGCGCTGTGGGGCGGCCTCGACATCACGCAAGAGGAGTTGCTGGCCATCAGGTGGCACATGACGGCGTGGGACCTGCCTTTCCAGAGCGTGGAGCTCACCAAGTGCCTGAATGTGGCTCGCGACAAGCATCCGCTGTGTTCGCTGGTACAACTGGCCGATGGCGTGGCAGCAAGCCTTATTGAACACAACACCAAAGATAATGAGGAAGATCTGTAATCGTTATGACGCACTGCTATAATCATTAATAATATTGACTATGAAGAAGATAGCCATATTGATAGTAGCCATGACGATGGCTTTGAGCAGCCACTGCCTGACGATGCAAGAGGCCGTGGATCTGTTTGTGGGTAATAAGGCGCTCACACATGCCTCGGCCGGAGTGGCGGTGATGCGCATCGACTCGATGCAGATGGTGGCCGGTAACCTGCTTGACCAAGCCATAATCACGGCCTCGACAATGAAAACCGTAACCTCGACTGCCGCCCTGGAAAGGCTGGGAGGAGATTTCAAGTTCCAGACTCAGGTGCTCATTCAGGGCAAGGTGGAAAATGACACATTGCGAGGCAACCTGGTGATAGTGGGCAGTGGTGACCCCACGTTGGGCTCGCGCTATTTCCCGAAAAATCCCAATATCGTCACCGAGGTGTTGGATTCGTTGAAAAGCCGTGGAATAAAGACGATTGAGGGCGCTGTGCTTACCGATGAGACACTCTACCCTTACCCGCCTTATAGCATCCATTGGGACGTGGGCGACCTGGCATGGGACTATGGTGCCGCCGTGTTCCCTATCAACTTCAGTGATAATGTGGCAAATGTCAGCTTTAAGGTTGACAAGAGTGGCCGCTACTCGGCCTTCACCACAAAGCCTCCCTTAAACAGTGTGCAAGTGATTAATAAGATGCGCTTCAATTCAGGCCGTGAAGACATCGACTATGCGCTTGAATTTGCCACCCCGGCCCTGGTGCTGATGGGCTCGGTGTGCCCGGGCAGCTATAACCTGCGCTTTGCCAATCCCAACCCCGGCAGTCTGCTCACCGATAGTGTGACCAACAGCCTGCGCCGTGCCGGCATTGCCGTTGCCGGACGCGACATTAAGCCCGGCGGGCAGAACCAGCTGTTGCTGGTTCACTCATCGCCGTCACTGCCCGACATCATCACCTCGCTGCTGGATCGCAGCGACAACATGTACACCCACGCGCTGCTGCGCGCCATTGCTGTGCGCGACAAGGACTGGCGCGGTGTGGGTAGCCTCGACCCGGTGGGCGTGGAATGTGTGAAGCAGCTGCTCGCCGCCCGTGGCATCGACAGTGCCGGGCTGTTTATGCGCGATGGCAGCGGCCTGGCACGAGGCGGAAAGGCCACTCCGCGCCTACTGGTGCAGATGCTATCGTATATGGCGGCACGCAAATATGCCGACAAACGCCTGTGCGACCTCATGCCCAAAGCCGGAAAACGCATCGGCACGTTGTTGCCGGGCACCTCGCTCAGCCGCGACATAGTGCTAAAGTCGGGCAGTATGACCGACGTGCAATGCTTCGTGGGCTACTACCCGGCCGATGAGCCGCAGTATGCCTTTGCAGTATTGGTAAACAACTACAACGGCTCGCGAAATGAGCTGAAAAACAACATCGACAGGCTGCTTATTAATCTTTTTACCCGAAAAAAGTAGCTCGTTACAAAAAAAATTGCTATTATTGCAGCCAAATTCCACGTTCATCCTAACATTACATTAAATTTTAGGACGCATCTATTAATATAAATCAGCTATGGACGCAGCTATTTCTAAGATACTGTCGCAAGTGTACGAACTCGAAGGCTTGCTTTTAGTGATCGACAAGCATGGCGATGAGACGCCTGCCGTGGTCTATGATCTGGTGCGCCGTCATGCCGCCACCATCGGCGAAATGTCGCAACTGCTCACGGCCCCCGAGCCTGCCCCGGCTCCGGCTGTGCGGCCGCCTGCTTTCGCTCAGCCGGTCGATGAACCGGCCCCGGAGGAGCCTGTCGTGCCGCAAGAGCCTGCGGCCGAAGACACACTCGTGCCTGATGCGGGTGGCCTCGACGATGAGCCTGCCGTGCAGTGTACCGACGACGAGCCGCAAGAGGTGTTCACATTCGATATGCCCACCGCCGACACAGCGATAGATGCACCGGCCGTGACTCAGGCGCCGCCGGCCATGCGCGTGGATGAGAAACTGCAACGCTCCATGTCTAAGGATATGCGCAAGGCATTCTCGCTGAACGACTATTTCCGCTTCCGGCGCGAACTGTTCGGCAACAGTGAGGCCGACTTCGATGAAGCCCTGAATATGGTTGAAAGCATGAATTCATATGGTGAGGCGGCCGACTATTTCCTGGCCGATTTAGGCTGGGACGAAACGGTGCCCGAAGTTAAGGAGTTTCTTAACATTGTGCGTCACCACTTCGATGAGTAACAAATAGCAAAACCTGATGGCCGGTAAACTCTACATAGTGCCCACGCCCGTTGGCAACCTCGACGACATGACCCCTCGTGCCGTGCAGGTGCTGCAACAGGCCTCGCTCATCCTTGCCGAGGACACGCGCACAAGCAGTGTGGTAATGCGTCACTTTGGCATCACCACACCCATGCGTGCCCATCACAAGTTTAACGAGCACGAAACCGTAGCACCCATTATCGAGCAGATAAAGGGCGGTGAAGTGGTGGCGCTGGTGAGCGACGCCGGCACACCGGCAATCAGCGACCCGGGCTTCATGCTCAGCCGTGAGTGCCGCCATGCCGGCATCGAGGTCGAGACCCTGCCCGGTGCCACGGCATTTGTGCCGGCATTAGTCAACTCGGGGTTGCCTTGCGATCGTTTCACCTTCGAGGGATTTCTGCCTCAGAAAAAAGGTCGTGCATCGCGCCTCGAGGAACTCAAGACCCAGCCGCGCACCATGATTTTCTATGAGTCGCCGCTACGGCTTGTAAAGACGCTGCAACAGCTGGCCGAAGCCTTCGGCGCCGACCGCGAGGCATCGGTGTCGCGAGAAATATCGAAGCTGCATAACAGCACCGTCAACGGCACCTTGGGCGAACTGGTAGAGCACTTCACTACCACAGCGCCACGAGGCGAGATTGTGCTGGTGGTGGCCGGGTGCCCGCATGAGGCTACGGGCAAGGTCGATAAGTATGCCCGCTTCAAGCAAAAGAAAGTAAATCCTGATATTATCAACAACACATATAACGATGAAAAAGATTAAGTTTTTTGTACTGGGCATTATCGCCATGGCGCTGATGCCTTCTTGCCGTGACAACGCCACACAAGACGACTCGCAGCGGCAGGATTCGATTAACACCGAACTTAACGACTCGTTGGCCACTGCTCTTGCCGAGAAAGACAGCCTGATGGCTCTCATGAATGAGATTAACGACGGCATGACGCAAATCAAGCAGATGCAAGATATTGTCACCGTGAGAGACCTGAGCCGTGAGACACCCGACCGCAAGCAGCAGTTGCGCGACGACATTGTGGCCATACAGAATGGCATTGCCGAGAGGCAAAAGAAACTCGCCGAGCTGGAAAAACGCCTCAGCCAGTCAACTAACTACACGGCTGAGATGAAAAAGACCATCGAGGGACTGAAAAAGCAACTCGAGGCCCAGCAAAGCACAATCAACGACCTGACGAAGCAACTGGCGGCTGCACATGTCGAAATCAGCAACCTTAACACGCGTGTAGATTCACTCAAGACGGTTAACACCGAGGTCACGCGCGAAAAGACACAGGCCCAGGAAGAGTCGCGCCGGCTTGAGAACGAGCTTAATGTGTGCTACTATGCCATAGGCTCGAAGAAGGAGCTGAAGGCCAACAAGATTATCGAAACCGGCTTCTTGCGCAAGACGAAAATTATGGAAGGCGATTTTGAAAAATCATATTTCACCAAGGCCGATAAGCGCACACTCAACGAGATTCCGCTACACAGCAAGAAGGCAGAGGTGATGTCGAAGCACCCGGCCGGCTCCTACTCGATAATTGACCGTGGAGGGGCGAAGACACTGGTTATCAGCGATGCACGGGCCTTCTGGGAGTATTCTAACTATCTGGTGGTTAAAATCAACTGATTTAACGCCATGAGGCGGCGATGGGTGTGGCTGTGATTGAGTCACACCCATTGTTGTGACTGCGTGCTATGAAAAATGTGAAACGTATAGTAGTGGCCAGCGACTCGTTCAAGGGTTGCTTGTCGTCGCGAGAGATTGCGCAGGCCGTGGAGCAGGCGGTAGCCACTTGCTGCGCCGGTGTTGTGGTTGATGGCGTGGTGGTGGCCGATGGCGGCGAGGGAAGCGTCGAAGCCTTGGCGGCGGGCTGCGACAAGCCGGTGCAATGGGTGTCGTGCCGGGTAGATGCCCCTGTGCGTGACCTGCCGCAGGTCGAGGCCCGCTATGTCATCGACCATGCCGGGGCAACGGCCTTTATGGAACTGGCTGCGGCCAGCGGATTGCCATTAGTGCCCCGTGACAGGCGCGACATCATCCATGCGAGCACACTGGGCACCGGACAGATGATTCTTGATGCCGTGGAGCGTGGTTGCCGGCACATAGTGCTGGGACTGGGTGGCAGTGCCACATGCGATGGCGGCATGGGTGTGATGGCGGCGTTGGGAGCCGAGTTTTTTGATGCCGAAGAGCATCATCTTTACCCCTGTGCCGGAAATCTTGGCAAAATCAATGCGATAAATCTTGAAGGCGTAGCCGATGCCGTGTCGCTGACGCGCTTCACGCTGCTTGCCGACGTTGACAACCCGTTGTGCGGCCCTCGCGGGGCAGCCCGCGTTTTTGCTCCGCAAAAAGGAGCTTCGCCCGAGCAGGTGGAGCACCTTGAGCAGGGTATGCTCAACTATGCCCGCTTCCTTGGCGACGCGGCTCGTGTGGCCGGTGCAGGGGCGGCCGGAGGTGTGGCGGCCGGCATGGTGGGGTTGTTGCCACACTGCTCAATAGTGAAGGGTGCACCTTATATAATAGGTAAAGCGCGGCTTTCGCAGCGTGTGAGTGAGGCCGATCTGGTCATTACCGGTGAGGGCCGCATCGACGGCCAGACGGCAATGGGTAAGGCTCCGCAGGCTGTGGCAGCTGTCGCGCGGCAATATGGCGTGCCGGTGGTGGCCATTTGCGGCTCGCTGGCTCCCGGGGTGGATGCTGCGGCGTTAGGCTTCGACAGTATCGTCCCGGTCACGCCTGCCGATATGCCGCTTGAGGCGGCTATAGATAAAAACATGGCACGACAGAACATCTGCCGTGCCATCAGAGCAATGCTTTCCAGTTAGTCGCCCACGGCAATCATTTCAATCTCTACCATCGCGCCTTTGGGCAGGTCGCGCACGGCAAATGCCGAGCGGGCAGGGAACGGCGAGCCGAAGAACTCGGCATACACCTCGTTCATCGGGCCGAAGTTGGCGATGTCGCTCAGCAGCACAGTAGTTTTCACTACATTGTTAAGATCCAGCCCTGCGCTCTTGAGGATGGCCTGAGCGTTGAGCAGCGACTGGCGCGTCTGCTCCTGGATGCCGCCTTCGGGAAATGCGCCGGTGGCGGGGTCGATGGGGAGTTGTCCTGAAAGGAAATAGGTCTTTCCGGTGGCCACTATGCCCTGGCTATAGGGGCCGATTGCTGCCGGAGCAGCACTGGTGTTTAATGCACTTTTCATTGTTGATAATATTAGAAGTTAATGTAATGTGACTCTTCTGACTCTTCTGACTCTTCTGACTCTTCGGACTTTTCCGACTCTTCGGAGCCTTCTGACTTCTCTGACTCTTCCGACTTTTCGGTATTTTGGCCTTTGGGTCAATAATTCACAAAATTACAAATAATTATTTATGCAGCAATGAATGAGCGGCCCAAAAGTGAGCTGCAACAACTGCCATGGGCTCGCGCCGAGTTGTCCTCACGCCGATTTCACATGGCATCCGTTATTTTTGAATTACGCCACAAAGATAATATTTTTCGTGAGAAAACAAGCGGAAAGATGAGAAAAAACAAAGATTCCGCTGATTTATTAACGAAACTCTCAGGCTTAGGGTGTCATTTCTGGGCTATTTAGATTCACTATACTGAATAAACTCGGGCGAAAACTGCATTCGTTCATCAGTCACCGCCCGAAATATTATGCATATCATCAAGACTTCTACTTCGTCACAATATCATACAGACTCTTATAGTCCTTGGCAACGTCGAAGATGTAGCCGTTATCGCTGATGGCTTTTAAGTGGCGACGGACGCATTCTATCTCTATCGTGTCTCCCATCTGGGTAATATAACAAGAGAAATGACCTTGACTTATTTGTATTAAATATCAGGCAACCTTTATACAACTTGTTAATGCTCATGCCCATTTGGCTTTCAACGCTAAAGCCACCGGCAACTACTCCAAGCCATTATGTGAGAAAGCATTGGCGATGGGGTGATCAGGGGTGGCTGGTGGTGTCGCCGGAGCGTCGTGCCCGGTAGCAGGCCACTGCTGCAGGGTTCGCCGGGGGGGGTGGGCACTATAGTTGTGCCGGTGCATTAAAAAGAAAGCAGGCCAGACACATCTGGCCTGCTTTCACTCGGGGTGATCCGTCTGGGACTCGAACCCAGGGCCCACGCCTTAAAAGGGCGTTGCTCTACCTGCTGAGCTAACGAATCTCCGTGTTTTGCATAAACTCGGCTGCACTCAGCAATGATCAAGTAAACTTGTCATTGCATTCGCTTGCTCGAGTTTTGCATAAACTCGGCTGCACTCGGCAATGATCAAGTAAACTTGTCATTGCACTCACTTGCTCGAGTTTTGCGGCTGCAAAGTTAGTACATTTTTAGCAACTGGCAATGCAAAAAACTGATTTTTTGCAAAAAATCTTATTTTTGAGCCACAATCTTGCAGATTTCGACTATGGTCATCATAGCTTTTTCCATCGAAGGGATGGGCACATACTCATAGCGTCCGTGCATGTTCATGCCTCCGGCAAAGATGTTTGGGCACGGCAGTCCCTTGAACGACAGTTGTGCTCCGTCGGTTCCGCCGCGTATGGGCTGTACCTTAGGCTTTACTCCGGCGTTTTCCATAGCCTGCTTGGCAATGTCGATGATGTGCATCACTGGCTCAATCTTCTCGCGCATGTTGTAGTACTGATCTTTGATTTCGGCCGTGGCGCATCCCGGGAACTCGCTGTTCACTTTGCGGCACAGATGCTCGATTTCGCGCTTGCGGCTCTCGAAGCGTGCGCGGTCGTGGTCGCGCAGTATGTAGGTGAGTGTGGATTTTTCCACGTTGCCTTCCATGCCCACAAGGTGATAGAAGCCTTCATAGCCCTCGGTGTGCTCGGGTGTCTCCCAGCGCGGCAGCATCGAGGCAAACTCGTTGGCCACGCGCATCGAGTTGAGCATCTTGTGCTTGGCGGCGCCGGGATGCACGTTGAGCCCCTTGAATGTGACTTTGGCGCTGGCGGCGTTGAAGTTTTCATACTCCAGCTCGCCGATGGCACCGCCGTCCATGGTGTAGGCCCAGTCGGCTCCGAATTTCTCCACGTCGAAGTGGTGAGCGCCGAGGCCTATCTCCTCGTCGGGGTTGAAGCCCACGCGTATGTTGCCGTGTTTCACCTCGGGGTGCTGCTGCAGCCACTCCACGGCGCTCAGTATCTCGGCAATGCCGGCTTTGTCGTCGGCGCCGAGTAGTGTGGTGCCGTCGGTGACGATGAGCTGCTGGCCCACATAGTCGAGCATCTCGGGAAACTGCTCGGGCGAGAGCACGATGCCCTGCTCTTCGTTCAGGGTGATGCTGCCGCCATTATAGTCCACGATGCGCGGATTCACGTTGTGGCCGCTCATGTCGGGGGCGGTGTCCATGTGTGCGATAAAGCCTAAGGTGGGCACCGGCTCGGAGGTGTTGGCCGGCAGGGTTGCAAACAGGTATCCGTTGTCGTCGAGCGAGATGTCGCTCAGGCCCATCTCGTGAAGCTCTTGTTCAAGGGCTTTGGCAAAGGTCATCTGCCCCGGTGTGGAAGGCGTGAGCCCGGTGAGTTCGTCGCTCTGAGTGTCGAACTTTACATAGCTGATAAATCTGTCGATAAGTTTCATGTCTGTATATACGGTTTATTTAGTGATTTGACTTATTTGCCTGAAATGCATTAGTAGATTACAAAATTACTGCAAAATATTGAGAACTGAAACCATAACGGCATTTTTATTTCTCATGTAACATAGTTTTAATAACTTATTGTTAAAAATGCAATGGGGATGCGGCTTTAACGGGAAAAAGTTGCTAACTTTGCACCCTATTTGTCGAGCCTTGCAGGCACCGAGGAGGCTATAGCAGGCTTGCTGCTTTGAAATTTATAGAAATCATAACATATCATTAATTATGAAGAAACTTTTACTTGTTTTAGCTCTATCGATGGGCTTTGTGGCTGCCCAGGCTCAGGTCACTGTGGCCGGCAGCAAGTGGACCGATAACTGGTCGTTAACACTTAAGGGTGGTGCCGTGGCACCATTGCAGCACTATGCATTCTGGCCTGCCACTCGTGGCATGTTCGGCGCCGAACTGCGCAAGCAGCTGACGCCCGTGATGGGACTGGGTGTGGAAGGCGAGTGGAGCATCAACACAAGCAGCTGGAACCGTCCGCCTGCCTATCTGGGTGCCCCTCACAGCAATAACATCATCGACCACCAGCTTGTGGGTGGATTCATGGCCGTGAACATTAACAACCTGATAGCCGGCTACAAGGGTAAGCCTGCTCCCTTCGAAGTCGAGGCCGTGATGGGCCTTGGCTGGTGGCACGCCTATAAGACAGGATCGGTAAACGTTGCTACAGAGCCCATTCCCGAGGTGGGCGAAGTGGTTGTGAATGTGCCCAACTATGACCAGAACTCGTGGTACACCAAGGCAGGCCTTAATTTCAACCTGAACTTGGGTGAGTCACGCGCATGGACCGTGTCGCTCAAGCCGGCAGTGGTGTGGAAGATGGGCGTTCAGGCCAAGCAGAGCACCGATTGCTTTAATGCCAATCATGCAACTGTGGAGATGCAGGCCGGTGTTACCTATCACTTTGCCAACAAGAACGGCGCGCATTACATGACGCTGTGCGAAAAGAAATATACTCAGGCCGACATCGATGCGCTCAACGCCGAGATTAACGCCCTGCGCAACCGCAAGGCCGAAGTTGTAGAAAAGGTTGTGGAGAAGGTGGTTGAGAAGCCTGTGGAGAAGGTTGTGCGCGGTGCCAACACCGAGTCGTTGCTGACCAACGTGTTCTTCGGACAAGGAAAGAGCGTCGTGGCTGCCGACCAGCTTCCCAACGTGGAGCGTGTGGCTACCTACATGAAGAATCACCCCGGTTCGACAGTAGAAATCAAGGGCTATGCTTCGCCCGAGGGCAGCAAGGAAATCAACGAGCGCTTGGCTCGCGAGCGTGCCGAAGCTGTGAAGACCCTGCTGGTGAACAAGTATAAGATTGCTGCAAGCCGCGTCAGCGCCCAGGGTCAGGGCGTGGGCAACATGTTCAGCGAGCCCGACTGGAACCGCGTGTCGGTGTGCGACATTATCGTCAAGTAACCGTTGGTATTAGAGCCGAATAGCCTTTTGACAATATAGCAGGGCCGAGTCTCGATAATGAGACCCGGCCCTGCTGTTGTCGGTCGGTGGCCCCGATGCTATTACATGTTCATGCCGCCATCCACTTGTTTTTTTTTGTAATGCTTTTGATTTCAAGAAATATTGCTTAAATTTGCGGTAAAATTTGGAGTGTAACTCCATAAAGTGAATTAAAATCGCGGAATAGAAAATTTATAAATGATTGAAATATAAAAATATATGATAAAAGAGTGTAGTCGGATTATAGACTTGTCGGATGCTTCCACCGATAGCATTTTCTTGTTTGGTGCTCGTCAAACAGGTAAAACAACGTTGCTATTGAATAAGTTCGCAGGTTGCCGGTACTATGATCTGCTTGAAAATAATGTGAGGCGGCGTTTGTTGACCAATCCGTCACAGCTGCGAGAAGAATTGTTACTCGCAGCCGATGGTGAATTGGTAGTGATCGACGAAATACAGTTGGTGCCCGAATTGCTCGATGAGGTTCACTGGCTGATAACCCGCAAAAAAATGCGTTTTGTGTTGAGTGGGTCCAGTGCACGCAAGTTGAAACGAAAAGGAGTGAACACCCTGGGCGGGCGTGCGTTGTTGAAGCGGCTGTTCCCGCTTGTTAGTGCCGAGATAGATGATTTTGACTTAAATCGTGCCTTGCACTACGGCATGTTGCCTCCTCATTACTTTTCATCCCAGAATATGGTTTGGAAACGTATAGAGGCCTATGTGGATGTCTATCTGAAGGAGGAGATAAAGGCCGAGGCGCTTGTTAGAAACTTATCGGCCTTCAACCATTTTTTGCGTGCCGCTGCACTGACAAGCGGTGAAATGATGAATTATAGTAATATCGCACAAGATTGTGGTATCGATGTGAAGACTGTCAAAGAATATTTTTCGATACTTGATGAAACCATGATAGGATACATGGTGCCGTCGTTCCGCAAAGTGGCAAAAAGGCGCGTCACACAGGCTCCCAGGTTCTATTTCTTTGACGTGTCGATAGTTAATTTCTTGCTTGGAAGGCGAAGTATGCAGCCGGGCACAGCCGAATTTGGCCATGCCTTTGAGCACTTGATGATACAAGAAGTCGTGGCTTATCTCTCATATTCGGGTCATGCCGATGCCTTGAGCTACTGGCATACTTACAGCGGTCTTGAGGTGGACGCGGTATTGGGCGATGGGGCAGTGGCAATAGAATTTAAGGCGGTTGCTCAAGTGCAACCCAAACATTTGAAGGGGCTCAAGGCATTTAGTGACGAGTTTCAGCAGGCCAGGCTCGTAATCGTTTCGCTTGATAGTGTGGCGCGGTTGGTGAATAATGTGGAGGTGCGTCCTGCAGTTGAATTTCTGCGGCTGTTGTGGTCGGGTAGCATATTTTGATTATGACCCCACTGTGTAATATCATAATTTTATTTTGTGTAACGCCACCACCAAGAATAAACAGCAGGGCCGAGTCTCGATAATGAGACCCGGCCCTGCTGTTGTCGGTCGGTGACCCCGGCACTATTACATGTTCATGCCGCCATCCACTTGTATCACCTGGCCGGTGATGTAGCTCGACATGTCGCTTGCCAGGAACGTGGCCACGTTGGCAATGTCATCTACCGTGCCTCCACGGCGCAGAGGAATTTTCTTTACCCACTCGGCACGCACGTCGTCGGGCAGAGCTGCCGTCATGGCTGTCTCGATGAAGCCTGGTGCTATGGCGTTGGCGCGAATGCCGCGGCTTCCCATCTCCTGACCCACGCTCTTGGCAAGGGCGATGAGCCCGGCCTTGGAGGCGGCATAGTTGGCCTGGCCGGCATTGCCGTGCACGCCTACCACGCTGGCCATGTTGATGATGGAGCCGCCTCGCTGGCGCATCATGATGGGTACTAAGGCATGGATGAAGTTGAATGCCGACTTCAG
>DGVT01000076.1:31046-58097 GCA_002395965.1 Porphyromonadaceae bacterium UBA4277
CCGACTTCAGGTTGACGGCAATCACTGCGTCCCACTGAGCCTCGCTCATGCGCAGCATGATGCCGTCCTTAGTGATTCCGGCATTGTTGACCAGGATGTCGATGTGCCCAAATTCTTCCTTTATTTGTGCTACGATTTTTTCGGTCTCGTCGAAGCTGGCGGCATTGCTGGCGTAGCCCTTGGCCTTAACGCCCAAAGCGGCGATTTCGCTCTCGGTCTGCTTGCCGTTGTCGTCGATAACGAGGTCGGTGAATGCGATGTCGGCACCCTCGGCGGCAAACTTCAGAGCTATTGCCTTGCCTATTCCGCGTGCTGCACCCGTGATGAGTGCTACTTTTCCTTCAAGTAATTTCATAAGTGCATTATTATATTAATGTGTTAGATTTCGAACTGCGAAATTACACATTTCTGCCGACACTGCCAAATTCCACATGCAAGGGCGTGCCCAAATGCGCCTTCTTTGAGTCGCATTCGGGCACGCCCATAGAGGTAATAAGCAGCGGTGATGCTTACTTGAGGGTGATGTTTTCGGCTATGGTCTTGAAATTGGCCTTCAGAGCCTCTCGAGCCTCGTCAAATTCCATCATGTTGGCTCCATTGTGCAGGCGTGCGGTTACTATGCCGTCGCCTTGTGGTGTAGCTGCCGAAATCTGCTGTTCTTTTTCTTCTTTATTCTCTTTGTAGAATGCCACCCATGTCTTGTCGCCCACGACTACGTCGTCGATAGCCTTATAGCCGTTTTTCTCGCAATCGGCCTTGAACTCGTCGATGTTTTTGGTGCTGAAGTTCAGGCTTGCATAGGTGAAAGGCGACTCAGGCAGTTCAATCACGCACGAACTGTTCACCACACGGCTGCCGGCACGCCATCCCTCGGGCACCTTGGCGAGATAGTGGTCGCTTTCAAGCTCTTTGAGATCCTTGACGGGGATTTCTTCGGGAGCTTTGGCTACGCTGTCGGTGGCGGTGCTGTCGGCGCCCTGGGCATTGTTCTCACTGTTACTGCTGCATGCCGTGGGGATGCAGATTGCCATTGCTGCAATGGCGAGACTTAATAGAATTTTTTTCATCGCTTTGAAATTTAGGTTAAAGTTTTAGGCTGATAAATTGACTAAACGTTGCAAATGTAGTGTGTTTTTTTTGATAAATTAAAAGATAGAAGCCAAAAAAAGAGGAATATGCCATGTTTTGGCACTTCCTTTTTTAATTTTATAGCACTAAGGCTACCGGTCGAAAACGGCCTTTTAGTCATCAATGTCAACGACCTGGAATTCACGATTGTATTCCACCTCAAGTCCATTGCTGAGCTTGATTTCATAACCAAGTCGATTGCGGTCGATGTTGACGACTTTTGTGCCTGGGAATGTTGCGCGGCGGTTATTTAGACTTATTCTTAATTTACGAAAACAAATCCATCATCACGCCGCATCAATACACGCATTTTGCACCCTGTTAATAACTTTTCAATACAAAATTACAAATTTTATAATTTAGGAATGCAAATTATTGTGGGATAATTTGTAATTTTACACGCTGAATGCAAAGTAGCCCAAAACGAGAAGTAAACCAAAATAAAAAAAGCAACAAATGCAACCGGTATATCACATACCCGCCCTCCTGAATGAGTGTATTAACGGCTTGAATATCAAGCCCGACGGCACTTATGTTGACGTCACCTTCGGTGGCGGCGGCCACAGCCGTGCCATTATGGAAAACCTTGGGAGCGGCGGCCGTCTCTACAGCTTTGACCAGGATCTGGACGCAATGGCTAATAGCTTAAATGACAGTCGGTTTACATTTGTACACGGAAATTTTGCATTCCTAAAAAATTTCATGCTTTATCATGGGGTGACAGCCGTTGACGGCATCATGGCCGACCTGGGTGTGTCGTTCCACCACTTCGATGATGCCGGGCGGGGCTTCACGTTCCGCACCGATGCGCCCCTCGATATGCGCATGAATCGCAGCAGCCACACCGATGCATCTGAAATCGTCAACACCTATGACGAGGAGCACCTGGCACAAGTGCTATACCTGTATGGCGAGCTCAGGCAGTCGCGTCGCATGGCGGCGGCCATAGTCAAGGCTCGCGCTGCCTCGCCCATCACCACCACCGGCCGCCTGCTCGACGTGGTGAAGCCCATGGTCAAGGCCTCGCAAGAGAAAAAAGAGCTGGCCCAGGTGTTTCAGGCATTGCGCATCGAGGTGAACCATGAGATAAGTGCCTTAGAGCGCATGCTCACGCAAGCGTTAGAGCTGCTCAAGCCGGGTGGGCGACTGGTGGTGATCACCTACCACTCGCTCGAAGACCGCCTGGTGAAAAACTTCATTCGCAGCGGGAACATAGAGGGCAAGCTCGAAAAAGACTTTTACGGAAGGGTTGATAGTCCCCTGCGTGCCGTCAACAACAAGGTCATCACTCCCGGCACCGACGAGGTAGAGGCCAATCCGCGCTCACGCAGTGCCAAGCTGCGCATAGCCGAGAAGATTTGAATTTACAAAACTGAATTGAAACTGAACACAACGATATGTCAACCGACAACACTTCAAATAATAGCGCCGACAGCAGCAAGAAGAAGCATGGCAGCAAGGCAACCGAGGCCATGAACGGCATCATCATGGGACGCTCGTTCCTGTCGCTTGAGTTCTTTCGCCGCAACTTCCTGTTTATCATCTTCATAACCGGGCTGCTGCTGATGTACATAGGCAACAAGTTTGAGTGCCAGAGCAAGATGCAGGAAGTTATGTCGCTGCGCACCGAGCTTGACAATGCCAAGACCGACTGTGTGAATGCCAGTGCCCGGTATAACTCGATGATACGCGAAAGCCAGATGAAGGCCTACGTAGATACTATGCACATTGATTTATCTAACCCCGAACGTCCACCTTATCACTTATCTAAGAAATGAAAAACAAGAGTAAACGTCAAAACAACAAGAAGCACATCTTCTTGCGCTACCTGATTGTGGTGCTGTTGATGCTGTTGTTCTCGAGCATGATCATCATTGAAATGCTCAAGACCACAGTCATCCAGTCGGACCTGTGGAACCAGAAGGCCGACAGCATCCTCACAAAGACCACACGCATAGAGCCTGAGCGCGGCAAGCTGCTTGCCGACAATGGCACCGTGCTGGCCGCCAACATGCACTTCTACACTGCCCGCATCGACTGGGATCCGGTGGGCAAGCGCGACAGCGTGTTCCGCGCCGAGTTGCCGGCGTTGTGCGACAGCCTGTCGGCCTTCGACCCGTCGCGCACTCCGCAGCAGTGGAAGGAGACCCTGCTCAAGGCCTACGCCAAGCGCCAGGGCAGTCATGCCTATCGCTTGTTCCGCCGCGTGCTCACGCATGGCGAGTGGGAACGGCTCAGGAGTTTCCCGTTCTTCAAGTTAGGCAAGATAAAGAGCGGGCTATATTGTGAACGTGAAGCAAAACGAAGCAAACCATACGGCGCCATGGCATCGCGAAGCATAGGAACTGTGGCGGCCGACTCTACAAGTGCCGAGAAGCATGGCCGCTCAGGCCTGGAAATGGCACTCGACAGCCTGCTCTACGGCGTGCCGGGCGAGGGCAAGCGCATCCAGCTCAATGCCGGCATCGTGAACGCCGAGAGCGTGCCGGCTCTCAAGGGCTACGACATTACCACCACCATCAATGTTGCCCTGCAAGACATCGTCGAGACCGAGCTTTACAACATGTGTGTCGAGACCGATGCCCAATGGGGCACGTGCGTGCTCATGGAGGTGGCCACAGGCGAGATTAAGGCAATTTCCAACCTTGAGCGAGACAAGGATGGCGATGGCTACGTCGAGGGACGCAACAACGCCGTATTAGGCTTTGAGCCTGGCTCGGTGATGAAACCAATCTCGATGATGATTGCACTTGAAGACGGCATCATCAGCGACATAGACCGCCCCATTAAAACCGGCACCGTGTGGAACTACGAGGGGCGTCCCATCAAGGACTCGCACGGCGGACCTCAGCTCACCCCGCGGCAAATCATCGAGACGTCGTCTAACATCGGCATGTCGCGCATCATCGTGAGCAAATATGAGAAAAATCCCGGCGGGTTCTACGACCGTCTCAAGGGCATGGGCTTCTTTGAGCCCATACATTCAGGCATCGGCGGCGAGACCACGCCCATCATTCAGCGCCTGGGCAACCGGCGTGCCGACCGCATCGCCCTCACGCGCATGTCGTTCGGCTATTCGACGCTCATCCCGCCACTGAGCACACTGGCCATCTACAACGCCATTGCCAACGACGGCAAGTATGTGCGCCCGCGCCTGGTAAAGAAGCTGTCGCGCGACGGTGAGCCCGACTCGATAGTGCCTGTGAGCTACATCCGCAAGCAGGTGTGCAGTCCCGAGAATGCCCGCAAGTTGCGCATCATGTTGCGCGACGTGGTGTGGGGCAGTCGCGGCACAGCGCGCAAGTGGGTGCAGGACAAGAACGTGGAAATAGCCGGGAAAACCGGCACCGCCTACACCATCAGCGGCGGGCAGTACGGCACGCAGAAGCGTCTGGCATTCTGCGGGTTCTTCCCCTATGAGGAGCCAAAATACTCTTGCATAGTGCTCATGCTCGGAGCTAACCGCGGGGCAGGTGCCAGCAGCGGCATGGTGCTCAAGAACGTGGCTCTGAAAATGTATGCCCGCGGCCTGCTGGGCAACGCCCCGAACTATGCCGTCACCGGCACCGATAGCGACGGTAACACCGCCTCAAAGCCCGACGTCACGCCGCCCACATTCTATGCCTCCTACAACAAGTCGCTGGAGAGCACACTGCGCAAGGGACTGGCCATGAACAAGGCCAAGGCAAGGAAACTGCGCACACCGCAACCCACTAAAAGCGGCGTGCCCGATGTGCGCAACCTCAACGTGCGCGAGGCCATACGACGTCTTGAAAACTTAGGGCTGTGTGTGCGATTTAACGGCTCGGGCTATGTGACCACACAGAGCCTGCAACCCGGCTCTACCTACACGCGCGGACAGACCATCACTCTCACACTGAGACACGGCTGACGACCGGCATTTACCGCTAAAATTGAATTAACAACTTTCAAGTGATTATAGCATAATGAAAAAACTGAACACTCTCATAACCGACCTCAAGCCCGTGAAAATCGTGGGCAACGAAAATATTACCGTCACCGACGTGGTGTGCGACTCCCGCCAAGCGACTGCCGGCGCAATGTTTATTGCCGTGCGTGGCGTGGCAGTGGATGCCCACAAGTTTATCGACAAGACAATCGAGCAGGGAGCCACTGCCATAGTGTGCGAGACACTGCCCGGGCAGCTCAGCGCCGGTGTGACCTATGTGGTGGTGGAAAACAGTACCATCGCCCTGGCCATGATTGCCAACCGCTGGTATGACTGCCCAAGCGAGAAGCTGCGTCTTGTGGGCGTTACCGGCACCAACGGCAAGACCACTACCGCCACACTGCTCTACAGGTTGGCACAAGAGCTGGGCTACAAGGCCGGACTGCTTTCGACCGTTCGCAACATGGTTGACCGCAAGGAGTATGAGGCCAAGCAGACCACCCCCGACCACCTCACGCTCAACCGCCTGCTGCATGAGATGGTTGAGGCCGGATGTGAATATGCATTCATGGAAGTGAGCTCACACGCTTGTGTGCAGCATCGCATCGACGGACTGAAGTTTGCCGGAGCCATCTTCACCAATCTCACCCGCGATCACCTCGACTTTCACAAGACCGTCGATAACTATATCGCAGCCAAGAAGATGTTCTTCGACTCGCTGCCGGCCGATGCCTTTGCACTGGTCAACAGCGATGACAAGGTGGGTGATGTGATGCTGCAGAACACAGCGGCATCGAGGCACCACTACTCGCTGCACACGCTGGCCGACTTCAACTGCAAGGTGCTTGAGGACCGCATCGACGGCATGTCGCTGCTGATGAACGGTAAGGAGTTGGAAGTGCAGTTTGTTGGCCGCTTTAACGCTTATAACCTGACGTGCGTCTATGGTGCGGCAATCTTGCTCGGACTGCCTGCCGACGAAGTACTTGTGGCCATGAGCCGCCTGCAACCGGTTGACGGGCGTTTCCAGACGTTCAAGTCAAAGCATGGCTACACGGCAATCGTCGATTATGCCCACACCCCCGACGCACTTGTCAATGTGCTCTCGACCATAGCCGAGGTGCTCAACGGCAAAGGCCGCATCATCACCGTGTGCGGTTGCGGCGGCGACCGCGATGCCGGCAAGCGTCCCATCATGGCACGCGAGGCAGCCATGCGCAGCCACCAGGTGATTCTCACCAGCGACAACCCCCGCACCGAAGATCCCGAAAAAATCTTGCTCGACATGGAGCAAGGCCTGGACGACGACCTGCACCGCAAGACCCTCAAGGTTACCGACCGTCGAGAAGCCATACGCCTGGCATGCAAGCTCGCTCAGCCCGGCGACGTGGTGCTGGTGGCCGGCAAGGGGCACGAGCCATATCAGGAGGTGAACGGCGTGCGCCATCACTTCGATGATCGTGAGGAGATAATGAAAGCAATAGAATGATGAGCGAGTTGCTAATGAATAATTAATAATTAATAATTAATAATGAATAATGAGATGCTTGGCGCGCTTGTAGCTTGTAGCTAATTAAAAATTAATAATGAGGCGCATCGCGCACTTGTAGCTTGTAGCTACCAAGCAATGCTTGGCACTACTTGACCGCTTGTTTACTCGTTTACTAAAAACCAAATAATATGTTTTATCACTTATTTCAATATTTAGAGCAATTCGACGTGCCGGGAGCACACCTGATGGACTACATCACCTTCCGTGCCGGCATAGCACTTGCCTTGTCGCTATTCATCGCAATCGTGATAGGTGGCCCCATTATCAGGCGCCTGCGCATCTACTATGCCCGCCAGGGAGGCGAGAACCAGCGTGACCTGGACAACGGTGGAAAAATCACAGCGCACACCAACGCCTTAGAGAACATCCAGTTTGTGCTCGATAACATGGACGAGACCAACCTGGAGAAAAAGGCCGACGTTGCCAAGTGTCTTGAGAAAGACCGCAAGTCGCAGACCCCAAGCATGGGCGGTATCATTATCATTATTTCCATTCTGATACCATGTCTGCTCATAGGTAAACTCAACAACGTGTACATGCTGCTGATGATACTTGCCACATTGTGGTGCGGAGCATTGGGCTTCCTTGACGACTACATCAAGATTGCACATCACGACAAGGAAGGCCTGAAGGGCAAGTTCAAGATTATCGGCCAGGTGGGTCTGGGCGTGATTGTTGCCTTGGTGATGTGGGCCAGTCCGGCCATCGTGATGAGCGAGAACACCGAGGTTCGCAACCCTGAGACCGGCCAAATGGAGGTTGTGCACGCACCGCAAGTGAAAGGCACGCAGACCACCATTCCGTTCATCAAGAACCACAACTTCGACTATGCCCGCGTGGCACAGTGGTTTGGAGCACAAGGTAAGACAGCGCGCGGCCTGGGATGGCTCATCTTTGCCACGTTGGCAGTATTCATCGTGGTGGCCGTGAGCAATGCCGCCAACCTTACCGACGGCTTCGACGGACTGGCATCTGGCACCAGTGCCATCTATGGCGTGGCGCTGGCCATCATGGCCTACCTGAGCGGTAACATGCTATATGCAGCCTACCTCAACATCATGTACATCCCCAACAGTGGCGAGCTCGTAATCTATGCCGCTGCATTCATCGGTGCCACCATAGGATTCTTGTGGTACAACTCCTACCCGGCGCAGGTGTTCATGGGCGACACCGGCAGCCTGTGCCTGGGAGGCATCGTGGGTGTGTTTGCACTGCTGTTGCGCAAGGAGTGGCTGTTGCCCATACTGTGCGGAGTGTTTTTCGTGGAGGCCATCAGCGTGATGGTGCAGCGTGGCTATTTCAAGTATTCCAAGAAGAAATACGGCACGGGCCATCGCATCTTCAAGATGGCACCGCTACATCACCACTTCCAGATTCCTGCCGGGAAATTCAAGAACGTCATGTTCCAGAAGCCGCACAATGCCATTCCCGAGAACAAAATCGTGATGCGTTTCTTGCTGGTAAGCATCATTCTGGCAGTGCTCACGTTTGTCACGTTCAAAGTGCGTTAAAACCGATATAATTCACAATAACGAGTTGATTATAAACACATAGCATCATATCATGAAGAGAATAGTAATATTAGGCGGCGGTGAGAGTGGAGCCGGAGCTGCCGTTCTGGCTAAGGTCAAGGAGTTTGACACCTTTCTGAGCGACATGGGCCAAATCAAGCCCAAGTACCAGCAATTACTCAACCGCTATGAAATAGAATGGGAGCAAGGCACACACACTAAGGAGAAAATCCTCAATGCCGACGAGATTATCAAGAGCCCCGGCATCCCCGACACTGCGCCACTGATAGTCGAAGCACGTGCCAAGGGCATTCCGGTAATCAGCGAGATAGAGTTTGCCGGCCGCTACACCCACTCTAAGATGGTGTGCATCACCGGCAGCAACGGCAAGACAACTACCACCATGCTCACCTATCACATCCTGCAGAAGGCCGGCCTCGACGTGGGCCTGGCCGGCAACGTGGGCAACAGCCTGGCCCTGCAAGTGGCCACCGACCCGCACGAGGTGTATGTGATAGAGCTGAGCAGCTTCCAGCTCGACGGCATGTATGAGTTCAAGGCCAACGTGGCTGTGCTGCTCAACATCACTCCCGACCACCTCGACCGCTACGACTACAAGATGGAGAACTATGTGGCTGCAAAATTCCGCATCGTGCAGAACCAGACTGCCGACGACTCGTTCATCTTCTGGCATGACGATCCCGTGATTGCAGCACAGCTCAAGCACATGAACATTGAAAGCCGAATGCTGCCATTCAGTGCCGACACCGAGCAGGGGTGTGCAGCCTATGTCAAGGACGGAATACTCACCTTCGACATCGACGGCCGCCACTGGGACGTGCCTGCCGCCGAACTGGCTCTGCAAGGCCGCCACAACATGTATAACAGCATGGCTGCCGGTCTGAGTGCCACACTGCTCGACGTGAAGAGCGACGTAATACGCAAAGCGCTGGCCGACTTCGAGGCTGTGGAGCACCGGCTGGAATATGTGCGCACCCTCGATGGCGTGCGTTACATCAACGACTCTAAGGCCACCAATGTCAACTCCACCTGGTATGCACTCGAGAGCGTTAAAGAGCCGGTAGTGCTCATCCTCGGCGGCAAGGACAAGGGCAACGACTACTCAGAGATTGAGCAGTTTGTAAAAGACAAGGTTAAAGCCATTGTGTGCCTGGGCGTGGACAATGCCAAGCTGCACGCGTTCTTCGACGGCAAGGTGCCTGTGGTGACCGATGCGCGCTCGATGGCAGAGTGCGTGAGCCGCTGCCGCGACCTGGCCACCGCCGGCGACACCGTGCTGCTGTCGCCATGCTGCGCAAGCTTCGACCTGTTCAAGAGCTACGAAGACCGCGGCAAGCAGTTCAAGGACTGCGTCAACCGCCTTTAATCACATCACTCATCACCATCATTTCACCACCATCTCACAAACCGTTTATCTTATGACCGAAGAAAAACAGACACGCTTCAACGAGATAGCCCAAAAACATGGCGACCCATGGATTTGGGGCATCTATCTCGCTTTAATTGTAATCTCAATCGTGGAAAGCTACAGTGCCTCGAGCCGCGAAGTGGCCTCATCGGCCAACATCTATGCCCCCGTCATCAAGCAGTGCGCATTCCTGGGCATCGGGGCGCTGATGGTTTTCTTCCTGCATCGCATCGACTATAACAAGAGCGAGTTTCTGGTGGTGATGATTCCGGGGCTGGCGCTGGCCACGATCACACTGCTCATCTATGTCATGTTTTTTGGTGAAGTGATTAACGGCGCACGGCGCTCGGTGCGCATCTTGGGATTTACCTTGCAACCATCGGAGCTGGCTAAGCTGTCAATAGTCACCCTGCTGAGCTACATCCTGGCCAAGAGCCAGAAAAACCGCGACGTGAGCAACAAGGGAATGGCAGCGGCTGCCATCGCCGTGCTCATCTATGGTGCCACGATGATCAAGAGCGGTATGACCAACACTTTCATCCTGATGGCAATCAGTTTGTCGATGATGTTGATAGGCGGTGCCAAACTGAAGAAAATCGGCATCGTGCTGTGTGTGTATGCCGTGCTGGGAGGTGGCGCCTACGTCCTCAAGCAGCATAACAAGAAAATAGAGACTGCATTCAATACCGAGACTGTCGATAATGAAGACCGCACCCAGCTGCGTGTCGGCCGATTGACGGCATGGCTCAATCGCGACATGCTCGTACACCAGCCCATCACCGACTATAACCAGCAGGAAATGTTCTCCCGCATGGCTCAGGCTCACGGCGGGTGGCACGGTGTGGGGCCGGGGCGTTCGCGCGAATGCAGCCGCTTGCCACTTGCGTTCTCCGACTATATCTACTCTATCATCATCGAGGAAACAGGGCTCATAGGCGGCATATTCGTGCTAATTCTTTACTTGTGGCTACTGGCGCGAGCTGCAATGATAGTGCGTCGCAGCCGGCGCGTGTTGCCCAGTCTGCTCATCATCGGTATGGCGTCAATGATTACCATCCAGGCACTGTTTCACATGGCCATCAACGTGGGCGTGTTTCCTGTGTCGGGGCAGCCTCTGCCGCTCATCTCCATGGGTGGAACAAGCATCATCGTCATGAGTGTGGCATTCGGTATCATGCTCAGCGTGAGCCGCACCATAGCCAACTACAACAACCGCAACAACAAGCAGGAAGAAGCCATCCTGCCCGAGGGACTCGATGCCGAAAATCCCACGCAAATTCCGCCAAAGAACGTCTGGAAATAGCGGCACTGATATTAAAATGCGCATTCATTAAAAGACTTCATTTGGCAGAGGATGCTTTGTAGCTTTGTTGGCTTAATTAAAAATCAGGATTTATATAGAAATCCAGACAATTACAGAAATATAAAAACTGACATATCATGAGTGGAAAAAGATTCTTGATCAGTGGCGGCGGCACGGGAGGCCACATCTTCCCTGCGCTGTCGATAGCCGGCGAGATACGCCGGCGCATGCCTGATGCCGACATCCTGTTTGTGGGTGCCGAGGGGCGTATGGAGATGGAACGTGTGCCGGCTGCAGGCTACCCAATCAAAGGGCTGCCGGTGAGCGGTTTCGACCGCAAGCACCTGTTGCGCAACGTGAAAGTGGTGGCCCGCTTGCTCAAGAGTATGCGCATGGCCAGGCAGATTCTCAAGGAGTTCCGTCCCGACATTGCCATCGGCGTGGGTGGCTACGCCAGCGGCCCGATGCTCAAAGCGGCTCAGAAGGCCGGCATTCCCACCCTGCTGCAAGAGCAAAACTCCTATGCCGGTGTGACCAACAAGATGCTGGCTGCCAAAGCCCGCTGCATCTGTGTGGCTTACGAAGGAATGGAACGCTTCTTCCCCAAAGAGAAAATCGTGCTTACCGGCAACCCTGTGCGCCAGAACCTGGTGGAATGTGATGCCACTCCTGAGGAAGCTCGCAAGGCAATGGGCATGGATGCCAACCGCAAGACGGTGCTGGTGATAGGCGGCAGCCTTGGTGCCCGCACGATCAATAATGCCATGATCGACGGGCTGGCTCGCCTGGGACAGCACGACGACCTGCAAGTGGTGTGGCAAAGCGGTAAATTCTACGACGAACAGTGTCGCGAGGCACTGGCTGCTGCGGGTGTGAAAAACGTGGTGCAGATGCCGTTTATCAGTAACATGGACATGGCTTATCGCGCGGCCGACTTGGTGGTGAGCCGGGCCGGAGCCAGCAGCATCAGCGAGCTGCAACTGCTCGGCAAGGCGTGCATACTGGTGCCGTCGCCTAATGTGGCCGAAGACCACCAGACGAAAAACGCCCTTGCGCTGGCTAATCGCCAGGCTGCAATCATGATTCCTGACGCCGAGGCCGCCAATCGTCTCATCGACACTGTGATACGCACGGCTACCGACCAAGCGGTGCTCGACACGCTTGCCGCTAATGTGGCACAAATGGCTCTGCGCGACTCGGCTCAGCACATAGTTGATGAGGTGGAGAAGCTAATTAATTAAGGGCAAAAGGGTTAAGGGTTAAGAAAGTCGGAATGCCCGGAGAACTCCGGGGCCCCAGCAGTCCGGCGACCCCAGTAGTCCCAGAAGTGCACTTATCGTTAGCCACTTGTGGCTTGTAACTACCAAGCAATGCTTGGCACTACTTGACCGCTTGTTTGCTCGTTTATTAAAATAAAAACAAAACTATGATTTCATTCAATTCACTATACTTTGTGGGTGCAGGCGGCATCGGTATGGCCGCCTTAGAAAGGTATTTTCTGTCGAAAGGCTATCGTGTGGCCGGCTACGACCGTACTCCCAGCGACCTGACGCAGGCACTTGAGGCCGAAGGCGTAGAACTTGCGTTCGATGAAGACCCCGCACTCATTCCCGACTATTGCCGTGACCCGGAGCACACTCTGGTCGTCTATACGCCTGCCGTACCCGCCGAGCACGCCGGCCTGAGCTGGTTTCGCCAGAACGGCTTCGAGGTGGTGAAACGTGCCAAGGTGCTGGGCATCGTCACCGAGCACAGCAAGAGCCTGTGCTTTGCCGGCACCCATGGCAAGACCACCACGTCGAGCATGGCAGCGCACATCATGCAGGTGAGCGGTACCGGCAGCAACGCCTTTTTGGGCGGTGTGCTGCGCAACTACGGCAGTAACTTCCTGCTGAGCAACGACAGCCCCTACTCGGTGATAGAGGCCGACGAGTTTGACCGCTCATTCCACCAGTTGAAGCCCTACATCGCCGTGATCACGAGCACCGACCCCGACCACCTCGACATCTATGGCACCGAAGAGGCCTACCTTGAGAGCTTTGCCCACTTCACCGAGCTGATAGTCCCTGGCGGGGCACTCATCGTGCACACCGGGCTGAAGCTGACGCCGCGTCCGGCTCCTGGCGTGCGCACCTACACCTACGGACGCAACGATGGCGACTTCCATGCCACTAACGTGCGCAAGGGTGGCGGCGAAATCGTCTTCGACATGGTCACCCCGTGGGAGACGCTCACCGACATCAGCCTGGGAGTGCCCGTTGACATCAACATCGAGAACGCCATCGCTGCAATGGCTGCATGCCGGCTCATCGACACCGACGGCAATGCCATGCGGCAGGCCATGAAGACCTTCATGGGAGCCAAGCGCCGCTTCGAGTTCTGGCTTAAGGAAGATGGCGACAACGGCAAGGTGATGATCGACGACTATGCCCATCACCCCGACGAGTTGCGTGCCAGCATAACCAGCGTGCGCGACCTGTATCCCGGCCGCAAGCTCTCGGTGATATTCCAGCCGCATCTTTACACGCGCACACGCGACTTTGCCGACGACTTTGCCGATGCTTTGTCGCTTGCCGACGAGGTGATCTTGCTTCCCATCTACCCGGCTCGCGAACTGCCCATCCCCGGCGTGACCAGCGAAATTATTCTTGAAAAAGTTAAATGTGGTGAAAAACGAATTTATTCGAAAGAAAATTTGATTAGTTCGATACAAATGCTTAACTTTGAAGTCTTATTAACTGTGGGAGCCGGCGACATCTCTAACCTGCTTCCGCAAGTGTGCTGTGAGCTGAAGAAACAACGACATTGAAACATCTGATACAAAATATCATTTTGCTCATCCTGGTAGCCCTGCTTGTGGCCGGCGTGTGGTGGGCGCGGTCGCGCGAGACCGACGAGCTGTGCCGGCGCGTGACCGTGCAGATCGTGAACCAGGACAGCACAATGTTCGTCACCGAGCAAGGCGTGAAAGCCGAGTTGGCACAGAATGGTTTCAAGCTCGTGGGCAAGCCCATGTGGCAAATCAGCGCCGCGCGCATCGAGCAGACGCTCAGTAGCAGCCAGTATCTCGAGAATGTGGAGTGCGTCAAGGCCAAGAACGGTGAAATCATCATCCGCGCCAGCCAGCTTGTGCCGGTAATGCGAGTGTTTGAACCCGACGGCTCGTCCTACTATGTCAACGCCGACGGCAAGCGCATGAATGCCACCTCGTTCTACCACAGCGATGTGCCTGTGGTGCAGGGCAAGTTCACGAAGAAATTCCCTGCCACCCGACTGCTGCCACTGGTGAAGTATGTGGAAAACGACTCGCTGCTGCGCTCACTGGTCACCATGTACACCATGCGCGACAGCAACAACATCTTCATCGTGCCCAGCATCTATGGCCACATCGTGAACATGGGCAGTGTGGCCAACATTGATAACAAATTTGAGAAGCTGAAGCTTTTCTACCGTGAGGTGTTGCCGGCCAAGGGCTGGGAGACCTACGACACCATCTCGGTAAAATGGGATCACCAGGTGGTGGCCACACTGCGCAAGAAGGTAGTGCAGGTGGCAATGACCTACGACCCCGAGGACGACGAAGTCATTCCCGACCTGGAGACGATGGGAGTGGACGAGAACAATGCCACACTGGCCATCGACCCCAAAACCAAACAGAAAGCCAAGGCCTCAAAGCCGGCCACGAAGTCCGACAAGAAGCCTGAGGCAAAAGCGACCGCAAAGCCGCAATGACAATCATCAACAAGGACACCACATAACAGAAAAAACATCATCACACATGGAACAAAACCAATATATCGTTGCAATAGAAATCGGCAGCTCTAAAATCGTTGGGGCACTTGCCGAGAAGTCGTCGTCGGGTGTGCTCACGCTCACTCGCCTGGTAGAAGAGAAGATGACTAACTGCGTGCGCTACGGGACCGTTCTCAACGTTGAAAACGTGAAAA
The DNA here is from genome assembly GCA_002395965.1 of Porphyromonadaceae bacterium UBA4277. GTDB lineage: Bacteria > Bacteroidota > Bacteroidia > Bacteroidales > Muribaculaceae > Sodaliphilus. The sequence goes on from DGVT01000076.1 coordinate 45,827, forward strand.
GCGGCATCATGCGCATCTTGAAGGACATTGAGGACTTTGAGGACGGCCGGGTGACCCAGGTGTATGTGGGCATCGCCGGGCGCTCACTTCACAGCGAGGTCAGCGAGGTGAACCGTAGCCTTGACGCCACCAAGCCCATCACCGACGACATCATCGACAACATCATGCGCGATGCCAGCCGCAACACCGTGAAGAACTACGAGACTATCGACGTGGTGCCGCGCACAATCTACGTTGACAAAAACGAGACAAAGACCCCGGTGGGCCAGATTGGCAGTTCCATTAAATTCAAGGTAAATCTGATTGTGGCCAAACCCATTGTGAAGATGAACCTCACTCGTGTGATGAGCATGAACTACGGCACCAGCGTGAAGCGCTACCTGGTCACGCCACTGGCCGCCAGCCAGTACATACTGAGCGACAGCGAGCGCTCATTAGGATGTATGCTGGTTGACATCGGTGCCGAGACCTCGACCGTAGCCATCTACAAAGATGGCGCACTGATGTACCTGGCCACACTGCCACTGGGCGGACGCAACATCACCCGCGACATCATGAACGGATGCAGCGTGCTCGAGGAAACGGCCGAGCGCGTGAAGCAAAACATCAGCAACCCGCTCGACCCGAAGCATGTCGAGTCGTTCGTTATTGAGGGAGTGACCAGCAGCGAGGCCGCAAGCTACATCAGTGCACGCACCGACGAAATCATTGCCAATATCAACAAGCAACTCGACTATGCACAGCTCTCAAAAGACGACGTGAGGTCAATCATCTTGATAGGCGGCGGCTCGCAGCTTCAGGGGTTGGCGCAACGCATGGAGGAAAAGACCGGCATTAAGGTCACCCTGGGACAAGCGCCCAAGACCTTGAGCATACGCGACCTGAGGTATAACAGGCCCGAATACATCAATGCACTCTCACTCGTGGCCAAGGCGGCCGACGACATAAAATTCGGCGAGACCTGTCTCGAGCGCAACAACTACGGTAGCCCCGAGATTCTCAAGCCAGCCGGAGACACTGAAACCGACAGCAATGGCGATGACGAAAACAAAAAGAAGCCTGGCAAGGAAAAAGGCCCGAAAAAGAGATCAAAATGGTCGATTTGGAGAGAGAAATTAGGAAATCTCATCAATGAGGATGATGACGACGAAGACTACAAATAATCCACAAAACGAACACATCATGAAGGAAAATGGCAACAATCTCCCTCAACACAACAGGGATATCTATAATACAATAGACAATAATCCGGGGTTTGACATGGAGAAGAAGCAGCCCACCATCATCAAGGTCGTGGGTGTGGGCGGCGGTGGCAACAACGCTGTCAACCACATGTATGAGCAGAACATCGACGGTGTGTCGTTTGTCGTGATCAATACCGACCAGCAGGCGCTCAACATGTCGCCCGTGCCCAACAGGTTGCTCATAGGCCCCAACACCACCAAGGGGTTGGGCGCCGGCAACATCCCCGAGCGAGCCAAAGACGCCGCCGACGAGAGCAAGGAAAAAATCGCCGAGCTCTTTGACGAAGAAACCAAGATGGTGTTTATCACCGCCGGCATGGGTGGCGGCACCGGCACCGGTGCGGCACCCGTAGTTGCCCGCATTGCACATGAGAAAGACAAGCTCACCATAGGCATCGTCACCATCCCATTCCTGTTTGAAGGACGCAAGAAGATTCTCAAGGCACTGGCCGGTGCCGACGAGATGGGAAAATACGTCGATGCACTGCTGATTATCAACAATCAGCGACTCATCGACATCTACCCCGATCTTGACTTTAACAACGCCTTCGGCAAGGCCGACGACACACTATCGACGGCAGCACGCAGCATCAGCGAGATTATCACCGTGGAGGGCATGATAAACCTCGACTTCAACGATGTGAACACCACACTGCGCGACGGCCGAGTGGCAATTATCAGCTCGGGCTATGGCGAGGGAGAGCACCGAGTGACTAAAGCCATCGAAGACGCACTCGACTCGCCACTGCTAAAAAATCGCGACGTGTTCGGCTCGCAAAAAGTGCTCATCAACGTCTATTTCAATCCCGATAGCGACAACCCATTCAAGGCTTCGGAGCTGAGCGAAATCGAAGATTTCATGGTCAACTTCAGCCAGGAGGTTGACGTGATCACCGGTGCCGCCTACGACCGCACTCTTGACGACAAAATCAAGGTCACGGTGCTTGCTGCGGGCTTCAAGGTGTCGCTCGACGGCGACGCTCCCGACGAGCCGGCAACTGCGCGCCCGCGCCACCGCAGCACCGCCGAAGAGCCATCGGTAACCACCAAGGAGGCCGCCGAGCGTCTCTCAAGCGAATATGGCAACGAGGCCATGCGCGACTACGAACGCAAGCAGACCGAAGCACAGTTCTTCATCCTCAAGCCCGAGGACATCGACAATGACGAACTAATCGACCTGCTCGAGCGCACGCCGGCCTTCAAGCGCCACCCCGACAAGAAAAAAGCCATCGAGGAAAAACGCCTGCAGCGCCAGCAAGCCGCCGCGCAGCCCGAGACCAAAGTTGCTGCGGCACCCAAGCCTGGCACCACGGCCACCATCGACTTCGGCGCCGGCGACTGACATCGCAACACACTCAATTTTATAAACTTATATAGGTGTGCCTCGAGGCGCACCTATATTTAACCACCTTATAACTCTATCATGAAAAAAATGCAATCTCCCGACCTAAATGAAATCAGCCGTGACCCTGGATTTCAAGACGCCGTGCAACCGACACAAAAAGATATAAAAGTAATTGGAGTTGGCGGTGGTGGTGTGAATGCTGCATCACGAATTTATGAGCAGTTGAAAGACAGCGTGAGTTACGCTATTATCAATACCGACAGCGCTTCGCTAAGAGCGTCAGACGTGCCCATCAAGCTATGCATCGGCCCCGGGCGGGGAGCTGGTGACAATCCTGACAAAGCCAGGGAATTAGCACACGAATGTGAAGAAAAAATCGGCGCTCTGCTTGACGACGGCACCCAGTTAGTGTTCATTACGGCAAGCATGGGTGGAGGCACCGGAACCGGTGCTGCGCCTGTCGTTGCAAAAGTTGCCCACGAGAAAGGAATTCTCACCATAGGTGTGGTAACCATCCCCTTCCACTTCGAGGGACGGTTGAAAATCAGCAAAGCACTAAAAGGAGCTGAACTCATGAGCCAGTATGTGGATGCCCTTATCATGATCGACAATCAAAAGCTGATTGAATGCTACCCTGACGATGATATGACCGACAACTTTGCAAAAGCCGACGAGACTCTTGCGCAGGCCGTAACCAGCATTAGCAACCTGATTAACACCGTAGGATACTGGAATATCGACCTCAACGATGTGAACACCACATTGCGGCAAAGCCATGGGGCGATTATAAGCACGGGGACAGGCTCGGGGAAAAACCGCGTGACACAAGCCATCAACAATGCCCTTGAATCACCACTGGTGAAAAACAGAGACGTGTATAACTCATCCAAGTTGCTTATCACGATTTTCGCAAGCTCTAAGGCCGGCCACGGGCTGAATGCTGCCGAGGTCAAGGAGATAGAAGACTTCAAGAACCATTTCAAAAACGAGCCTTCACAGAAAACGGGATGGTACTTCGATGATTCACTTGACGACGACGTGAAATTCACAATCCTGGCAGCAGGATTCAGCATTGACTTCGACAACGAATTGGAACAGCCCAAATACATCATTCTCAAGCCTGACGAACTCGACGACGACAACGCTATCGAAATAATTGAGCGCACACCCGCTTTCAAGCGTGATCCCGACAAGAAGAAAGCCATCGAGGAAAAACGCCTTCAACGTCAGAACAATGCCCGTAAGACAGGGGCCACCACCGCAACTAACTCAAAGCCAAGCACTCCCGCCACCATCGACTTCGGCGCCGGCGACTGAAATTCTCATGCAGATCTTGCAGGATGGAAAGAGACAAAAGCACAAAGGCTGCAGAAGCACAAAACTATAATAATTGACAATGGACAATGGATAATGGATAATTGGGGCTGACGTGATTATCTCACAGAAGCACAAAAGAGACAAAAGTACAAATTAATTGATAATTGATATTAGTGCTGAAAGCACGGCAGATTATAGGCAGGGGTGGAGTGTGATTGCACTTCACCCCTGGTTTCACACCCTTCGGGTGCTCCAAGCCAATTCCTAATTCATAATTCATCATTACTCTGCATTTGACCTTGCCATATATTACTCAAGAGTCTAAATTAGCAATCAGAAATGCCACCCTTGCAAGACACGTTACTAAGTCAGTCTGGGAGGTAACCTCTGAAATGTTAACGAATGCAAACTTCTGGAACACCCGTAACAGCCGTTTCCCTTGTTTCCTTTGTTTCCTCTGTAAGTTCTGAAACTCTGTAAGATAAAAATCAGCTTAATCTGTAAAATCTGCATGAGAACTTAGCGTTGCATCGCGGCTTATGTCACTTGGTGTCTTAAACTCATGGAGATTTTGCCGATTATACAGATTTTAGGCTGAGGCCGCCTGTCGGCAGGAAATCATGAATTTTGAATAATTTCCATGCGTAGCGTGCCCGTTACATTGCGCCCCCGGCAACAATCCGTCTCTACCAACTCGCTGGAGGCGAGCACTAATAAAGGTGAGTATTTAAGTGTGAAGTGTTAAGTGGGCTCGCGCTTGTCGTCCTCACACCGATTGCACACAGAGTTTTTAGACTATAAGTTACATAAGAGCACATTGCACAAAATGCGGACTGTTGTTTTCGGTTGTTTGCAATGTAAAAATTTCCAAAAAGTAGTGATATTCTTGTTTTTTTGAATTGTTTTATCTATTTTTGCAGTGTTATATGAGAAAGTTGCTCTATATAGCGCTGGATTTGATTTACAAGTTGCATTTTTCAAATAATATCTGGTAGTTCCAAATTATTTTTTATTTGTGCAGAAAATTCACTCGAATGAATAATTCTTAAATCAATATAATTATGAAACCATCAAGATTCCTTTTGCTTTTTGGATGTATAGTTCTTGCAAGCCTTACTGGCACTTTTGCCCTGACGGTAGAAATTGACGGTATCAACTATGATATCAACGCTGAGTCGCAGACTGCTGTCGTGGTACACGGCAACTATAGTGGTGATGTGAGTATCATGCACCACATCACCTATCTATCAAAGGATATTACTGTGACCAAAATAAACTATGGTGCTTTCGACAATACCCAAATAACATCGCTCACCATTGACGACGGTGTGACAATAGACAACCTGCCGACAAACTGCCCACAGCTCACCGATATCACCTTGCCCTCAACTCAAGAGGCCATCTCGGGTGATTGCAACTGTCCCAAACTGACATCGATAGTCATTCCCGAGGGTTTGAAAACCATCTACAACGGCACCTTTCGCCATGCAACAGCACTAACATCCATCACACTGCCTTCTACGATAACTAGCTTAGGCATTATAGGCAGTGAAGAAATGAATGAAATTATGCTTGCCGACGATGCTACAAGCCTCATGGTTAATGGCGGCTGGGTGACCGATGCCACAGGTACGGTGCTGGTGGGTGGTCTCTACAGCAATGTAGCAGCGGGTGTGGTAATCATCCCAGACGGTATTGAGCATGTGCAGTGCTCATTTAGCAACCTGACGATTAACCACATTTCACTGCCTGAAACGCTCAAGCAGATGCCTTACTTCTGGGATTGCAACATATCGACCATTATAAGATGGCCTGAGAGCATCACTACCATCGACAAGAAGTATTTCTCAGGACATCTGAAAGGTCTGGTAATACCACCCACAGTAACTGCTATTAGGGAATATTCACTAGGCTCAATGTCAAGCTACGATAAGTTGCAACTCGATGAACTCATCTTTGAGGACGGCATCTCCCCTATAACTGTAGGTTGCCTGTTTGCTGATTTCTACGATACCGGACTCACCACGTTCAACTCTCTGAAACGATTATACTTGGGACGAAACATTGACTTCGCACCCGAACACACCACGGTAACATCGGGTAGCATAACTTGGGATGTAACTGATGATTGCATCTTCGGCACACAGTATCCTGAGGTGCTTGGTATTGGAAAATACTTTGACTGCGAGAATAGCTTCCCATCTACGGTCTATAGGTCTAAGCTCGACACTCTTGCCGTGCACAAGCCCATGCCTCCATTTTGGAATCCATACGACATCTCCGGTGATCGCTTCATGGCCACGAAATTAATTGTGCCTATCGGCTCCAAGGAGAAGTTTGAGAATAATGACTGGTGGGGAAAGTTCTGGGAAATTCAAGAAAAAGAATGTGCTGTGCTGGCACCAGGTGATGTTACTGGCAACGATATCATCGACGTGGACGACGTGAATGAGGTTATCAGCATGATTTTGAATTATCGCAGCACCAGTGGAATTGCCGACCTGGACGGTAGCGGCATCGTTGACATCGATGACGTGAACGCACTGATCAACTGCATTCTTTCGAAATAATTCATAATGAATTATGAGCTGACGCCAAAAATAGACAAAAGCACAAAGGCTTTTAATAATTGACAATGGATAATTGGACTGGATAATTGGGGCTGACGAGATTATCTCACAGAAGCACAAAAGAGACAAAAGTACAAATTAATTGATAATTGATATTAGTGCTGAAAGCACGGCAGATTATAGGCAGGGGTGGAGTGTGATTGCACTTCACCCCTGGTTTCACACCCTTCGGGTGCTCCAAGCCAATCCCTAATTCAGAATTCATCATTACTCTGCATTTGACCTTGCCATATATTACTCAAGAGTCAAAATTAGCAATCAGAAATGCCACCCTTGCAAGACACGTTACTAAGTCAGTCTGGGATGTAACCTCTGAAATGTTAACGAATGCAAACTTCTGGAACACCCGTAACAGCCGTTTCCCTTGTTTCCTTTGTTTCCTCTGTAAGTTCTGAAACTCTGTAAGATAATAATCAGCTTAATCTGTAAAATCTGCATGAGAACTTAGCGTTGCATCGCGGCTTATGTCACTTGGTGTCTTAAACTCATGGAGATTTTGCCGATTATACAGATTTTAGGCTGAGGCCGCCTGTCGGCAGGAAATCATGAATTTTGAATAATTTCCACGCTCAGCGTGCCCATTACATCGCGGCTTATCAATTTGCGACAGCCCCCCTAAAAGCGCCTAAAATCGAGAGCCTGAAAATTTTATGTCAGCGCGATGCACCCCATATTGATTTTTTATTGTAATTTTGCTGATTATTGCAGGCGGCGATGCGCCTTTAGCAAATTTGAAACAATAAAGAATAACAGTTATGGCAATTTTTGAACAAGTGAATGCAGGCATCAAGGCTGCCATGCTCGCACGCGACAAAGTGCGCCTGACAGCACTGCAAGGCATTAAGGCTGAGCTGCTTCTCATCAAGACCCAGCCCGGAAACAATGGCGAAGTTAGCGACGAGAACGCGTTGAAAACGCTCATTCGCATGGCAAAACAACGCAAGGAGAGTGCACAGATCTATACCGACCAAAATCGCGCCGACCTGGCACAGGAAGAGTTGGCACAAGCTGCCGTAATCGACGAATTCCTGCCCAAGCCTCTCACCGACGAAGAACTCACCCAGGCACTGAAAGACATCATTGCCCAGACCGGTGCTGCCGGTATGAAGGACATGGGTAAGGTCATGGGTGTGGCAACGAAGCAACTTGCCGGCCGCGCCGATGGCAAAGCCATCTCTGCCAAGGTGCGCCAGCTGCTTGCATAAGCAATAATGAATGATTAATAGTGAGCTGCATCGCGTACTTGGTAGCTTCCAGCTCGTAGCTCGTAGCTTGTAGCTCGTAGCTAAACATGCGTCAGCCAGCTTGTTTACTCGTTTACTTGTCTGCTTGTTTACTCGTTTACTTGTCTGCTTGTTTACTAAAAAAACCTCGTTTACTAAAAAAAGCTCGTTTACTAAAACAAACACAACATAATGTTAACATTACAACTGATTAATGAAAATCCCGAAGAGGTGATTGCACGTTTGGCCGTGAAGCACTTCGACGGACGTGAGCCCATCATGCGAGTGGTGGAACTCGACAAAGAACGCCGTGCCTCACAAAAGCTGCGCGACGACAACTCAGCACAACTCAACAAACTGGCAGCTCAGATAGGTGCTCTCATGAAGCAAGGACAGCGCGACCAGGCCGAGCAAGTGAAAGCTCAGGTTGCCGAGCTCAAGACTGCCAACAAGGAAATTGAAGACAAAGTGAAGGCTACCGAGGCAGCTATCGAGGAAATACTGCTCTCGGTGCCCAACGTGCCATACAGTGGAGTGCCCGAAGGCCGCACTGCCGACGACAACATCGTGGAAAAAACCGGCGGCCCGATGCCCGACCTTCCTGCCGACGCCCTGCCTCACTGGGACCTCGCCAAGAAGTACAACCTCATCGACTTTGACTTAGGCGTGAAAATCACCGGTGCCGGCTTCCCCGTCTATATGGGCAAAGGCGCCCGGCTGCAACGCGCACTCATCCAGTTCTTCCTCGACGAGGCTGGCAAGGCAGGGTACCTTGAGGTGCAACCGCCCTATGTGGTAAACGAAGACTCCGGTCGCGGCACCGGCCAGTTGCCCGACAAGGAAGGGCAGATGTACCACTGCCAGGTAGATAACTTCTATCTCATTCCCACTGCCGAGGTGCCCGTGACCAACATCTTCCGCGATGTGATTCTCGATGAAAGTGAATTGCCCGTCAAGCGTTGTGCCTACTCGGCATGTTTCCGCAGAGAGGCGGGTTCGTACGGTAAGGATGTGCGAGGATTGAATCGTCTGCATCAGTTCGATAAGGTTGAAATCGTACGCATAGACACTCCGCAGCACTCGTATGAAAGTCTCGACGAGATGCTTGTTCACGTGGAAGGTCTGATGAAGCAACTTGAGCTGCCTTATCGCATCTTGCGTCTCTGCGGTGGCGACATGAGTTTCACCAGTGCGATATGCTATGACTTCGAAGTGTGGAGCGCAGCACAGGAGCGTTGGCTGGAAGTGTCTTCCGTCAGCAACTTCGAGAGCTATCAGGCAAACCGCTTGAAGTGCCGTTATCGCCGTGCCGAGGACAAGAAAATAGAGCTGTGTCACACCTTGAATGGTTCGGCATTGGCATTGCCGCGCATCGTTGCTGCGATTATCGAGAACAACCAGACACCGGAAGGCATTCGCATACCGAAATGTCTCGTGCCGTATTGTGGCTTCGAAATACTCGACGATAAGAATTTCTGATACAAACAGTATATGACAAAAGCCTGTCTTCGCAGAAAGAAGACAGGCTTTTTTATTGCTAAACGGCATGTTAAAGCATTGTAAACGGCATGTTTGCGACGGCTAAACGTGGTGTTTGCGCAATTCCCAGAAAGCTACGGCAGCCGCTGCCGACACGTTGAGCGAATCTACGTGGTAGGACATCGGGATGCGAACGACATAATCGGCTTCGGAAATGGTCTTTTCTGGCAGTCCGTCGCCTTCCGTTCCCATAATGACAGCCAGGCGTTCTTCGTCTTTCAGGCGAGGGTCGTCGAGCGCGACGGCTTGCTCGGAAAGCGCCATGGCTGCTGTCTTGAAACCGTATTGGTGCAAACTCGTTGCGGGTTCGTCCAACCACGTCCAGGGTATCAGGAATACACTCCCCATGGACACGCGGACGGCACGGCGGTTCAGCGGGTCGCACGAATCTTTTGTGAGCAATACAGCGTCCATTCCAAGCGCCGCTGCCGAGCGGAATATTCCGCCGATGTTCGTCGTGTCGCTCACTCCCTCGATGACAACGATGCGGCGCGCATCCTTGCACAGCGTTTCCACGTCGGGAAGTTGTTTTCTCCGCATCGCACAAAGGACGCCTCTCGTGAGTGTGTAGCCCGTCAGCTGTGCGAGCAGTTCGCGGCTTCCCGTATATACAGGGACTCCTTCGCAGCGCTTGAGCACCTCTGCCGCGTCGCCTTCGATGTGTCGGCGTTCACACAAGACGGAGAGGGGTTCATATCCGGCGGCGAGTGCCACCTTGATGACTTTGGGACTCTCGGCTATGAAGATGCCGTCTTCCATGTGTAGGCGGTTGCGCAGTTGTGCCTCGGTCAGCGAATGAAACACTTCCACGCCCGGGACGTTCAGTGACGATATTTCTATGATGTTAGCCATGCTGTTGCAAAGGTACGCTTTTTATGCACAAAGCGAGCAATAACGAACGATTTTTCCTTAATAATTTTTGTATTGTCTCGGCTTTTAATTAACTTTGCCGTTAGAATGCACGACATGATTACCATACTTGGTCCTACGGCAAGCGGTAAGACGCGCTTGGCTGTAGCCCTTGCACTGAAGCTGAATGCGGAAATTATCAGCGCAGACAGCCGACAGGTGTATCGGCGTATGGATATCGGGACGGGTAAGGATTTGGACGACTATTGTGTTGAAGGGCAACGCGTTCCATACCATTTGATAGACATCTGCGAGCCGGGAACGAAATACAATCTGTTTGAATATCAGCGCGATTTCCTTGCTGCCTACGACTTGATTCGCGGGCGGAACCGGCTCCCGCTGCTGTGTGGCGGTACGGGGTTGTATATAGAGTCGGTCCTGAAGGGCTATCAACTGTCGCCCGTGCCTCAAGATGCGGCATTGAGGGAGCGCCTCTCGGACAAGTCGTTGGACGAACTGACCGAGATGTTGCGCGACTTGAAGCGACAGACAGGCTCTGCGATGCACAACCGTTCGGACGTTGACACACCGCAACGTGCCATTCGTGCCATCGAGATAGAGATGGGAGTGCTCGCCGCCCGGCGCGACAAGGATGAAGGCAGGTGCATGGAACGGTCGTTTCCGCAAATCAACTCCGTCATTCTCGGCGTTGACATTGACCGCGAAGAGCGCCGGAAAAAGATTACCGCGCGACTGAAAGAGCGCTTGGAACAAGGCATGGCAGACGAGGTGCGCAGCCTCTTGGACGAAGGAATCTCTCCTGAAGACCTGACGTATTACGGATTGGAGTATCGCTATGTCACGGAATATGTCACGGGAAAAATCACCTTCGACGAAATGTTCCAGCGGTTGGAGATTGCCATCCATCAGTTTGCCAAGCGGCAGATGACGTGGTTCCGGGGAATGGAACGGCGTGGATTCACAATACATTGGATAGACGCCATGTTGCCGATGGACGAGAAAATAAGTCAAGCCCTTTCATATATATAAATAATGTATAGCAATGAGTAGCAGTATCGACAAGAAGTGGGGAATCATCTATTGCCCGAAAAATGCCTTCCGTCCGCAGAAACGATGGGAGAAGATAGAAAAGAGCCTTCGTGCGCACGAAATCGACTTCGATTTGGTGCAAAGTGAAAACTCCGCAGGTGTGGAACGCCTTGTGACCATGATGATTAACAATGGCTACAAGACGTTGGTAATCGTCGGCGGCGACTCTGCTTTGAACGATGCGGTGAACTGTCTGATGCAGGCGGAAAAGTCGGTGCGTGAGAGCATCGCACTCGGAGTCATTCCAAACGGTTCAATCAACGACTTTGCCAAGTTCTGGGACTTCAAGGAGAGCGAAGTCGAGCAGACCGTCGCATGGTTGAAGAAACACCGCACGAGGAAGATAGACCTGGGATGTATCCGATATACGAACAAGAACAACGAGCGTTGCCACCGCTATTTCCTCAATAGCATGAACGTCGGGCTGGTGGCTGCGGTGATGAATCTTCGCCGTAAGACGCGCGGATATTTCGGTTCGAAGACGCTTTCGTTCATCCCCTCATCGCTGATGATGATTTTCCAGCGGCTGGACTATAAGATGAAATTGCGAATCAATTCCGATACCATCAACCGGAAAGTCATGGCGGTGTGTGTCGGCAACGCTACGGCATACGGCATGACCCCCAATGCCGTTCCCTATAATGGCTTGTTGGACGTCTCTGTCATATCCCATCCGGAGATGACCAAGCTGATAGAGGGCTTCTATCTGCTGTATAACGGAAAGATACTGAACCACAAAGACGTGCACCCTTACCGCACGCGCGAGGTCTATTTCGACAAGGCAGAGCGCGCAATGGTCAGTCTTGACGGAAGATTGTTGGCGACACCGGTCGGACCGTTCAAGGTGACAGTAGAGCAGGAGGTCATCAATTTCCTCATACCGGGATAGCATCCTGTATTTTGCCAACTTGCTGCTTCTGCATATTTATGCATAGGCGGAGCCGTTGGTGCGTGTTTTGTAAATTCTTGAATTTCAATACGTTAAATATTGCTTTCCAAAAGTTCAACTTTTAG
>DGVT01000035.1:0-20050 GCA_002395965.1 Porphyromonadaceae bacterium UBA4277
CGAAATTAGGCTGCGGTTCGGAAAAATCAAAGTAAACTTTGTTTTTTCGCTCACCTTGCACTAATTTTGCAATATAAAATTAAACTATCGTGAAAAATATTATTATTCGTGCTTTATCGGGGGCGGTGTATGTAGCCCTCATTGTGGTGTCAATATTGCTGCTGGACAACTCTCCAATTGCCTTTTTGACCGTGTTCTCGCTGTTTGTGGTGATAGGTATCAAGGAAATCTACGACATGTCGCGCAACGAGGCCACCGAGTCGTGGCTCGTCATCCTGATTGATATGCTTGGTGGAGTGGGAGTGTTTTTCTCGTTCTACCTGTATGCGAGCAAGAGCGGTCCGGCCAGCACATGGTTTCTGCCAGTGGCTGCCTATCTTGTGCTGCGATGCATAGTGCAGTTGTATCGTCCCAAGCAAAATGCGGTACATAGCCTCGAGCGTTCGTTTTTTGCACTGATGTATGTTGCCTTGCCTTTGGGCATGCTCAATAATATAGCATTTGCCAGTGCGCCTCGCATTTTGCTGGCAGTGTTTGTCTTTATCTGGGTGAACGATACCGGGGCGTTTCTGTCGGGCATCGCACTGGGCAGGCACAAGCTCTTTGAGCGCATTTCTCCTAAAAAGTCGTGGGAAGGCTTCTTTGGCGGCCTGATAGCGTGTGTGCTTGTGGCCTTTGCGACCAACAAGTGGTGTAATGAGTTCTTTCAAGTGCCCGAGCTTGGCACGTGGGTGGGGCTGAGCATCATCGTGTCGGTGATGGCAACGTTTGGCGACCTCACCGAGTCGCTACTCAAGCGCACCGAGGGTGTGAAGGATTCGGGTCACATCATTCCCGGGCATGGCGGCATACTCGACCGCATCGACAGCCTGCTGCTGGTGAGCCCTGCTGTGCTGATCTATATTGCACTGATAGTGTATAACTAAATCCTGATAAACTTGTAGATGAAACTGCGTGTCCTCAATTACTTGCTCCTGCCGCTGTTGCTGGTATTACTGGCGATGGAGGGGTGCGTGGGCGGGGCTGCCGAGGTCGAGAAGCATCCACTTCCCGACTCGCTTGTGGTGGGCACATTGTACAGCCCGACGAGCTTTTTCATCTTGCACGACGACACGTTGGGCTATGATTATGACCGCATTTGCGACTTTGCACGCAGCAAGGGCATAGGCCTGAAATGGGTTGTGGCACGTAACATGTCGCAGTTAATCGGCATGCTACAGAACGACTCGGTGCAGGTGCTTGCCTATGAAGTCCCGATCACTGCCGAGTATCGTGCGCAGGTGCACAGCTGCGGTGCGGTGAATGAGACCTACCAGGTGCTCATTCAGCCCACTGGCGACTCGCTCGTGACCGATGTCACGCAACTCGTGGGCCGCGACATCTATGTGGAGCGCGGCACAAAGTATGAGTCGCGGCTTCGCAATCTCGACAGTGAGCTGGGTGGTGGCATCAACATTCACACGCTCACGCCCGACACGCTCATGCCCGAAGACCTTATCGAGATGGTCTCGCGCAAGGAAATCCCGCTCACCATCGTCGATAGCGACATTGCACAACTTAACCACACCTACTTCGACAACATCGACATCAGCCTGCATGTGAGCTTCGCCCAGCGCTCGGCCTGGGCCGTGAGCAAGCGCAATGTGTGGTTAGGCGACAGCATCGATGCCTGGGCAAAGTCGCGCAACGCGCAAGCCTACTCAAAGGCGGCCCTGCAACGCTATTTCGAGCTGAGCAAAAGTGGCCGGCACGAGGTTGCCGATACCATTCCCGAAACGCCTGAGGGTGCGATATCGCCCTATGATGAGATTTTCAAGAAATATGGGAAGCAGGCCCACATCGACTGGCGGCTGATAGCAGCAATAAGCTATGTGGAATCGCGCTTCGACCCGCGCGTGGTGTCATGGGCCGGGGCTCGCGGCATCATGCAGCTCATGCCCAAAACGGCACAAGCCTATGGCGTGAGCATGGAACAGATTACCGACCCCGATGCCAGTGTCATGGCTGCAGTGAAGAGCCTGCTCGACCTGAAGGCAATGTTTGCACCGCGCATCGAGAGCGAGGCCCAGCTCATCAAGTTTATTCTTGCCAGCTACAATGCCGGGGCGGGACATGTGCTCGATGCCATTGAACTGGCAAAAAAATATGAGAAAGACCCGCAAGTGTGGGAAGGAAATGTGGAAGAGACGCTCCAGTGGAAGTCAAACCCGCAGTTCTATAACGACTCGGTGTGCCGCTTCGGCTACTTCAGGGCTAAGGAGACGGTGGCCTATGTCGTGGATGTGGAACAACGATATAACTTCTACCAGAATAAGTTTGAGAAATAATAAACATTAAAAGGTATAATCATGAGAAAAACAAAAATCAGTGTAGCGTTGATTCTCGCTTTGGCAGCACTCATGCCGCTCGAGAGTTGTATAGGCAGTTTTGCCTTAACTAATAAGGTTCTCACATGGAATAAGGGTGTGGGCAATAAGTTTGTTAACGAACTCGTCTTTTTTGCATTCTGGATTCTTCCGGTGTATGAGATAACGGCTCTGGCCGACATTCTCGTCATTAATTCCATTGAGTTCTGGACCAACGAGAATCCTGTAACTGCCGAGGCAAAAATCATCGATGGCAAGGATGCCCGCTATCTTGTGCAGCAAGACAAAACAGGCTATACAATCACCAACCTCAGCGACAAGAGCGTGGTGCGCCTCAACTTCGATGCTTCCACTCGCTCGTGGGCGGTTGAGCATAACGGCGTGGAGACAACTTTCATGACCTTTGTCGATGACAGCCATGTGAAAATGCTCACTCCCGGCGGTTCGTTTACCACCGTCGAGCTTAACGAGCAGGGCTTGATGGCCTACCGCAGCATGGTGACCAATGGCGTGACCTACGCCATGCGCTGATCGGAACATGCCGATTTGCCTGCATGCTTGATGAAATAAAAGATGAGGGTGTGTCATAAGCAGATTTTGACACACCCTCACATTAATTTCATGGCAGCTACGTCAGCGGATGCCGCTGCCGCCGCCACCGCTGGAGCCGCCACCGCCACCATAGCTCGACGAGCCGCCACCACCACTGCTGCGGGCGGCTTCGCGCTCGGCCGCTATGCGTGCAGCACGCTCAGCGGGCGTCTCGTACGACTCGACGTAGCCTATTGCCGAGCGCGTGCGGTCGGTCAGCACGGTTGACATGGTCACCGTTTCGCCCAGCATAAATTCATCTACAGTCATGGGCATCGACAGTGGCCACACCTTCTTGATGTCGTTCTGCACCTGCTCGGCTATGCCATAGAGCGACGCATACACCAAATATTCACGCCACAGTGCCACTTCCTCAAAGTGGCGCTCATCACTCAAGGTGAACTCCTGCAGATACTTCTTGAGGCCCATCACGCTCATGGCATCTTCCTTTCTAAGGTGCGATAGCGAGATGCTGGGGAAGGTCTCGAGGCAGCGTTTGAGTTGCTTGACAAAGCTGCGATGCTCCACAGGATATTGCTTCACATAACTGATCAGCTCTTTAGGCTCGAGAATGTGGTCGTCGCCGGCTGCATTCCACATCAGGCGGTGAAGCAGATAGATAGCTTCGTTTTCCTTATTGCGACCGGGCTGCAATGGTGGCGGTCCGGGATTGGTCACATGCACCGTGCGATCGAAATTGCCCTTGCCATCCACCTGCCTGCCAACGCTAATCTTGCCCATGTAGGCCATGCGCAGTATGTAGGCGTGCATCAGGTCGTAGATGCTTGTGGGTTGCTCGAGTGTCTTGAGCACGCCATAAGAGGCGTTGAGGTCGCCACCTAATGGGATGTCGCGGCGCCACTCCTGAGCTTCGGGGCGCTTTACGCCAAACAGACGCTTGTAATTCTTGTCGCGCTTGAGCTGTGAGAATAGCGTACTGAAGCGAGACAGGAACAGGAATGGCGCAATGAACAGCAATAAGGCACCTATGATATCGGCAAAGGGTGCAACCATGTCGTCGTAGGCCTGCCGCCACCAGCTCTTCTTGCCGCCGGTGCCATAACCGTCGTGCGACGACTGGCGGTTTGCCTCTTCTTTGTCGGCAAGGTCGAGCGAGTAGTCGCTGCCTTCAAAGGCTTTCTTCTGCATCTTGTCGCGGAACGTGCCGGTGAACGTGCTCACCGGGTGGAACACACCCTTGTCAAACCGCGCCATGATGGTCATCGTCTCGCCGTCGTTATACAGTGGTGTGCTCGACTCGGCAATGATCTTGCCGTCCTTCACCCATATCTCGCCATAATGGCCAAACGACCACACACGCGTGTCATCGGTGCTGAAACTGCCGTTCTGCTTGCTGATCGTGACCCGCACATGCTTGGGGTAGGGTGATGCCGTCTCGTAGAACACAAAGTTGAACGCATCATAGTCGTCAAACGCGCGGACCAGGCGGGTAAGCGTGTAGCGGGCAACGTAGGTGCGCAAGCCCTCACGGCCTATGCCCCAGCACAGCTCGGGGCCGCTCTCTCCCTTGTAGATGCCGCAGCGCCAGGTCTTGCCTTCACGCCCCACGTCTTCAATCCATGGAGTGACGTTCTCATAGACGCGCCCCGTCTCATCGCTCACCTCCAGCTCGCCCACAGTCATCACCCCGAGGTTATACTGCTTGATATACACCTCGGTGCCTGAGCCGGTGATGGTGTAGGTGCGCTTTTCAACCACGCGGGCATGGCCCTTGTCGTTAATCACCACCTGGATGTCGACGTCGTGCAGCTCGTGAGCCACAGCAGGCAGGCAGCACAACAGCCACAGCAAGCTGCATGCCACCCATCTATTTCTTATTCCGGTGTAACTCATAGCACTTCAGATTAAAATTGAACAAATCTTGTGTATTAACCAGAACAAAGCATAGATGAGCACAATCACAGCCACTCCGGCAATGAACAGGTGGTCAAGGCACCAGTCGAAAAACTGCTCCCACTTCGTGGGTGTGACATTCACCACTTTATCCTCGTTCATCATGGGGCTGTCGAGTTCGGCCGGGGTGATTATCATGGCGTGGGCGATGGCAGGGTTGATGCCAGCCGAGTCAAGTCCTGCAACACTATCTTCCAGAACCATTTCAACAGCATCGTCGCCCGCTTCTGCCACATCTTGCGCCAAGGCCGATGGCAGTGCCGCCGTCAGGCAGCACATCACAGCGGCACAGCGCAACAGCCGATATATGCTCAGGAGTTTCATTGCTGATCCTCAAAGATGTTGGGCATGTCGTGCTTTGCCTCGTTATCGGCCTTGAAATAGTCGCGCTCTTTGAAGTTGAGCGTGCTTGCCACAAACGACGACGGCCACTGGCGCACAGCGCGGTTGTAGATCGTGGCGCTGTCGTTATACACCATGCGGCTCATGCGCACGTTCTCCTCATACTGCTTCACACTGTTCATCGTGTTTTGGAACATGGAGTCGGCCTTCAAGTTGGGATAAGCCTCACTGATTGCCATCAGCCGGCTCATGATCTGCGAGATCTCGCCTTCCTGGCGCATGGCGTCGGCGGCACTGGTCACGCCACCCTGGCGGCGCTGGGCGATAACATTGATCAGCGTCTCACTCTCATGCTTGGCATATTGCGATGCCGTCTTGGCTATTGCCAGCAGAGCGTCCCAGCGCGAGTTGAGCTGAACCTCAATCTGCCCCAAGGCATTCTTACAGTTCTCGTCGAGCTTGACAAGCGAACGCTGGGTGGAGACAAAGTAGAAAAACACGATTACTGCCAGGAGGATGATAATACCTAACAGAACACTAAGAATAATTGTTGCCATAATTGTAATATTTGAAATTAGTAATTTAAGTCTCAGAGGTTCTTAATTAGCAGCAAATTTATAACAATTTCTTTTACATTACAAATTTCATGCCACTCACACGGCCGTTATCAATCGAAATAAAAGGAAAAGTCAACTTTAGCACCCTTCGCACTGGTAAACACGCCACCGTAGGCCTGCACATAGTGCGAGCCACCGTCGTCCATCTCGATGTCCTCTTCGTTAAAAGTGCCTCTAAACTGACCGATATACTTGCCCCTGAGATATGCGTTAATCACGCATGCACCATCGGTGGGATTATAAGAAACAAGCTTTAACTGCCTGCGCTCGCCATATTCCTTGGCCTGAGCCATATCATAGGGGATGTAGGAACCTGTAGTGCCGTCCATATCAAACAGAAATCCTGTTTCGCCGGCATGTCCCCACATGCTCATATACACGCCATTCTGTTTCTTGGGTGATTCTTGCGCTACAGAATCTTGTTTGACCGTATCCCTGACGTTCATCACCTTCCGGAAAGAATCGGCTCTGGCGGTCAGCACCTTTGCACTATCAGCGGCTTCCATTTTTGAGCCACTGCTCTCACTCTCATTAGCCTTGCTGCTGCAAGCCCATAGAAGCAAGGCAACACACGCACACATTGTGCCACACAATAATCTTCTCATAAGATAGCAAAATTAAGAAATCCAACTCTTTTCACTTGCAAAGATAAACATTATCACGTAAAATAACAATAGAATTCTTTTTGTGCCATAATTTCGCATTATTGAAATCGAGGGCGTCAGATAAAGTTAATATCATGAGCAGAAAGTGGAACGATTCAGGTGAGTCGAAGACTTGGCAATGTGTTATGCCCATGAGCAAGTGTCGCGCCTTGCATTCAGCGGGTCATACATATCAGTGAGTTCGTGCCTGCAACCGGTTATCATCATTTGACGATTTCCGCCCACACTTTTTTGCAACCGAGGCAGAAATTATCAAGATTTGCATTTTTAGTTATGATTAGCTAACTTTGTAATGTGAAAAAATCGAGTCTGCCAACATTTTTTAACTTGCATGTGCTCGATTTGAGCACACGAATGAATTAACTTTGCACCGAAAAAGCAAAAAAGTGATTATTAGCATTATAAATTTCTCAATATGGAACAATTTACAAATTTATACCAAGTGTCAAAGACCTTACGCTTTGAACTGGTGCCTGACGAAAGGACAAAAGTCTTCCTTGAGAATTCAGACCTTATTGCAGAGGATGAGCATCGTGCCGAAAGTTACAAATTAGTAAAGAAAATAATAGATCGTTATCACAAGGCATTTATTGAGAACATTCTGAGCTCATTGACTTTGCAGTGCGAAAGCGATAACCGGCAAAATTCGCTTGAAGAATTTTGCGAGCTTTATCACATTGCTCAAAAAACAGATGCTGATAAGAAATCAATCGAAAGAGTGCAGGAGCAATTACGAAAGCAGATAGTTGGTGCCCTTACAAAGGATGCACGCTTCAAGCGCATTGATAAAAAAGAGCTAATCAGGGAAGATTTAATGCAAATAATTACTCCAGATGAAAAAGCCTTAATTGATGAGTTCCGCGATTTCACTACTTATTTCACCGGCTTTCATGAGAACCGCAAGAATATGTATTCGCACGAAGCAAAGTCAACGGCTATTGCCTACCGCATAATACATGAAAATCTTCCTAAATTCATTGACAATATCGAGACATTCAATAAAATAGCCTCTTCTCCAGTTGCCGAGAATTTATCATTATTATACAATGATATGAAAGAATGCCTGAATGTCAACAGAATTGATGAAATGTTCAGCCTTGATTACTTCTCTGAGGTAATGACGCAAAGCCAAATAGAGGTGTATAATGCAATCATTGGTGGAAAGACACTTAATGACGGAACAAAGATTCAGGGTATCAATGAGTATGTGAATCTGTATAATCAAAAGCAAGCCCGGGAGAATAGGCTTCCGAAATTAAAACCGCTATTCAAGCAGATTTTGAGTGACAGAGAAGCAGTGTCGTGGTTGCCCGAGGAGTTTAACACCGATGCTGAGCTTCTTAAAACTGTGAATGATTTCTATTCTAATTTACATGATAGCGTTTTTAGCGACCTGCGTGAATTGCTCGAGAATATCTCAAACTATAATCTTGCCGGCATATTTATTCCCAATGATAAAACTCTAACTGATATATCACAGAGTCTCTATGGCGATTGGGGACTGATAAACCGCGCAATCACAGAGGATGTGAAAAGCTCTGTTCCTCAAAAACGCAATGAGACGTTTGAGAACTATGATGATCGCATTTCAAAAATAATTAAGAGGCAGGATTACTTCAGTATTGATTATCTAAATCGTCTGCTTGCAGGAAAAGATACAAATATCTGCTCACATTTTGAAACCTTGGGAGCGGTCAATACAGAAACCAAACAGACAGAGAACCTATTTGCTCAAATTTTTAACGCTTTTACAGAAGCAAAAGATTTGCTGTCAACACCGTATCCATGCGAAAAGAATCTTGCACAAGACAAGGTGAATGTAGCCAAACTTAAAACACTGCTTGATGCCATTAAAGACTTGCAACATTATGTCAAGCCCTTGGTAAGTGCTGCCGAAGCGCCTGATAAAGACGAACGCTTCTATGGCGACATTGCTGTTATTTGGGAAGAATTGGATGTCATAACACCACTATATAATAAGGTAAGAAATCGAATGACGCGCAAGCCCTATTCTCTCGAAAAATTCAAGCTAACTTTCAATATAAAAGGAAACTTTTTAGGGGGATGGGTGGATAGTAAAACAGACAAATCAGATAATGGCACTCAATATGGAGGATATCTATTTAGAAAGAAAAATTTGATAGGTGAATATGACTACTTTATAGGTATGAGTTCCAACAAAAAACTTTTCAGACCCAACCCTAATGCTTCAGGTCAATATGAGCGATTAGATTATTACCAGCCTAAAAGTCAGACAATATACGGTAATAGTTATGCTGGCAAAGAAGGATATGAACATGATAAACAAGAATTGATAACTGCAATTGTTTCGTTTCTTGAAAATAAACACCATGAAGAATTGCTTCAACAGATACGTACAGTCCAAACACCAAGTGCAATGATGAATATAATTCAAAGCAATTCTGATATATTTAATCAATTACTTAAAGATAAGTTTTTTGCCGCGATTAATAAGAAAGTAACCGATAATCTTCACAAGACAATTATTGGTTTAAACAGAGTATCCAGTGCTTCAGATTATAAGAACGAGAAGTTTGCAATTTTTACTGAGCCTCAACAAATAATTGATGAAATCTGCAATGAGAAAATTTTCAATTATTTCGTTGTTGATGATAATGAAATAGATAATGCAATGAATGATTATTCTAAACCCTTTTTGTTTTTCAAGATATCAAATAAGGACTTATCTTATTCTGAAAGTTCAGCTAAAGGTCATCGGAAGTCTCGAGGTATCGACAATTTGCACACTTTGTATTTCAAAAGTCTAATGTCGGGAAATCAATCTGTAATTGACATTGGAACGGCTGAGGTGTTTTTCCGTCGTTCAAGCATTAAAAGCAAAGGCGTAACCCATCCAGCAAACGTAGATATTCCCAATAAGAATAAAATAGGTAATAAGTCTGTCAGCAAATTCCCTTATGATATTATAAAAAATAAGCGCTACACTGTCGACAAATTTGGTTTTCATCTATCAATTATTTACAATTATAAAGAACCTAAGGATATTAACATAAATGGAATAGTTAGAGAATACATCAAGACAGTTGAAGATCTTCATTTCATAGGCATCGACCGTGGAGAGAGGCATCTTCTCTATGTGACTGTGATTGATAGTAAAGGTCGCATTAAGGAGCAGTTCTCGTTGAATGAAATTATCAATGAATATAATGGTAATTCATATCGAACCAACTATCGCCAACTGTTAGAGAAACGGGATGAAGAACGCCAACGCGAAAGGCAGAGTTGGAACACGATAGAGGGCATAAAGGAACTTAAGCAAGGCTATCTCTCTCAAGTGATACACAAGATTGTTACTCTCATGGTCAAATACAAAGCTATTGTCGTGCTCGAGGATTTGAACATGGGTTTCAAGCGTGGCCGGCAAAAGGTGGAGAGCTCGGTATATCAACAATTTGAGAAAGCTCTTATCGATAAGTTGAATCTTTTGGTAGATAAAAAACTTGATGCAGATTCCACAGGTGGATTATTGCATGCCTACCAACTAACCAACAAGTTTACCAGTTTCCGTGAAATGGGCCATCAGAATGGTTTCTTGTTCTACATTCCTGCGTGGAATACAAGCAAAATCGACCCTGTTACCGGTTTCGTAGATTTACTGCATCCGCGCTACGAAAGCGTGGACAAGGCAAGGGCATTCTTCTGTAAGTTCAAAACTATAACCTATAACAAGGCAAAAGATTGGTTTGAATTTGACCTCGACTATAACGATTTTACTACTAAAGCCGAAGGCACTCGCACATGCTGGACACTTTGCACACATGGCGCAAGAGTGGAAACATTCCGAAATCCCAATGCCAATTCTAATTGGGATAACAGAGAGGTCGATCTCACTGCCGAGCTCAAGGCATTGTTCGACAAATATGGCATTAACCCCGAAGCAAATCTCAAAGAAGAGATAGCACGGCAAACAGAGCGTAATTTCTTTGAGCGACTCATTCATCTGTTAAAACTGACTTTGCAAATGCGTAACAGCATAACAGGAACCGAGGTTGACTATCTTGTCTCACCGGTTGCCGATGAAAATGGCGCTTTCTATGACAGTCGCACTTGTGCCGACGGCCTCCCTCTCAATGCCGATGCAAATGGTGCATATAATATAGCTCGAAAAGGGCTGTGGGCAGCAAGACAGATACATGAAGCCCCAATTGGTGAAAAAGTGAAACTTGCAATTAGCAACAAAGAATGGTTGCAATTTGCTCAGTCCAAACCTTATCTTGATGACTGATGGAAGATGGCTATATTGCTATTTCCACACTGAATGATTTCATCTTTTGTCCGTATTCAATTTATCTTCATAACGTGTATGTGGATACGGACAAAGATGTTTATCATGCAAAGCCTCAAACCCGTGGAAATAATGCACACGAGAAAGTTGATATAAAAAATGTTTCAAAAAGCAATGACATGATTGAGGCCTCTCAAGTAAATGTTTTTTCGAGTAAAATGTATTGACTATTTGTAGTACAACCTCTTCGAGGTTGTCAGACTCAGGGGCTCATTTCCCCATGCGGCGCACATCTTCGATGTACTGGCATAGGGTTAAAGAAATTTTGCCTCTTTGAGGCAACTACATCTTCGATGTAAACTTCGTTATAATCATTTAATAAGGGTTGCTGAACTCGAACAAACCTCACTAACTATTTTGTTTGAATAATTGCTAAAATTTTGATAAACAGGCGTGAAGAAAGGGCTGAGGAAAACAGGAGGGGAAAAAAGTATTAAAAGAGTTAATCCTAACTATTTGATATTAATTAAATTATTTGTAATTTTGCACACTGAGGGTCTAATCCACTCAATTAATTTCTACTATTGTAGATCTATTAGCAAAATAATAAGCAAAAAAAAGTCTAATCCACTCGATTAATTTCTACTATTGTAGATACTAATCATTTAAGTAACTTTGTATCTAGTCTAATCCACTCGATTAATTTCTACTATTGTAGATCGTATGTAACGCTCTGTAACACCCATTTTCGTCTAATCCACTCGATTAATTTCTACTATTGTAGATAGGGGTGCATAGAGATCATCGACCTCACCGGTCTAATCCACTCGATTAATTTCTACTATTGTAGATATAAACAAGCCAACGGTAATGCGGCGTGTCTAATCCACTCGATTAATTTCTACTATTGTAGATGGCCTGTATCTGCCAATAGTACTCCGGCTTATGTCTAATCCACTCAATTAATTTCTACTATTGTAGATTTCATAGGTTAGACATTGTAGTGCAGCTGTCTAATCCACTCAATTAATTTCTACTATTGTAGATGTAACCGATGAGGATGGTTTTTATTATAGTCTAATCCACTCAATTAATTTCTACTATTGTAGATTAGGGTTTCCAGGTCTTAAAGTCCTGGTCTAATGCACTCAATTAATTTCTACTATTGTAGATCAGCATAGTGCTCAGTACTTGATAGATTAGTCTAATCCACTCAATTAATTTCTACTATTGTAGATGGTGTTTGGGCTGATGACTATCGTTTGCAGTCTAATCAACTCGATTAATTTCTACTATTGTAGATAAGGCGAGAAGTTTGACCAGGTGTCAGTTACTGAGTCTAATCCACTTGATTAATTTCTACTATTGTAGATTCGACAGAACCAAAGTCAATCCCGTGCTCAGTCTAATCCACTCGATTAATTTCTACTATTGTAGATTTGGAAGTGTTGATATAACTTTCGATAAGTGTAATCCACTCAATTAATTTCTACTATTGTAGATAGCCGCAAGTCCACACGGTCAATGCCCAATGGTCTAATCCACTCAATTAATTTCTACTATTGTAGATTGGTATGCTGACGAAGTACATACTGACAATGTCTAATCCACTCAATTAATTTCTACTATTGTAGATACCAAATAGCAATATATAATCAAGTAAGTGTCTAATCCACTCAATTAATTTCTACTATTGTAGATGACAATAATTAACGGCAAAATCACCGGTCTAATCCACTCAATTAATTTCTACTATTGTAGATATGAAGTCGGTCATCTGTCGCTTGGTGAGTGTCTAATCCACTCAATTAATTTCTACTATTGTAGATCCGAAGGTCTCCGTCTTGATGGTGCTCCATCTAATCGATTCAAATGATTTATACTATTAAAGATGACTGGGCGTTGCTCAGCATTAAAAATGGCACAGTCGCAGATTAGTGGGGTGGTTAACCTTAAATGGTGTTATGCGTCTGCTGACGTAAACTAACTAAGTGTGGTAAACTCGTGCAACCAAGTTTTCCGGCTTGCAATAAAGACGTTCTGTATATTTCACCCCGTTCACCCAAGCTCTTTGCAACTGGTAGCTAAAATGTATGTAGGCAGAATTTGCTTGTGGGGAAGGGTGGGTGATGGTGGGTTTTTAACGTTTTAAGTTAATGGGGGAGGGGATTTTAAGATTGTGTGGTGGGGCGGGTTTGTTTAAGTACTTGTTAATTAGTGGTATGGGGCGTTTCGGTGTGTTAAAGATTTGTCAGTTTGGAAAAAAGTATCTACTTTTGCAGTCCCAATTATAAAATGGCGTGTATTGAACGTCATAGCCTTTAAGGCGAATAGCCGAGAATCGGCAAGGGTTATTCTCACGATGGATTTCGCAGTTGACCCTCATTATTAACTTAAAGCAATGATTAATGAATAAGACATTATTCGCAATTGTGACGATTATCTTACTGCTGCTGACCTCGGCCCGCTATGTCGCTCCCAGCGACGGTCGTGTGGGCTATCGGGCACCGGACATTGAGCTGAGCGATGGCTCGAGAAGGGTTGACTTGCAGGACATGCGGGGGCAGTATGTGGTGGTCACAT
The DNA here is from genome assembly GCA_002395965.1 of Porphyromonadaceae bacterium UBA4277. Lineage (GTDB taxonomy): Bacteria > Bacteroidota > Bacteroidia > Bacteroidales > Muribaculaceae > Sodaliphilus. Next base: position 13,346 of record DGVT01000035.1, read on the forward strand.
TTTGGTCATCGGCGCAGCCGGCTTCGCGATTGGCAAACAAGGAGCTGAGTGTAGCCGCCGGTGCAAAGGCGGACGTTGCTCATGTGGCGGTGAACATGGATCGCAGCCACGGATTGTTTGAGCAGCTCATAGAAGCCGATGGGCTCAGTGGCTACGACCAGTTTTATGTGGCTGTTGAGCAGCAAGAAAAGGTGATGGAAAGGTGGCGTCAGCAGCGCGACGAGTTCACTTCGTTCCTCATCAGCCCCGAAGGTCGTATCGTGAAGGTTAATCCCACGGCTGGCGACATTATTGCACTTTGATGCGTCAGGGCAAGACATCTTTAGGACTTTTTAGATTTTTGTATTCACAAGAGCGCGGTGCTTTAGCCGGGCTCTTTTTGTTGCGCTCCTACCGGAATTAACCAAAATGTGCACTTTGGGCATGAAAAGGCTAAAATAATCGCTTGTATGCTTTTTTTATACGAAAATAGCCTTTTACTTTGCATAAAAATTTCAAAATTTAGACTAATTAAATATTTATGCAAAAATGAAAAACAAAAAGTTTTTATTATCGGAATGTGACATTCCCAAGTGCTGGTATAATGTGATTGCCGACATGGCAAACAAACCGTTGCCCCTGATTAATCCTGCAACCAAGCAGCCGCTGAAGGCCGATGACCTTTACCCGCTCTTTGCCAAGGCGTGTGCCGACCAGGAGCTGAACTACACCGACCGCTTTATCGACATTCCCGATGAGGTGCGCGAGATGTACCGCATCTATCGTCCCACGCCGCTTGTGCGGGCCGAGGGTCTGGAGCGTGCTCTCGACACACCTGCGCACATCTATTTCAAGAACGAGAGTGTGAGCCCTGTGGGGTCGCACAAGCTGAACTCGGCCATAGCGCAGGCGTTCTATTGCAAGGCCGAGGGGGTGACCAACATCACCACCGAGACCGGAGCCGGGCAGTGGGGTGCCGCCCTGTCGCTCGCTGCCAAGCACTTCGGCCTTGAGCTTGCAGTGTATATGGTCAAGATATCATATAACCAGAAGCCCTACCGCCGCTCGATAATGCAGACTTATGGTGCCGAGGTCATAGCCTCGCCCAGCATGTCAACCCGTGCCGGCCGCAAGGTGATTACCGAGCGCCCCAACTATCAGGGCTCGCTGGGCACGGCCATTAGCGAGGCTGTGGAGCTGGCAATGTCCACACCCAACTGTAAGTATGTGCTTGGCTCGGTACTCAATCATGTGGCGCTTCACCAGACGGTGATAGGCCTTGAGGCCGAGAAGCAGATGGAAATGGCTGGCGAGTACCCCGACGTGGTAATAGCCTGCTTCGGTGGCGGCAGTAATTTCTCCGGGCTGTCGTTCCCATTCCTGCGTCACAATTTGTCGGGCGAGCGCAATACCCGTTTTGTGGCTGCCGAGCCTGAGTCGTGCCCCAAGCTCACGCGTGGCGTGTTCCAGTACGACTTTGGCGACGAGGCCGGTTACACGCCGCTAATACCGATGTACACCTTGGGCCATGACTTCGCTCCGGCCAACATACATGCCGGCGGCCTGCGCTATCATGGCGGCGGTGCCATCATCAGCCAGCTAAGGCGCGACGGACTGATAGATGCCGTAGATATTCCTCAACTCGAAACGTTCAAGGCTGCCGCTCTGTTTGCCCGCACCGAGGGCATAATTCCTGCTCCCGAGTCGTCGCATGCCATTGCTGCCACGGTGCGCGAGGCCTTGAAGGCAAAAGTGGAAGGCCGGGCACCGGTAATACTGTTCAACCTTTCGGGTCATGGACTGATTGACATGACTGCCTACGACCGCTACTTTGCCAACGACCTGAACGACTACCATGTGAGTGATGATGAGATAATGGCGCTCACTTCTAAGCTCGAGAAGGTGGTGTGATGGTCGTGTTCTAACGCTTCGAGCCGCTGCCGAAGCCTGAACTTGAAGTGGGAGAAAAAAAGCCGGGTACTGAGTCAGTATCCGGCTTTTTTTGAGGTCGCAAGCGGACTCGAACCGCTGTACCTGGTTTTGCAGACCAGTGACTAAACCACTCATCCATGCGACCATTTTTGAAATGCGACTGCAAAATTAATGCTATTTTCTGGATTGTGCAACTTTATGGCGACATTTTTTGCAGTTTTCAAGCTCTTGCTTGCTTTTGGTGCTGTTCTTGTCGCATTGCACGGCAAGGGGGCATCCGGCGCAATGTGGATTAGTGTCGCTGTGCCTGAAAGCGTTAGCAGCCTTTTTAATCGCCACGGCTAATGCGATGGCTATGACAATGGCCACAACTATATATTGTGCGTCGGCATTCACTGGGCTTTGTCGGTTTTGGGCTTGCTAATCATTTTGCGCAGGCGTGCCGGTGTGAGGTCGGCAGGGTAATGTGTGAATGGAAACACCGTGTGGCATCCGTTGCGGTACTCGCTGCAGCCATAGGCCGTGCGCCCTTTGACCAAGTGCCCTTTTCCACACACCGGGCAGGGAATTTCTTCCACACTCTTGATGCGTGGCGCCCGGGGCTTTTTTTCGCGCGATGCCGTGGGGCGTTTAGGCCCTTTGGGCGCGTCCGACTCGATGGCTATAGCCGGCGTGTCGTTGTCGCGTAGCACGGCAAGTACGAGCTCGCTGACCATGTCTTTCAGCTCTTGCGCGAATTGGGCAGGGCTGAAATTGCCCCGCTCGATGCGCCGGAGCTTGTTCTCCCACAGGCCTGTGAGTTTAGCACTCTTGAGCAGTGGGTCCTTGATGGTGTCGATGAGCATGATGCCGGCAGTGGTGGGCACCACGCTCTTGCGCTCTTTGCGTATGTAGTGGCGCTTGTAGAGTGTCTCGATGATGGCGGCTCGGGTCGAAGGCCGGCCTATGCCGTTTTCCTTCATTGCCTCGCGCAGCTGTTCGTCATCGACGGTTTTGCCTGCTGTTTCCATGGCTCGCAGCAGTGTGCCCTCGGTGTAATTTTTGGGTGGCTGGGTGGTCTTTTTGAGCAGCGATGGCTCGTGCGGGCCGCTCTCGCCTTGTGTCATTGCCGGCATGGTGCCATTGTCATCGTCGGCCTGGGGTGTGTCGGTTGCAGCGTCTTTCTTGTAGATGACCCGCCAGCCGTCTTTCACGATGACTTTTCCGGTTGCCTTGAACTCGTAGTCGCCAATCGAGGCCATCACCGTGGTGGTGTCGAACTCGCAGTCGGGGTAGAATGCTGCAATGAAGCGCTTGGCAATGAGGTTATAGACCTTCTTCTCGTCCTGGCTCATGGCCACTCGTGTGGGGTCGGTGTCGGTGGGGATGATGGCGTGGTGGTCGGTGACCTTGCTGTTGTCGAACACCTTTTTGCTCTTGGGTAGCCGTTCCATTTCCAGCAGCGGCGCAGTGATGGGAGCATATGGCTTCATGGCCTGCAGGATGCCCGGCACCTTGGGGTAGATGTCGTCGCTCAGGTAGGTGGTATCGACGCGCGGATAGGTGGTAGCCTTTTTTTCATACAGCGACTGGATGATGCGCAGTGTCTCGTCGGCCGTGAGATTGAATTTCTTGTTACATTCCACTTGCAGGCTGGTGAGGTCGAACAGGCGAGGCGGTGCTTCTTTGCCTCGCTTGGTGTCGATGCTGTTCACCACCAGTGGGATGGATTTTATGTTCTCAACGATCTCGCTGGCTTCACCTTCGGTCTTGAAACGTCCGCGGGTGCTGTTGAACGTAACGCCGCGGTATAGTGTCTTGATCTCCCAGAAATCTTCGGGCACAAAGTTTTCAATCTCGCGATGGCGAGTGACGATGAGTGCCAGCGTGGGAGTCTGCACGCGGCCTATCGACAGCACGCTGCGCGACTGGGCGTACTTGAGAGTATAGAGTCGCGTTGCGTTCATGCCCAGCACCCAGTCGCCCACTGCCCGGCTCAGCCCGGCCATATACAGGTTGTCGAAGTCGGCTCCCGGCTGTAGGTGCTTGAACCCTTCGCGAATGCTGTCGTCGGTGAGCGACGATATCCACAGCCGTTTCACGGGTTTGCGGCATCCGGCTTTCTGATAGACCCATCGCTGTATTAACTCACCCTCTTGCCCGGCATCACCGCAGTTGATCACCTCGTCGGCACCGGCAATGAGCGTCTTGATGACATTGAACTGGCGCTTAATGCCCTCGTCGTCCTTGAGCTTGATGCCAAACTTGGGCGGGATCATGGGCAGCTGGCTCAGGCTCCAGCGTTTCCATGTGTCGGTGTAGTCGCCGGGCTCCTTGAGCTCGCACAGGTGACCGAAGGTCCACGACACTTGGTAGCCATTGCCTTCGTAGTAGCCTTCGCGCTTGGTGGTGGCTCCTAATATCGTGGCAATGTCGCGTGCTACGCTCGGTTTCTCGGTTACACAGAGTTTCATTGGGTGCTGTGGGGTGTTATGGGTGCTCGAGTTGCTTGGCTTCGTCCCACAGGGCATCCATCTGTGCCAGGGTCATGTCTTTTAGGTTGAGACCCATTTCCTTGGCACGGCGCTCGATGTGGTTGAAGCGGAAGATGAACTTGCGATTGGTGCGCTCCAGTGCGTTGTCGGGTCGCACGCCATAGAGGCGTGCAGCATTGACGATGGCAAAGAGCAGGTCGCCAAATTCCTTCTCGCGATCCACTTCGTGTCCTTCGGCAAGTTCACTTTCCACTTCGGTCACTTCTTCTTTCACCTTTTGCCACACGTCTTCGCGGTGTTCCCAGTCAAAGCCCACATTGGCAGCCTTTTCCTGCACGCGCTCGGCCTTGATGAGCGATGGCAGTGTGGCCGGCACTCCGCTGAGCACGGTCTTGTTGCCACCTTTTTCTTTCATCTTGATGAGTTCCCAGTGGTCGAGCACTTCCTGTGCCGTGTCGGCATGGTCGTTGCCATAGACGTGGGGATGACGGAAGATGAGCTTGTCGCATGCGCTGTTGCACACATCGGCAATGTCAAATTCCCCCTTTTCTTCGCCAATTTTGGCATAGAAGAGCACATGTAGCAGCACGTCGCCCAGCTCCTTGCGTATGGCCTCGTGGTCGTCGGCAATGATGGCTTCGGCCAGCTCCATGGTTTCCTCGATGGTGTTTGGGCGCAGGCTCTCGTTGGTCTGGGCGCGGTCCCAAGGGCATTTCTCGCGCAGTGTGTCGAGCACGTCGAGGTAGCGCGAGAAGGCGGCTAATTTTTCTTCCCTGGTGTGTAGTGGCATAAAATGACGGCGCTTAGCAGAGTGATTCAACGATGTTTCTCACGTTTTCGCCAAGTGCTACAGCTTGTTGCATAGTGTGTGCCTCGCTGTAGATGCGAATGATGGGCTCGGTATTGCTTTTGCGCAGGTGTGCCCAGCCATCGGCAAAGTCGATTTTCACACCATCTATGGTGGTGATCTGTTCGCCCTGGTAGTGTTTTTCTACAGCTTTGAGAATGGCATCGACATCCATGTCGGGTGTGAGTTGCAGTTTAGTCTTTGCGATGGCATATTGCGGGTAGGTGGCCTTGAGCTGGCTCACCTTCATCCCGCTTTTTGCCAGCAGTGTGAGGAACAGTGCCACGCCCACGAGCGCGTCGCGGCCATAGTGCAGGGCGGGGTAGATTACTCCACCGTTGCCTTCACCGCCTATCACGGCGCCTGTGCGGCGCATCTCGGTGGTGACATTGACCTCGCCCACGGCAGCGGCCGTGTAGGTGCAGCCATGCTTGATGGTGACGTCGCGCAGTGCACGTGACGACGACAGATTGCTCACTGTGGCTCCGGGAGTGTGACTGAGCACATAGTCGGCCACGGCCACCAGTGTGTATTCTTCGACAAAGAATTCTCCGTTTTCCATCACTATGGCCAAGCGGTCAACATCGGGATCGACGACAAAGCCCACATCGGCCTTACCTTGTTTCATCAGGTTGCTGATGTCGGTAAGGTTTTCGGGTATGGGCTCAGGCGTGTGGCCGAAGTTGCCCGTTGGGTCGCAATACAGCGGTATGATGTTTTTCACTCCTAATGCTTCGAGCAGCTTGGGAATGGCTATGCCTCCCACCGAGTTCACTGCATCTACTGCAACGGTGAAATTGGCATTTTTGATAGCTTCCACATCCACCAGGTCGAGTGCCGTGACGGCGTCGATATGGCGGCGCAGGTAGGTGTAGTTTTTCTGTTCGCGTCCCAGCCTGTCAACGGGTGCATAGTCGAAGTCTTCGGCCTCGGCAATGCGCAGCACTTCTTTGCCTTGGGCATCGTTGAGAAATTCTCCCTGGTCGTTGAGCAGTTTGAGGGCATTCCACTGCTTGGGGTTGTGCGAAGCGGTGATAATGATGCCGCCGCATGCCTTCTCGCCCACAACGGCAAGTTCGGTGGTCGGGGTGGTGGCAAGGCCTATGTTCACCACATCAAATCCCATTCCGGTGAGAGTGCCCACAACGATGTTGAGCACCATTCGTCCCGAGAGGCGTGCGTCACGCCCCACAACGATGACGTTGCTATTGTTGTTGCTGTTGCGGCGGATGAATGTGGCATATGCCGAAGTGAATTTTACAATGTCGAGTGGCGACAGCCCGTCGCCGGCACGGCCACCGATGGTGCCGCGTATTCCTGATATCGATTTAATGAGTGACATAAGTTATGTTTTTAGTTTTTTAGTTTTTTAGTAAACGAGTAAACAAGCAAACGAGTAAACGAGTAAACAAGCAAACGAGTAAACAAGCAAACAAGTAAACGAGCAAACAAGTAAACGAGTAAACAAGTAAA
>DGVT01000035.1:20134-32630 GCA_002395965.1 Porphyromonadaceae bacterium UBA4277
ACAAGTAAACGAGTAAACGAGCGGGCTGGCGCCTGTAGTAGCTACGAGCTACGCGCTACGAGTGGTTGACGCCGGTTTCTCCGTGAGCTGTTACGTAGGACCAAGCATTGCTTGGTCATGCCGCGCTATTAGTGGCGCGCCGTGCATTGCTGCGCGCTGTGAGTGGCTCACGCCAGTTTCCCACGAGCTGTTAAGCGGTGCCGCGCATTGCTTGGTGGCTAAGGCAGCGGGAATGGGGGTTAGATCTGGCTATGGAAGTATCGCACATGGTAGAGGTAGGGCACCACATACGACATGTCGCCCGTGAAGCCATATTGTGACTTGATGATTAGGTTCACCTCACATTCCACTCCCAGGTAGTTGAGCGGAAGTTGAATGCCATAGCCCCACTGCGACGACACAGGCAGAGTGAAGTCCTTATAATTAAAATAAGTGGCTTCTTGGCTAAGGTCCATTTCATTAGATTGCGATAGCTCAAGCACGCCCGTTGAGTACCACAGCTCAAGGTTTGAGCGCGTGAAGCGGAAGTAAATAGTCTCTCCTTGCTTGGCACTGTCGTTCTTGCGGTCGCCGGCTTTAACCACCTGCATATACACCTGTCCGTTCTCTTCGATGCGGTAGAATGGTGCATCTTTTCCGGTGATGAAATTGGTGTCGGCCGGGATTTTGTTAATTACTTTTTGTCCGGCAAGATAGGTGTTGCAGGCATTGCGTTCCGCATTCAGGCGGTCGCTGTAGCTCTCACCCTCGCTGCATGATGTGAGGGCGGCGCAGGCGACTGTGGCTAATAGGAATAGATGTGATATTTTTTTCATTGTTTAGTGTTGTGAATTGTCGTTTTCGGGATACTCCACTTGTTCGAGTATTCTCATAAACACGTCCACGGCTTGCTCGATTGTGCCGTAGAACTCACCTCCGGCGGCATTCACGTGGCCGCCACCGTTGAAGTAGTTATTGCATATTTCGTTAACCGAGAAATCTCCTCTCGAGCGGCACGACACCTTGACGTATTCGGGGTCTTGCCTGAAGAATACCACCCAGTCGATGCCGGGAACTGACAGTGGCTTGTTGACCAGGCCCTCAGTGTCGCCCTTGCGATAGTTGAAGCGCTTGAGCTCGTCTTGCGTGAGCGTGAGCAGGGCGGCGTGCTTGTCGGGGAAGAGTTGCATTTTTTCGCTCAATGCATAGCCTTGCAGGCGCAGGCTGTCGGCACTGAATGTGTTCATTGCCATGTTATAGAGCCACTGGCGGTCGATGTGCCTGCGCATGAGTGAAGCCTGAATTTCATACAGGTCGGGGTTGTTGCAACCATAGGTGAAGTTGCCCGTGTCGGTCATCATTCCCACGAGCAGGCACATGGCTGCATAGTGGTCGATGAGGTTGAGCATGTGCAGCTGCAAGAATACCCGGTACAGCAGTTCGCATGTGGATGAGAGCTGCGGGAATGAAATCTTCAGGTCGAAGACATTGCTCGGGTTCAGGTGATGGTCGATGAGCACGCGAGGTGCCTGTTGCAACATTATGAGTTCTCCCAGCTTGTCGATGCGGTGCATATCGTTGAAGTCGAGGCAAAAGATGAGTTGCGCGTGTTCTACCATGTATCTGGCTCTGAGCTCGGTCTTGGTATATACCACCACATCGCGCATGTCGGGCAGGAAAGCCAGCGACTTGGGAATCATGTCGGGAGTGACCACAATAGCGTTCTTACCCAGGCGGTGCAGCACATGGCACAGCGCAAGCGAGCTGCCTATGGCATCACCGTCGGGCGAGAGATGGCAAGTAATCACGATGTTTTTGACACCATTGATTAGTGCTCGCAACCGCTCTACAATATTATCGGCTATAATGGGCTGTATCATTTCGATAACAATTTAATTGGCAAAATTAATGATTTTTCTCTTATAAAATTGGGGCTTTGACGTAAAAGTTTGCCTTTTTTTGAAAAAAATTAACTGCAAGTGCTCTGAGTAGTCAAAAAGGCTGTATCTTTGTGGCTAATTAGCAGTAAAATATTCTCAGCATGAAAAAGTTTTTATTACTCCTGACGATTATTGCTTCGGCTCTGGTGGCGAGTGCCCAAATCTTGCAACCGGTGCACTGGCGCAGCTCGGTGAAGATGACCGATGACCAGCACGGTGTTGTGACGCTGGTTGCCACCATCGACGACGGCTGGCATCTGTATGCTCTCGACATCCCCTCGGGCGGGCCGATAGCCACTTCGGTAGAGTGGGAGCGGCTCGATGGCGTGAAACTTGACGGCAAGATAAGGCCCAGTTCGGCGCCTCATGAGGAGATGGATAACACCTTTGAAATGAAGTTGCGTTGGTGGACGGGTAAGGTTACCCTAAGCCAGAAGTTTACGGCCACGGCCGAGAAGTTTAACATCAAGGGTGCAGTGCGCTACATGGCTTGCAACGACCAGACCTGCACATCGCCTAGTGCCGAGACCTTCGACCTGAAAGGAACGGCCCCCAATCTCAATGCCAAGGACAAGGAAGCCGAGGCCGAAACAGAGCCTGAAAGTGCCGATACGCTGGAGAGTGCGGTGGCTGCTGCCGATAGCGTAGCCCCGGCCGAAGTGGCCCCTGTGGCCGACACCTGGGCTCCCGTATCCTTCGACAAGGCTAATGCTCAAGGCGATGAAGTGGTGGCCTCGGGCTCGATGGGGCTGTGGCGCATCTTCGGCCTGTGTTTCTTGGGTGGACTGCTGGCGCTTCTCACGCCCTGTGTGTGGCCCATCATCCCCATGACGGTGAGCTTCTTCCTAAAGAAGAGCGGCAATCGGCGTCAGTCGCTGCGCGATGCCGTCACCTATGGCCTGTCGATCATAGTGATATATGTGGCATTAGGCCTGGCGGTGAGTGCAATATTCGGGGCCAGTGCCTTGAATGCACTGGCTACCAATGCTGTGTGTAACCTCATATTCTTTGCCCTGCTGGTGCTGTTTGCCATCTCGTTTTTCGGTGCATTCGAGATAACCCTGCCCGAGTCATGGACCAATAAGATGGATAGTGCCGCCGAGCGCACAACCGGTTTGTTGAGTATCTTTTTCATGGCATTCACGCTGGTGCTGGTGTCATTTTCGTGCACAGGTCCCATCATTGGCACACTGCTCGTGGAGGCTGCCAGCCAGGGCAGCAGCATGGGTCCTGCGGTGGGTATGCTTGGCTTTGCCATAGCCCTTGCTATTCCCTTCACGCTGTTTGCATTGTTCCCGTCGTGGCTCAAGAAGCTGCCCCGCTCAGGCGGCTGGATGAACACAGTAAAGGTGGTGCTTGGCTTCCTTGAACTGGCATTGTCGCTCAAGTTTCTGTCGGTTGCCGATTTGGCCTACGGCTGGCACATCCTCGACCGCGAGACGTTCCTGGCCTTGTGGATTGCAATCTTTGGACTGTTGGGCTTGTACCTGTTGGGCATTTTCCGCTTTAAGAGCGACGGGCCGTCTGATGGCTCAGGGGTGGGCGTGACGCGCTTTATGCTCGGACTCGTATCACTGGCTTTCACGGCCTATCTCGTGCCCGGCCTGTGGGGAGCGCCGTTGCGCACCACCAGCGCCTTTGTGCCGCCTCTGAGCACCCAAGATTTCAACCTCTATGGTGGCGAGCTCACGCAATATTCCGACTATGACGAGGGCATGGCAGCTGCAGCACGCCAGGGTAAGCCGGTGTTTGTGGATTTCTCGGGCTTCGGTTGTGTGAACTGCCGTAAGATGGAAGGCGCCGTGCTCGACCGCGATGAGGTGAAGAAGCTGATTACCGACCGATTTGTCACCGTTCAGCTGATGGTTGATGACAAGACCTCGCTGCCCGAGCCACGCTATGTGCAGGAAAACGGCAAGCAGGTCAGGCTCAGCACCTATGGCGACCTGTGGAGCTATCTGCAGCGCTATAAGTTCGGGTCAAATTCGCAGCCTTATTATGTGATCCTTAACGAAAAGGGCGAGCTGCTATCGGGACCGTTTGCCTATCGCGAAGACGTTCCGGCATTTCTACAGTTCCTTAACGACGGATTAAAATAAGCAATCGGGCCGACACCTTGAAGTGCCGGCCCGATTAGTCTTGCAGTGCTTCGGTTATGGGCAGGTGGTGAGCGGGTTGTCGCAAATCATTACGCTCTCAATCCATCCGGTGTGTTTCATGTCGCCGGTTTTCACTTTCACCCAGTCGCCCTTAACTTCAATGGGGTGGACGAAAGTATCGCCGAAGAACGTGTAAACAGCTTTCGACTTCTTCGATGGCTTCTCGCGCAGGCTGTAGTTGGAGCCGTAGTTGCGAGTCATGAAACCGACAACTGAGTAGTGAATGAAGTATTTACCCGTTTTTGAGCCTTTCAACGATATTACATTATCTTCATCGGTGGGGTCGTAGATGTCTTCCACTTGCCACCACCCGTCTTGTGGGTTGCTCAATAGCAGCATATACTGATTATCACTGTCGATGGTCATTGCCACTTCACCTTTTGGGGCACAACGGATGTTGGTTGCTGAGCCTGAGTTGTCGTTAGTGTAGGCGCTGATAGCGTTGTTCTGTGCCAGGGCTGTCATTGATATTACACAGCTAATCAATAGTAATGCGAGTTTTTTCATAATGGGTAGTGTTAGAGTTTGTTATGATTTGTTGAGTGGTTAGTAAGTCTTCCGTTTTTTGGGTAGCTCAGAGGCTTTAGCAATTCAAATGATTTTTGCAAATGTACGATAAATAATTGATGACAGGAATTATTTATCAAAAAAAGTAACACGAAGAGTCAACAGTCAGATTAATTCTTTGGGAATAAAAAAGGTCAAAGCAATAGGTTAAATTGTTGTGGGTTTATTTGTTCCGGCATTGTGCCGACAGTCAGTCGGAGAAAATATCGGCATTGCAATAGCGGGTGCTTTTTAATTAAAATTGCCCTAATGAAAGATGAATAATTCACAATAAGAGTTTCATAATTCATAATTATTTTGTAAATTTGCAAATTGAGATGAAACGAACATTATTAATATTATTCCTATGCGCGATGCTGTGGTCGCCCGCTGTCATTGCCTCTGCGCCCGATAATGTTTCCCGCCTTGAGCAGTTGCAGTCGGTAGAAGCCACTGTGCAGGGTGGAGTGGGGCACATCACCCTCATAGCCGGGGCAAACGATGTGGTGTTCAACATCTACACAATCACCGGCCAGGTGGTGCGTGTGGTGCGTGTGCCTGCCGACAGTCGCTCGACACTTGAGCTGCCCAAGGGGTTCTACATCGTGAAGTGTGGGAGCCAGTGGTCGCGCAAGGTTGTGGTGCGCTGATGTGAGTCATGGTTCTGGGCGAGTTGTTTCCATATGCACATGTGTTATACAACGCCTTGATGGTGGTGTATGTGATAACTATTGTGGGAACGATAGCCGTTGTGGTAGGCGAAAATCGCAATCCGGTGAAATCGCTCGCATGGGTCACCGTGCTACTGCTTCTTCCTGCACTGGGATTGATCTTGTATTTATTCTTCGGACGCTCGTTAAAGAGCGTTCACATCATATCTCGCAAAGACCAGCAGCGCCTGCAGGCCATTACTAATCCTCAACGGCTTAACATGGTGGCCGACGACCAGCCGCCCATCAATCAGCGCCTGTTGCGCTTGACGAAGTCGCTCGCGCAAGTGCCCACCTATGTGGGAAATGACATCGAGATCTTCACGTCGGGAAAGGAAAAATTTGATGCCCTCAAGCAAGATATTCAAGCTGCCAAGAGCTACATTCACTTGCAGTATTACATCTTTGAGAATGATGTGATAGGCAACGAAATGCGCGACCTGCTTGTGGCTAAGGCGCACGAAGGCGTCGAGGTGCGAGTGATTTATGACCACGTTGGGTCGTTTACCATCAATGCCGCATTTTTCCAGCGTATGCGTCGTGACGGAGTGGATGCGCATGCTTTCTTGCGCATCACGTTCACTCAGTTGGCTAATAGGCTGAACTGGCGCAACCACCGCAAACTTGTGGTGATTGACGGCAGGGTGGGCTACATAGGCGGCATGAACATAGCCGACCGATATGTGACCGGAACACGCACCATGACACCATGGCGCGACACGCACCTGCGCATCCTGGGGCCGGCTGTGGCCGGACTGGAATTCTCGTTTGCCGTTGACTGGAACTTCATGAAGCGCGGATTGCTCACACTGCCCGTGCCGGCCAATGAACCCGGAACTGTGCATCCCGGTAACGAGATTGTGCAAGTGCTGCCCAGCGGCCCCACAGGCAAGTGGAGTAATATCTCATTCGTTTTCCTTAAAGCTATAGCCAATGCACAAAAGTGTGTATATATCCAGACCCCATATTTCCTCCCAAACGATGCACTTCTCAAGGCCTTGCAGACGTCGGCACTGAGCGGCGTTGATGTCAGGCTGATGCTGCCACGGCACACCGATAGCCGTCTGCTCAAACTTGCGGCCGGCAGCTACCTGAAGGAGTGCATGTTGGCCGGAATAAAGGTCTATTTCTACGAGCCCACAATGATACACGCCAAGTGTGTAATCGTGGACGATGATTTTACCACCACGGGTAGCACAAACTTCGATTTCCGCAGTTTCGAGCATAATTTTGAGTGTAATGTGCTGGTTTATGGCCGCGAGTTCAATAAGCGCATGAAAGATATATATCTTGAAGACCAGGCCAAGTGCACGCGTGTGTATTTGGCACAGTGGCGACGGAGGCCGCTGGCTATCAAGGCCGTTGAGAGCTTGGTGCGATTATTGAGCCCAATCTTGTAACGTGGCCGAGTAATCTGGGTAACTAATTATTTAACCATCAACTAATGCATAATACTTGTTCAACTCACATCACAACCCTGGGCCGCTTGATCGCCTTGTGCGTGCTGGCTGTGACGTCGGTGCTCACAGCCGGTTCGACCACTTCGATAGCGTCGCTCTATGAGGCCTTTAACGACTCGCGCGGAAATCGGCAGGTGCTCGTGGCCAATGAACTGATGCAGGCCTTGAAAGTGCAGGACTATATCGATACCCTTTATCGCTTTTCCAATAGCGAGACAACGCTCATGAATTCACAGGTGCATTACCACATGAGTGAATACTACTATCTCACGTCTAATTACGAACAAGCTCTGGAAGCCGGCAAGCGGGCATGTGAGGCCAGCCGGCACCTGCGAGATGCCTTCTACAGTAGCGACCTGAACAATCTGCTCGGCATCACGCATGTGAGGCTGGGAAACTATGCCGATGCGCTAACATACTTTGAAAAAGCCTATAAGATTGATTTGGAGCTTCGCGACGAAGAGCGCCTGAGCAGCGACATGAACAGCCAGGCCTCGGTATATCTGTCGGCAAAGCTCCCCGCGCAAGGCATTGCTTGCATCAACGAAGCCATTGCTATTGAGCGAAAATTACAGCATGACGATTGCTTGGCCATCAGGCTGGGCATGGCCAGTGAGCTATACTTGCTCGACAACCAGCCGCAAGCGGCTCTAATCTATGCCAAAGAGGCCTATGAGCTTGACCACAATGCCGGACGCCGTGTAAAGGCTGCTATAAGGCAATCGCAGCTTGCAGCAGCCATGATGGCACTCGACAGTTTGGCACCCGCAATGAAAAACCTTGAGAATGCCGTTGCAGTACTTAAAGAGGCGGGCGAGAAAAATTCATTGTCGATTTGCTACAGTCAGTTAGGTAAACTGGCTCTCAAAACGGGAAAGCTTGATGCGGCCGAAAATTATTTTACCCTGACGCTTGAGTTGTGTTCCGAGACCGGTAACCGAAGCATAGAGCGGCAGGCTGAGTATGGATTGTGGCAGTTGCTCAGAGCCAAGAACCCTGCATTGGCATTGAAACATCTTGAGCGCTACAATGTCTTGACCGACAGCCTGCTTGCCTACGACACCATGGCGCAGCTCAATAGCTTCCGCATAAAGTTCAGAACCGACGAGTTGCAACGGCAAAATCACAACTACTCGAAGCGGGTGAAGGTGCTTGCATGGACTTGTGCAGCACTGGTGATATTAATGCTCATCAGCTTTCAGTTTGTGTTTCACTATCGCAAGAAATTGCGGCAGCAGCCTATGCCGGGAAACGAGCATCTTAAAATACAAGATAATTTCCCTACCAATGTCGATGAGGAAAGTGTAGCTTCTTCCGACCAACTGGTGCCCGTGGTTGATGCCATATATGCCCAGATGGCTTCGGGACAGTGTGGTGAAGCATCTATTTCAACTCACATGGGCATCTCGGTGCGCAAGTTGCGTGATATAATTGCCGAAAACACCGGCGAAAAGCCTGCAGCATTTATTATGAATGTGCGTTTGGCCTATGCCAAGAGGCTATTGAAGAACAGCGAGCAACCTGTGAGTGAAATATCGCAGCGGTGTGGCTTTCACAGTATAGCGCATTTTTCTAAGGCTTTCAAAGCCGTGTGTGGTGTGTCGCCCACGCAGTACCGCCGCATGAGCACCATCGAGCCAAATGACGATAACCAAAGTAATAACCTATAATTTTCACAATTATGATGACCCAAAAAATTAAGACTGAATTAATTGCTCTTTCATTAGCACTTTTAGCGCTGGCAGGTTGTGGCCAGTCAGAGCAAACAACCACAGTTGCAACGTCGGCTGCAGGCGAGCAGATAGCCGAGTCGTCGGCCAATGCCGACGTCGCTCAGCCGGCAATGCAGGCCGGTGGAGATATGTCGTGCTCGATCGACGGGGCGATAGACCACGACAGCTGGAATGCATCGCAGCATTCAGATGTAACATTCACACATTTTCCGGCATCGCTGCGTGAGTTTGAAAGTGCATTCAGCCAGCTGGCCGGCGAACCGCAAGGAGCCGTGGCGCTGCAAGTTATGGCGTTTGAGCTCTATAGGCGTAACCCAGCCGAGGGTGAAAAAGCACTGAAGATGGTAAACACCGATGTTAACTGCACACAGACGCTTCGACAGCTCAAGCAGATGATGGATACTAAAGATGCCGTCTATGCACGGCCTTATCTGGCTGCAGCATTGCTGCGTGGGGCTACGCCCGACAACGGCTATACTCCCGATGAGCCCTACACACTGCAAGTGCGGGTAAACCCGGTGTCGAAATATCAAGAAAGTGAAATGCTCGGCGGCACGGTGATATATCTGCAAGTTGATAGCAAGGGATGGGACACCAACTGGCGAGGCGTGGAAGTCGTGAAGCCTGAGGGCAGCGACCACTACTTGGTGAGCAACTGCCCGGCGCTCTACACACAGTGCAAGAAGGTGAAGGGTGCTTGGAAAGAGCCCAAATAGATAGCTTGATTTTCACACATCATCCCATTCACCACTATAACTCCACAAGAAAATGAAAACTACAAGATTATTACTAATTATGGGACTGTTGGCAATGCTCGGATTGAGCTGTAACACTAAGGTTAAAGGTGATGGCAAGCGCAGCAGCGATTATGTGAAGCGCGCGGTCCCCGCCGGCAAGCTGATTGGCTTCAACTATGTTCACAGCGGCACAATGGCACAGCCCTTCAAGGAATATGACCTTCAGTTGCTCGACAATGGCAAGGTGCAGCTCTATGCTCACGATTTAGATAAGTATCACGACACAATCCTGGTGGGTGCCGAGGTGCTCGACACAGTGGCCAGGATGATTATTGACAACGACATCTATCGCTACAAAGACCATTTTGAGCCGGGAGTGCAAGTCTATGATGGCGAGGGATGGCGTTACAGTGCCCTCTACGACGACAACACGCACCTGAGCTCGGGTGGCACCAATGCCTGGCCACGGCACTTTGCTCTGCCCATAATTGCTGCCTACCTCGACTCGATTGCTGTCAAGGGCGGTGCGCTCAATAAGCTCACCGAATACTGGTGATTGAGATGGGGTAGGTAGGGCTATGCGTCGGCAAAAACCATGCCGTCGTCGCCGATAATCTGCAGCTTGGTGTACTCGCTGTGGAAGTCATCTTGCAGGCGGCGAAGATAACGGGCGCTTTCCCACTTGCACATGGGCAGGTCGTGGAGCAGGTAGTTGCCACATGCCTCGGGGCGTGTGGCAGGCACCTCGTTCTGCGTGAGAATCCACTTGAGGCACTCGATGGTCAGGCTGCGCATGTCCTCAGCAGTGTAGGCTCCGGTCATGATAACGTACATGCCTGTCAGGCAACCCATCGGACCGACATACACCACGTCGTCCTTGGCCGCGCTGTTGCGAAACCATGTGGCCATCAGGTGCTCTAAGCTGTGCATTGCAGCAGGGGCCACGGCAGGCTCCTTGTTGGGCTCGGTGATGCGAAGGTCAAATGTCGTGAAGCCTTTATCTTCGCGTGAAATGTAGATGCCCGGCTTCAAGTGTGTGTGGTCGATGGTAAAACTCTTAATGACTTCCATAATTAGTTATACTTTATTATTCAACATGATGTGTAGTGCACAGTGGCAGGTCGTTATTCCGGGTCGTAGTCGCCCACATCGGCACGGGTGAAGGTCTGTGATGTGCCGGCACTGTCGTCGAGGGTGAGCGTGTCGTGAGTGAGGCCTGAGATGGTGAATGTTTCGTTCAGAGCCGAAGTGAATTGCTGGAATTGCCCGCGCAACAGGGCCTTGAGCGAGTTGATTGTGGGCATGATTTTCTCCACAATGGCATTGGCACGCTCTACGTCTAAGTTGGGCATCATCACTTCGGTGCAGTTCACTTCCAGGTCGTCGGTGTTCAAGCTGAGCGAGAGCTGTGTGCCGTTCTGCTTCCAGGTGCCGTTAAGGTTGGTGCCATAACCCAGCTGCAGCAGGCCTTCGGGTGTGCCTTGCTTGAGTGCATCAATCTCCATTTTGAGCTCGCAGTTGGCGTTCAGACTGTGATCCTGGTCAAAGTATAGTGTGATGATGAGCTTGCCGGGAGTTTCGTTGCCGCTCATATCGATTTGTGCCTCCCAGTTTCCGATGAGAGACTGTGCTGTAGCCGCTAATGCGAAGAATAATGTGCAGGTGAGTGAAAGAAGGAGTCGGTTCATTGTCGTGATGCTTTAATGTTAGTTATGATCATGAGTTTAGATGTATCAATTTCAATGCAAAATTACTGAATTATTTGCAATTTTATTTCAAAAGCCGTTTTATATTTTGTGAAATGAATGCTTTTGCTTAAATTTGCAGCTATAAACCCTAAAATTGTATGATTATGAAAAAGACATTATTGACTTTGTTGCTCGGTGTAGCTCTCTCGATAGGAGCGGCAGCAGCCGACTTTGTGACCATTACTGGAACTAACGTGCGCTTGCGTATGAAGCCGTCGTTGCAGAGTGAGACCCTCACTACTTCAGCAGGAGTTAACATTCATCCCAAAAAAGGTGAGAAACTTGAGTGCCTGGGAGCATCAGGTGATTTCTATAAGGTTAAGTACAAAGGTAAAACTGTGTATGTGTCGAAACAGTTTGCCAAACCGGCTGGGGCCGCGTCGAGTGGTCAAGTAGCCAAAACGACGGGTCAGCGCTATGTGATAGTTGGCGGAGAGAGTGTGCGTCTGCGCATGCAGCCATCTCTCAAGGCAAAGACATTGCAGCACAACGGCGTTAACGTGCATCCCAAGAAAGGCGAGCGCATTAAGCTCATGGGCGAAGAGGGCGACTTCTACAAGGTGAACTATCAGGGCAACTATGTGTATATCTCAAAGGATTATGCCTACCCCGAAGAATAAGGTCCTGCAACAACCTTGCTAAAATAAAGAATATGGGCACCTGCCATTGCGCGGGTGCCCATATTTTAAGCTCTATTGTGAAAGAGTGACTTACTTGATGTTAGGCTCTTCCAGGCCAAGGCCTTTCTTGCGGTCGATGACCTTGAGCAGCAAGCCTAATAGCAGTGCAGCCACGCCGAGGCATGCGAGCATTACTAATGGCCAGGTATAGTTGAGCTGTGTGGGGTCGGTCACGCCGGGGTTGGTCTTGTCAAGCACCTTGCCAATCAGTAGCGGGAACAGCCACAAGCCGATGTTCTGAATCCAGAAAATCAGGGCATAGGCCGAACCGATGACCTTGGCATCCACCAGCTTGGGCACGCTGGGCCACAGCGAGGCCGGAACCAACGAGAACGAAGCACCGAGCACCAGGATGGTGACGTAGGCGATGATGATGCCGCCCACTGCGCTACCCTTGAACATGGGCAACACAAAGGCAAAGGTCAGGTGGCAGCCGATGAGCAGCAGCGAGCCTAACACGAGCATTGAGGCTGCCTTGCCCTTGTAGTCAACATAGTTGCCTAAGATGGGAGTGATGAGCACTGCCAGCAGGGGGAACACAGCGAAGATGGCTTCGGCGCTCTGGCGCATGAAGCCCATGTAGCAATAGGCAACAAGGGCGATGATCGACACTGCAAGCATGCCATATTTTGAACCCTTTGCCTTCATGAAGTTACTGGCAAATCCGGCGGCAGCCACAACCAGCATGATGACATATTGCACGATAGTGACTGTGGGGCTTGCCCAGAACGAGTCGGCTGCTGGCTCGGTGAGTGTGAGGTTACACTGCAGCATGTTAACGGCATACTTCTGGAAGGGGAAGAT
>DGVT01000035.1:32731-32875 GCA_002395965.1 Porphyromonadaceae bacterium UBA4277
AACCGCTGTCGGTGAGAATCTTGCCTAAGTCGCTGATCTTGAACGGATCGTCTTTTTCTTCGGCTTCGCCGGTCTGGGCATCGAGCTTCTTGTCCATGAAAAAGTAAACCACAAACATCATCAGGGCGATGCACAGCAGCACCA
>DGVT01000056.1 GCA_002395965.1 Porphyromonadaceae bacterium UBA4277
AGTAAACAAGTAAACAAGTAAACGAGCTGGCTGACGCCTGTAGTAGCTACGAGCTACGAGCTACGAGTGGCTGACGCCGATTTAGCTCAGAGTTCTCGGAGTTCTCGGAGTTCTCGGAGTTACTTAACCCTTATTACTTAGTTGTTTAGCTCTCGTGCTATTGCCTGGTTGCAGGTGAGGATAACGGTC
This sequence comes from Porphyromonadaceae bacterium UBA4277, assembly GCA_002395965.1. Classification (GTDB taxonomy): domain Bacteria; phylum Bacteroidota; class Bacteroidia; order Bacteroidales; family Muribaculaceae; genus Sodaliphilus. The sequence continues at coordinate 190 of DGVT01000056.1, forward strand.
TTGTAGATGTCTTCCTCGTTGCATCCGCGTGACAGGTCGTTGACCGGTGCTGCCAGTCCTTGCAGCACTGGTCCCACAGCCGTTGCGCCGCCAATGCGTTGCACCAGTTTGTAGGCAATGTTACCCACTCCCAAGTCGGGGAATACGAGCACATTGGCCTTGCCTGCGATGTCGCTGCCAGGGGCCTTGCTGGCGCCCACGCTGGGCACGAGAGCAGCATCGGCTTGCAGCTCGCCGTCAATCTTCATGTCGGGGTTCATTTCGCGGGCTAATTGTGTGGCTTTAACCACTTTGTCAACGCGCTCGTGCTTTGCACTGCCTTTGGTCGAGAAGCTCAGCATAGCCACGCGTGGGTCAATGCCTGCGATGTCGCGAGCCGTTTTCTCGGCCGAGACGGCAATCTGTGCCAGTTCTTCGGCAGTGGGGTCGGGCAGGACGGCGCAGTCGGCAAACACCATAATGCCGTTATCGCCATATGGCGAGCCTTCTGGCATAATCATGATGAACGCACCGCTCACCACCTTGATGCCCGGAGCGGTCTTGAGCACTTGGAAAGCGGCACGCAGCACATTGCCGGTGGTGTTCATCGCACCTGCCACTTGTCCGTCGGCATCGCCATTCTTGATTATCAGGCAGCCCAAGTAGAGCGGGTCTTGTGCCTTCTTGCGGGCATCCTCTATTGTGATTCCTTTGTTCTTGCGCAATTCATAAAACAGCTGGGCATATTTTTCAATTGCTTCGCTGTCGGCAGGATTGATGATAGTAGCTTGCTTGATATTGGGCAGTGACAGCTCATCGGCCTTAGCCATGATTTCGGCTGCATTACCTATTAAAATAATGTCGGCCACGCCATCGGCCAGCAGTCGGTCGGCAGCACGCATGGTGCGTGGTTCAGTACTCTCGGGCAGAATGATGCGCTGGCGATTTGCTATCGCTTTGTCGCGCAGTTTTTCAAACAAAGGTTCCATGTTATTATCTAAAAGTTTTGTTATAAAAAGGTGTCAAAAAACGTTAGTCCCCGCTCATTTGAGCTGCGAGAAAATCTAAGCGCAAATTTACAACTTTTTATCGAATATGTTTTATAAGTGGTGCTGAAATGCAGCAATAAAATATTTTATTGTCCAACAATGGTGTTTATTTCTTAAATTTTGAGTACTTTTGCAGTCAATATGCCTGTGCGGCATTTTTAGGGCCGTCTGTAAAGAGGCATAACCGAATAGAAAGTATATTACATTGGGAACAATAATTTCTGTCATAATTGGTTGTCTGTCGATTGGAGTTATTCTGTCGGCGCCCATGGGGCCGATAGGCATCTTGTGTGTGCAGCGCACGCTGAACAAGGGTCGCATGTCGGGGTTGTTCACCGGTGTGGGTGCCGCTATCAGCGACCTGTTCTATTGCCTGCTCACGGGTCTGGGACTTTCGTTTGTCACCGACATGATCGAGGCCAACAAGTATATTCTTCAGGTAGCAGGCAGTATCATCCTAATGGTGTATGCCATCTACATGATTTTCCATAACCCCATTAGTAAAGTAAAAGACACCAACGACAAGGATGACCGCACGCGCGACATGGTGTCGGGTTTCTTCTTTACCCTTTCTAACCCGCTCATTGTCTTCCTTGTCATCCCGCTTTTTGCCCGTTTTGGATTTCCCATTCCCATGCCGGGATTTTATTATATCGATATCGTGTTAGGCTACATCTGCATTGTGGCCGGTGCCATGCTGTGGTGGACGGTGATAACCTATTCGGTGGATAAGGTGCGCACACATTTCAACATTAGCAGTATGTGGCTCATCAATCGCATCATGGGCAGCATCTTGCTGTTGCTGTCGCTTTATGGCCTGGTGATGGGAGCCTACGATTATCTTACGGCACAGGGCTATCTCTAATCAGGAGCAACTATTGTCGGGGCTGTTCACGCCAAAACTCTAATCATTTTTTTTAACGGATTGTGGCTACCACATATTCCGAGCGTGTGCCAATGCGGAACTTGCCGCCCCATATTCCTATTCCCGAGCTGACGTAGTATTCGGTGTTTCCGCGCTTCCACTGCCCGAAAGCCACTTCAAACATGTGGTCGGTAATCCAGCTGATGGGCCACACTTGCCCGTGGTGGGTGTGACCGCTGAACTGGAAGTCGATGCCGGCTTTTTCGGCTTGCTCAAGGTGATGTGGCTGGTGGTCGAGCAAGATGGTGTATTTCGATTTGTCGGCGCCGGTGATGAGCTGGCTCATGGGTTTGCGGTGGCGGTTGGTGGCGTCGTCGCGGCCTATGATGCACAGGTCGCCCACTACCACTGCCGAGTCGCGCAGCAGGTGTATGCCGGCATCGGTAATGAATTGCCGTGCCTTTTCTTCGCGGGCATAATACTCGTGATTGCCCATGCATGCATATACCGGAGCATTCAGGCGGTGCCACTCTTGAGCCACGTCTTCGCGCAGCAGCGGGTCAACGCTGATGTCGATGATGTCGCCGGCAATGAGAATAATGTCGGGGTGCTCGGCATTAATCATGTCAACCCACTGTGCAAAGTCGGCACGGCGATTATGATAGCCTAAGTGCAAGTCACTCATCATCACCGCCTTTATGGGCTTGCCAACCTTTCCGTTAGATTTTAGTTCGAGTGGTTGGCGCACCTTGTTGTGGTAGTGAATGTTGCCGTAAACGAACACCGCAAGCAGTAGCGTGACCACAGTGGCAGTGCCTGTGATGCTGCTGTTGATGAAACTGCTTGGCACGATGTGCAGTAGGCGCCCCACATCCAGAACAATGAAAAGCATAGCCATATACAGCAGGATTATGGGCCAGCTTGTCCCGGTCTCGTATATGCACTGGGTGATGCCAAGTGGCATGCGCTCGGTGGGCAGCACGAAGTTGAGTATCAGGCACAACAGCGCCATAGCCATGAGTGTCACCACCAGTGCCTTGACCCATGTGGGAGCAGGCAGAATGTGCCACACTCGCCAAGATACATACACCTGAGCTGCTATCGGTAGCAGTAGGAATATGAGCATTCCATATTTCATATTAATTCTAAGTTAATCGTGAATAATCTATTGTAGTAGTTAACGAAAGGTGTGGCAAAATATGATTTACGGAATTTTGCCACACCTTAGTCTATTGACTTATTATTAATTATTCAGGATTATGTTGATGATGGCGTTAACGTCATCGATATCTATAATGCCAGAAGCGTCTATGTCGGAGATACCCGGGTAGTACGACGCTGGTTTTTTATTGAGAATGATGTTGATAACTGCATTTACATCGTCAATATCAACTATGCCTTCACCAGTAACATCACCTACTATTATTACCGGCTCGCTGCCTGGCTTAATTTCAATCTCGCCCCAGTACGTGCCATTGCTGCCATTGGCACAAATCTCACCATAATTACCAACATGACCTCCAACGGGCTTACTGATGTAGCAATTGTTGAGGGTGAGCGCTGGCGGTGTGCTGAAGTAACCATCGGCTAAGTGGATATATGCGTTCTCGATAGTGAGCGCGCAGTCATTGTCCTCGTTCTGAATCTCACCTTCTGGCATAGTGATAGAGCAGTTGCGGATGTAGGTTTGGGCAGGTTCACCTTTCTTATGGGTAAAGTAACCTATGCTCACTTGATTGACACTTGATTCCATCGACAATACGTCATTCTCCACTCCATTGCCTGCGCCTTCAATTGCCACGCCATTGCACTCAGTTAAATCTATACCATAGGAATTATGATGTGTGATGAGACGGTTGTTACCTGCAATCCTGATTTTTAGCCATTGGATGTCGCTGATGATAACCTGATGATCTGCCTCAATTGTTGCATTGTTCAAAGTCAAGAAGTTATTTGTCTGAAAGTAAGAGACCTTGCCATCGCCCAGGATATCGTTACAGTTTTGGGTGGTAACTTGCACTCCGCCAACCTTGAGGTCGTATGTGCTGCCGATTTTCACAGTCTTTGCCGCCCCGGCAAAGTGCCTAATCTCGGCATGACCAGTTTTGGGTAATGTACAATCCCAATAACCGTCATAAGGCTCCAGGATTTTAATGCCTGGTGCAAACGACATTGTGCCATACACACCATTATCCAAATTGAAAGCATGGTCGATGGCTCCATATTCGCTCCAAATTTTCAATGACCCGGCATTCATTTTATAAGCCACGCGATAAACGCTGGTTGACCAAATGCCTCTTGCCGATGTAATGGTGACATCGGGACCATCGAACTTGTAGAGCAAGCTATATCGGTTGTAAGCAAAGAAGGCAATATTGGTAGATATCATTTTCAGCGATCCGCTGCCAGTGAAATCAATAGTCATAGACTTGGAAGTACTGGATGTGACATTAATACAGTTAAGTTGATTATCGGCATTCTCATTGCCTTCTATTTTAGTCTTGAGTGTGCAATTACCTATCACCTCTATTTCAAGATTCTCAAGCGTATAGGTCTCAATAATGGTTTTATCACACAATATATTGGCATTGTTGAGTGTCAATTTGTGATTCACGCCATCATAGGTTACACTGCCGCTTTTAAGATAGCCGGCGTCGGTGAGTTCTTGATTTATAAGCTGAGAATTATTCTCATAATAACCTTTTCCGCAAACTACCAATCCATCAGCATTGACGCTAAAAACAGCCATCACGAAAGCTAATAATGTAAATATTTTCTTCATTAGTCTATTATTTTATGGGTTATTATTCTGTTTTGAGAATACAAAGTTACTAATTATTAATGAAAAAGAACTATAATGAAAGGCTTAATTTACAAACTTTAAGTGTGTCGCACGTCCATGCAACACACTTAAATTAGGATATAAGTTTGATTTAAGAAGGCCTAAAGCAAAGTGTCGATCTTTGCTGCGAGGGCATCGCGAGTCGTGGTGCCCACATGGCGGTCAACGAGCTGCCCGTCTTTGAAGAAGAGCAGGGTGGGGATGTTGCGCACGCCATATTCCACAGCCATGTCGCCACCTTCGTCCACGTCATATTTGCCAATGAGCACTCGGCCGTCGTAGGCTTGTGCCAGGTCTTCAACGATGGGCCCTACGACGCGGCAAGGTCCGCACCATGTTGCCCAAAAATCCACTACTACGGGCTTGCCCGATTGAATTTCGCTTTTTAAGTTCTCATCATTAAAAATGAATGCCATAATTGTAATGTGTTTATATTATTAAATGTGTTAGTTTGATTTCGATTACACGTTGACGTTAGTAGTAAAAACCAGTTCAAGGTCTTTGAGCTTGTCGATGACTTGCTTGTCGAGATGCAGCTTTAGTGCCGATTTGAGATCGACGTGGCGGGCAGTCATCACGTCACGCACGCGGAAGTATAGGTCGCAGTCATAGCCCTTACCATTGCCTGAATATTGCTTGATGGCATCTAATTTGCTGATGTCCTGGTCGTCAACGCTGATGCGCACGCTGCTCACCATCTTCCCTTTTAAGTCTTCGAGTAGCGAGATGGAGTGAATGTTAAAGTCCACGCCTTCGCCATAGCGGCGTTTGCTGTAGGCGCCTCTGACCACAATGGGTGTTCCCTTGACTCCATATTTTGCGTAGTCGATGAAATTCTGCCCGAAGAGCATAATTTCGAACGAACTTGTGTAGTCTTCGATTTTGAGGATGCCGAACTGTCCGCGTTTTCCCATGCGGGTCTGATAGTCAACAACTAATCCGCCTATTATCAGTTCCCGGTCTAATTGCGACGTCATTTCAGGCATTTGACTCAGGCGTGTGTTGCAGCCGTAGTTGATTTCGATGAAATAGGGGTCGAGCGGGTGTGCAGAGAGGTACATTCCCACCAGATCTTTCTCCTTGTCTAAGCGTTCGAGGATGTTCCACGGCTCGGCCTGTGGAATGGGAGGCTTGGCCACTTCGATGGGCTCGATGTCGCAAAACAATGAGTTTTGCATCGACGACTGTCCGGCCTGGAATCGCTGTCCGAAGCGCATGATCACATCGCTGAAGGACTCGTCGCGCTGGTTTTTCTCGAAGAAGGCTTCGCGAGTCACGTCGGGCAGTGAATCGAATGTTCCCGACAGGGCGAACGATTCGATCGCACGGCGGTTGCAGGCGCTCAGGTTGATGCGTTCGACCAAGTCATAGATGTCTTTGAACGGGCCATTCTTCTCGCGCTCTTCGATAATGGCATCCACGGTGTTGCGTCCCACGCCCTTGATGCCGCCCAAGCCGAAGCGTATGTCGCCATGCTTGTTGGCACTGAAGTTCTTGTAGCTCTCGTTGATGTCGGGTCCCTTGACCTCGATGCCCATGGCCTTGCACTCGTCCATGAACTTTGAAAGCTTTTCCACGTCGTTAAGGTTGCGACTCAGCACTGCGGCCATATATTCGCTCGGGTAGTTGGCCTTGAGGTAGGCCGTCTGGTAAGCCACCCAGCTGTAGCATGTGGCGTGCGACTTGTTGAAGGCGTAGGAGGCAAACTTTTTCCAGTCTTCCCAAATCTTGTTGAGCACCTTGTGGTCGTAGCCGTTTTTCTCGCCACCTTCATAGAATAGTCCTTCAAGGTGGTTCATCTTGTCGATTTGCTTCTTGCCCATGGCTTTGCGCAGTGTGTCGCTCTGGCCGCGTGTGAATCCGGCTAACTGGCGCGACAGGAGCATCACTTGCTCTTGATACACGGTGATGCCATAAGTGTCTTTGAGGTATTTCTCCATGCATGGGATGTCGTAAACGATGGGCTCGTCGCCATGTTTGCGCTTGATGAACTGCGGGATGTAGTCCATGGGTCCCGGGCGGTAGAGGGCATTCATTGCAATCAGGTCTTCGAAGGTGCTGGGCTGCAGCTCGATGAGATACTTTTGCATTCCTGCCGACTCAAACTGGAACGTGCCTGTCGTGCGGCCTTCGCAATAGAGTTTGTAGGTCTTGGGGTCATCGATGGGTATTTTCTCAATGTCGAGGTCTATGCCGCGGGTCTGCTTGATGTTTGACAGGGCCTCCATGATAATCGACAGTGTCTTCAGTCCTAAGAAGTCCATCTTGATAAGGCCTGTTGACTCAATCACGCTACCCTCATATTGTGTGACAATCATTTTCTCGCCGTCCTTGTCGGTGGCTGTGCTCACTGGCACCCAGTCGGTGATGTCGTCGCGGCCGATGATCACGCCGCAGGCGTGAACACCCGTGTTGCGCACGTTGCCTTCCAGCTTCTCGGCATATTGTATGGTGTTTGACACTTTGGGGTCTTTGCTCTTTAACTCGGCTGCAAATTCCGGGAAGCATTTCAGGCAGTTCTTGATGCTGATTTTGTATTTCTTGCCCGGCTTCTCTTCGGGCATGCCATTCGGGCTGCTTGGAATCATCTTTGCCAAGCGGTCGCTTTCAGGAATGGGAAGGTCCTCGACCCGCGCCACGTCTTTGATGGCCATTTTGGCCGCCATGGTGCCGTAGGTGATGATGTGTGCCACTTTCTCGGCTCCGTATTTCTCGGTGACATATTTCAGCACGGCAGCACGTCCGTCGTCGTCGAAATCGACGTCGATATCAGGCAGCGAGATGCGGTCGGGGTTCAGGAAACGCTCAAACAGCAGGTCATA
>DGVT01000134.1:0-10990 GCA_002395965.1 Porphyromonadaceae bacterium UBA4277
GCTCCATGAAGATGTAGGGAGCCATGGCAGGGTTCCATTTGCGCTTAAGGTGACCAAAGTGGCAGGTTGCCTCCAGCATCTGGTCGAAAGTAGGTGTTTGCATTTTAATTTTGTTTTTAGTTTACATTCAACTTAATCAATCTTATAGTAGCCACCGCAGTTCTCAGTGTGAGTCTATAAGATTTGGATACTAAACTCTATTTATGCTGCAACGTTTGTCGTTGTGCAGCCTTTAGAGCAAGACGTGTTGAAATCTATATAATAATGTGTAATACAGATTAACGCTTGCTGAACTGGAAACGCTTGCGTGCCTTGGGCTGACCCGGTTTCTTGCGTTCTACGGCGCGCGGGTCGCGTGTCATGAAGCCCTCTTTGCGCAATGCGCTCTTGTCTTCGGGGTTGATTTTGACGAGTGCGCGTGCAATGGCAAGGCGAAGAGCTTCGGCCTGGCCTTTGTAACCGCCACCCACGAGGTTAACCTTGATATCATACTTCTCTACTGCTTCAAGTGTGTTGAGCGGCTGCTTAACGATGTATTGCAGAATTGGATTGGGGAAGTACTCATCCAGAGTTCGCTTATTGATAGTGATATTGCCATTGCCCTCGGTGAAATAAACGCGAGCTACGGCGGCTTTACGACGGCCTACTGCATTAATTCTTTCCATAATTCCAATTATTTGAGAGTGTTGATATCAATAACTTTAGGATTCTGAGCTTCGTGAGGATGCTCGCTACCGTTATAGATGCGAACGTTCTTCAGCAGTTGTGCGCCCAGGCGATTCTTGGGGAGCATGCCCTTGATGGTCTGGATGAACAGTGGGTGCATGCCTTGCTTGAGGTCTTTCTTGAGAGACTTCTGCTTGAGCACCAGCGGGGTAGCAAAGCGCTGTCCGCCGGGGTAGCCGGTGTAGCGCACATATTGCTTGTCGGTCCACTTGTTGCCGGTGAGGACAACCTTATCGGCATTGATGATGATCACGTTGTCGCCACAATCCACGTGGGGGGTGTAGCATGGCTTGTACTTGCCTCGTAAGATTTTCGCAACCTTCGAGCACAGACGACCCAGAACCTGGTCGGTGGCATCAACCACGACCCATTCTTTTTGTACTGTTTCGGCATTAGCCGAGATTGTTTTGTAACTTAAAGTATCCACTTTGAAATTTCTGATAAATAATTAAATAAAATGCCCTTGCACAAGTAATATGGCACGGCCAAATACCACGATTACACAGCTTAGGCGTTAGTCTGGATATAATCGGCCTGCAAAGGTACTGCTTTTTCTTTGAATGACAATACCTTTGCAGGCCTCAAATTCAGTGTGATAGATGTAAAACTAAGTTATTTAGCAAAGTTTAACAGTTGTGGGTGTCAAAATTGGTTCTCCACAATGTCGGTGAGCACGTCTCGCATCTCGAGCCCGGCAGCTCGCACTTGCTGAGGTATGAAGCTGGTGGCTGTCATGCCCGGGGTGGTGTTCACTTCGAGCATGTTGATGTGGTCGGTGCCGTCGGGGTTTTTAGTGACGATGTAGTCAACGCGTATGATTCCGTTGCAGTGTAGGATGTCGTAGATGCGCGAAGTCTCGGCTTGCAGTGCTGCAGTGAGTTCGGGCGATATGCGTGCTGGTGTGATTTCATCAACTTGTCCGTTATACTTTGCGTCGTAGTCGAAGAATTCATTGTCGGTAACGACTTCGGTCACGGGGAATACCACGCTCTTGCGGTGCGTTTTATAGCAACCCACAGTCACTTCGGTGCCATCGAGGAAGCGCTCTATCATCACGTCGTCGCACTGCTTGAATGCGTTGTCGAGTGCGCTGGCCAGCTGGTCGAAGCTTTTGACCTTGGTGATGCCGAAGCTTGAGCCGTCGGCAACGGGTTTGACAAAGCACGGCAGGCCTACTCGGGTGCGTATTTCGGCCTCGGTGAATGTGTTTTTCATGTCGCGGCGCATGAGAATGTTGTCGGCCACATTTACGCCATAGGCTTTGGCGTAATTGTTCATGGCAAACTTGTTGAACGTGAGTGCTTCAATAAGAACGTTGCTTGTGGAGTAGGGGATGTGCAGGAGGTCGAAATAGCCTTGCAGGATGCCGTTTTCGCCCGGCGTGCCATGGATGGTTATGTAGGCATAGTCGAATGCGACTTTTTCACCTTCGAGTGTAATGAAGGAGAAATCGTTCTTGTCGATTATGGCTGTTTTGTCTTCACTCAGGTTGACATGCCAGTCATTGCCTCTGATTACGGCGATATACACGTTATAGCGGCTGCGGTCAAACCAGCCGTACAGACCTTGTGCCGAGCGCAGCGACACTTCGTGCTCCGACGAGTCTCCGCCACACACTATGGCTATTGTTCGTTTATTATTCATTATAATAATGTGTTATATGTTTTGCTGATTTCAAATATTGCACAAAGTTACATATTATTCCTGCAATCAACAAATAATTAGAGTGTTTTGACAAACCAGCTGTGAAATTGTGCCGCCTGCGATTGCCATTGTGGCGAGCCGGCCAAATTTATTTTCTGAATTGTGACTGCATTACGACATTATTGTGTAACTTTGTGGTCGATAATTAATAAAAAGAAAATGGACATAAAAGAATTATACGCTTATTACCAGAAACATCCCGTCATAACCACCGACAGCCGCTCTTGTCCCGATGATAGCATTTTCATAGCACTCAAGGGCGAGACCTTCGATGGCAACCGGTTTGCCGCTCAAGCCCTGGAGCAAGGTTGCTCACTTGCTGTGGTGGATGACCGTCGGGTGTATGAGCAATATGTGGCCGGAGGTGGCGATAGTGACCGGATGCTGCTTGTTGCCAACTCGTTACAGACTTATAAGGACTTGGCACGCGAGCACCGCCGCCGGTTCGATATACCCGTAGTGGGCATAACGGGCACTAATGGCAAGACGACAACCAAAGAACTTGTGCATGCCGTGCTGAAAATGAAATATAACGTTATGGCCACCCAGGGTAATTTCAATAACGACGTGGGAGTGCCCAAGACTTTGTTCCGTCTCGGTGATGAGCATGATATAGCTGTCGTGGAGATGGGCGCCAGTCACCCGGGCGACATTAAGACTCTGGCCGAAACCGCCGAACCCACATGCGGCCTGATTACAAACGTGGGCAAGGCTCACTTGTTGGGCTTCGGGTCGTTTGAGGGTGTGATTCGCACTAAGGGGGAATTGTATGACTTTTTGTCATCGCGTGGCGATGGACTGATCTTTATCAATGTGGCTAATGAGCACTTGATGGGTATCAAACCCGAGGGGGTGGCAGTAGAAACGTATGCTGCCGGTTGCCCGTCGCAGGCACCTCGGGTTGAAGGAGAACTTGTGGCTTGTGACCCGATGCTGCGTCTGCGCTGGCGCGATAATGCTTCGGCCGATGCCCGGTGGCGTGAAGTGAAAACGAACCTAATAGGTAGTTATAATATAGATAATGTGTTGGCCGCCGTGACAGTGGGCTTGCACTTTAATGTTGAGCCCGACCTCATAGTTGCGGCCATTGAGGGCTACGTGCCGTCGAATAATCGCTCGCAACTTACAACCACCGAGCATAACCATCTAATAGTGGATGCGTATAATGCCAACCCGACTTCGATGAAGGCTGCAATAGATAATTTCAAATTGATGCAAGTGAGTCCCAAGATGGCAATTCTGGGCGAGATGCGTGAGTTGGGAGATAGCAGCCAGGCTGAGCATCGTGCGCTGGTTCAGCAGCTTGCCGATAGCGGCTTTGACCAGGTGTGGCTTGTGGGTAGCGAGTTTGCATCTATTGAATGCCCTTATCGCAAATTTGCCGATGTGGAAGAAGTGAAATCGGCCATAGCGCGTGAAGAGCCGCGAGGCTATCACATTCTCATTAAGGGTTCTAACGGCACCCGCTTGTTCCAGCTGCCGGAACTGCTGTAGCTCTCACATAAAGTGGTGGAGATCTGGCGGTGCCATGTGGCCTGCCTGCTATGGCTCGATGCTGATAATGCGATATTCGGCATTGGTCATCTTTTCAATGTCTTTCATAGCCTTACCATAGTGAACGGCTTGAATGGCCTTGTTGATAATTCCGTGGCCTACGGCCAGGACAGTCATGTCGGGGTAGGTGTTAGCCAGCCAGTCGATAAATCTTCTTGCCCGTGCAAGCAGCGTGTCGAGCTTTTCAGTATTGTCGGGGAAGGGCAGTCCTTGCAAGTCGGGGATATAACGTCCGGTAAAGTCACCCCAGTCGCGTTCGCGCAATAGGGGAGTAGTAGTGTTCAGTTGCATGCCCAGGTGGCTTGCTATGATGGTTGCCGAGTCGATAGCCCGCTTCAGGTCGCTGGAAATGATGGCGTCGAAGTGCAGCGCTTCGAGCTTGTGAGCCAGCTGTGTGATTTGTTCGATGCCGCGCTCGTTAAGCTTTCCTTGGCGCAGGCCTTGCATGATTTGAGCGGCATTGTCGGTAGTCTCGCCGTGGCGAACAAGGTAGAGTGTTGTCATGAATGGGTTGAGTGTTGAACCAATGTTTTTTTAGAAGGTGGCCGACAGACGGACGTTGAACTGGCGGCGTGTGAGATAGTTTGGTACGGCGTATTGAATGTCGTTGACGTCGGTTACCCAGTAGTAGCTGCTCACATTGCTGATGTCGAGCAGGTTGAAGACGTCTAATCCCAGCCAAATGTCCTTGAAGTGGCTCAGGAAGCCTGTTGCAGGCTTGTGCTCTGGGCCTACTAACTGATAGCTGAGTCCGGCATCGAGGCGCTTGTAGGCCGGTTGTCGGAAGTAGCCTTGAGCGCGTGTCATGCGCGGCGACGTCGTGGGCAGTCCGTCGCTGAGCAATGCTTTAAGGCTGAATTTAAGTCGGGGGACACTGGGGAAGTAGTCGGTGAAGAAGAAGGCGATGCTGTAGCGCTGGTCGGTGGGGCGCGGCACTTTCACGCCGTTGATGTCCTCCTGAGTTTTCATCAGCGACAGGCTGAGCCATGAGTCGGTGCCTTCCACGAACTGGCCGAACAGCTTCATGTCGATGCCGGCAATGTAGCCTTTCGACTCATTTCGGCCCGTGTACACCACTTTCAGGTTATCCACTTCGTAGGGTATGAGGTTGCTCAGGTTCTTGTAATAGATTTCGGTTGTGAACTTGAATGGCCGGTTCAGTGCGCGGAAGGTGTAGTCGCCGCCGATGATGGCATGTATGCTTCGTTGCGACTTAATGTCGCGGTTCAGCTCAATGTAGGGGTTTCCTATTTCGTCGATTGTCTCATACCGATATTCCTTATAGAATGGTGCCTGATAATAAACACCTCCGGCGAGTCGCATTGAGAATTTGGTGTTTCGCTCAGGAACGAAACCTATGCTGAAACGCGGCGAAATGAGTGTCTCCTTGTTGAAGTCCCAGTGCGAGATGCGCACGCCGCCATTTACCGATAGCATTCCGGCTCCCATGGCAATTTTATATGTGTCCTGAACGTATAGCGCAAAGCGTGTGGTGTTCAGGTCGTGGCTCGACGTCTGGCTGTAAATAAGGTTCACTTCGTCGGCAATGTGTGGTAGCGAGTAGCCGGCCGAGTCGCGCCATTCCCACTCTCGTGAGCGGTCGTAGATGCTCTCGCGTCGCATGGTCACTCCGTATGACAGGTTGTGGTGGTTGATGCCGGTAGTCCCCTTTAGTGAGAGGTCTAAGACGTTGAGTTTGAGGCGCGTGCGCTCGTGCTCGTGATACTTTCCCACACCCAGTTCTCCGCCAATGCCGCCTTCGCCACTTGTGCCGGCCTGATCCAGCCAGTACTCGCCGTGTACGTCGTAGGCCACAAGCTCGTTGGTCTGATAACCCGAGGCTTGCAGTGTGAGGTTGGTGCCTTTGCTAAGCTTATAATTGAGCGAGAGTGCTCCGAAAACAGTCTGAAACTTGTCTTTCTCATGTCCGTCGAAATAGACCTTGAACGACTTGGCATTGTCCGACGTGCCGAAACTGGTCTCGCGATCTACCGGTGTGAATCGGTAGTGGTTAAACGAAATGTTGCCTAAAAGCGAGATGCGGAATTTCTCGCTGGGCTTGAACACGATGTGGGTCTGGTAGTCGAAGTATTGTGGATCATATTCACCCTTGCTCTCTAATGAGCCCAGCAGTGATGAGTTGCGCTTGTAACGCAAGCCATGCAGCAGTGAAAACTTCTTGCTGCCATGCCCCAGCGTGAGTGATGCGCCTTGCAGGCTTGCCGAGAAGGCGCCTTCGAAAGCCTCCGGGTCGCGGTAGGTGATGTCGAGTGTGCTCGACATCTTGTCGCCATACTCGGCATTAAAGCCACCTGTAGAGAAGTTTACCTGCGACACCATGTCGGGGTTAATAATAGAAAGTCCCTCCTGCTGGCCTGAGCTGATGAGCTGTGGGCGATACACTTCGATGCCGTTGATATAGACACTGTTCTCGTCATACGATCCACCGCGCACCATATATTGCGACGACATCTCATTCTTGCTTGTTACGCCGGCCATAGTAGAGATTACGGCTTCCACGCCGCTTCCGCTGGCATCGGGTGTGAGCCGTATCTTCTCGATGTCGATGCCTTGCATGGTGTTGGTCTGTTTTTTATACTCGGTGATGACGACTTCGGCCAGCTCATGCTTTTTCTCATAGAGCTTCGGGCTGATGGTTATCGAGCCCTTGGGCGATAGTAGCTGGCGTGTGACCGTGGAGTAGCCGATGCACGAGAATTCCACCATGATGGTGTCGGCTTCGGCCACGGTGAGCTCGTATAAGCCGTTAAGGTCGGAGTTTGTGCCGATGTTAGTGCCTAAAATGCGTATGGTGGCAAATTCAATCGGGTGCTCGGTCTCGTCATAGACTTTTCCTGAAATCTTCACCTGTGCGCCTGCCTGTAATGTGAACAGGAAAGCCAGGAGTATGATGGTTTTTTGAAGCGTTGTCATTAATAAGTTTTTTATAAACTATAGGTGAGTTCTATAAGTTAATGTTGAGCGATGTTTATAGAACTCACCTATTATAACGATTGAAATGCAATTTAATTGCATCTAACGAGCAATAAATTTCAAAACCACCATCATCACGCGGACCTCAAATCAGAGTGAGTGCATTATTGACCAGCTCGGGCAGCAAAGCATAGTCAAGGACATCCTTAATGGTTTCTACATAGTGGAATGTGAGCCCGTTCAGGTATATCTCGTTGATTTCGGCTATGTCTTTCTCGTTGTCTTTACATAGCACAATGTCGGTTATGCCGGCGCGTTTGGCAGCTAAGATTTTCTCTTTAATGCCTCCCACAGGCAGAACCTTTCCGCGCAGGGTAATCTCACCGGTCATGGCCAGGTGGTCGCGCACCTTTCGTTGTGTGAACGACGATGCCAGCGAGGTGACCATTGTTACGCCTGCCGACGGGCCGTCTTTGGGAATTGCACCTTCGGGCACATGAATGTGCACGTTATAGTGATCGAATAAATCATTGTCGATGCCGAAGAGCTGGCTGTGTGAGCGCAGATACTGCAGTGCAATCACCGCCGATTCCTTCATGACATCGCCCAGGTTGCCGGTGAGTGTGAGCTTTTCGCCCTTGCCTTTGGCCAGCGACGATTCTACATAGAGGATTTCGCCTCCTACAGCCGTCCATGCCAGGCCGGTGACAACGCCGGCAAAGTCGTTGCCCTCGTAGGTGTCGCGAGCAAAGTCTTTAGCCCCTAAATACTCTTTAAGCATATCGACGGTGACGGTAGTGGGGTATTCCTCTTCCTTGGCCTTGAGGCGGGCAATCTTGCGCAGGATTTGTGAAATCTTCTTCTCCAGTTCTCGCACGCCGCTCTCGCGTGTGTATGACTCGATGATGCGCGTGAGCACCTGATTGTTCATCTTGATTTCTCCGCGCTTGAACCCGTTGTCAACCAACTGCTTGGGCAGCAAGTGACGCTTGGCAATTTCAACCTTTTCTTCGGTAATATAGCCGTTGATTTCTATCACTTCCATGCGGTCGAGCAAAGGCTGGCTGATGGTGGACAGATTGTTGGCCGTGGCAATGAACAGCACTTTCGACAGGTCGTAGTCGATGTCGAGATAGTTGTCGTGGAACTTGTTGTTCTGCTCAGGGTCAAGCACTTCGAGCAGTGCCGACGATGGGTCGCCCTTGTAGTCCTGTCCCACTTTGTCGATTTCATCGAGCACAATGACGGGGTTGGATGTCTCGCACTTCTTTAGTGCTTCGATGATGCGCCCCGGCATGGCTCCGATGTAGGTGCGACGGTGACCGCGAATTTCGGCCTCGTCGTGCAAGCCGCCTAATGATATGCGTGCATACTTGCGGTGCAGGGCATCGGCAATCGAGCGGCCCAGCGATGTCTTGCCCACGCCCGGAGGGCCGTAGAGGCAGATGATGGGCGCTTTCAGGTCGCCGCGAAGCTTAAGCACCGATAAGTGCTCGAGAATGCGATCTTTCACCTTGTCAAGTCCATAATGGTCTTTATTAAGTTTTTCCTCCACTTTTTTGAGGTTGAAATAGTCTTTGCTATATGTGTCCCAAGGCAGTGAAAGCATGGTGTCGAGATAGGAATACTGCACCGAGTAATCGGGCGACTGTGGGTTGAGCCGCTCGAGCTTTTTCATCTCTTTCTGGTACTGTTTTTCCACAGCTTCGCTCCACTTTTTCTTCTCGGCGCGTGCATCCAGCTCGTTAAGGTCTTCGTCGGCTGTGCCCAATTCTTCTTGTATGGTGCGGATTTGCTGTTGCAGGAAGTGCTCGCGCTGCTGTTGTGACAGGTCTTCGCGTGTGCGCGACTGTATGTCGGCCTTGAGCTCAAGTAATTGTGCCTCACGGCGCAGGTAGGTGTAGAGCAGGTAGGCACGCTTGCGCACATCGCGCTCCTCGAGCATAGTCTGTTTTTCCTTAGCTTCGAGTGGGAGGTTAGTTGCCAGGAAATGAAGCATATACACCGGGTTGTCGATGTTTTTCATTGCAAAGACCAGTTCGCGTCCATTTTCATCCAGGTTCTTGAGCATCTTGAACGTGATTTCCTTTATCGACTGGATGAGAATGCGGAATTCCTTGTCGTTTTTGCCGGGAACGACGTCTTCAACCAGAGTTACCGCGCCTTTGAGGTATGGCTCGCTGGTGGTGATTTCGTTAAGGATGAAACTCGAGCGGCCTTGTAATATGACATTGGTAGAGCCATCGGGCAGTTCCAGAATGCGCAGGATGTCGGCAATGGTGCCTACCGGGTACAGGTCGGCCTGTGAAGGGTTTTCGATATTGCTGTCAAACTGGCAGACTACGCCTATCGTGCGCCGATTTTTCATGCTCTCCTGCACTAATCGCATCGACTTTTCGCGGCCTATGGCCACCGATGTGGTCATTGCCGGAAACAGCACCATGTTGCGCATGGGCAGGATGCCAATTTCCATTTTGTCGCCGTTTTGAAGCTTGTGGTCGTCGGTATTGTCTTGAATTTCAGCAAAAATGGGTACTACGTGGGCCGATGCGCTATCGGTCATTTCCTTATCGAAATCGTCGAACATATATGTCTTTGTAATTAATCAAAAGTTAATTGAATGTTGTTTTTGCAGGTAAACTATATAGCAAATTCTGTGCCATGTGCATCGCTTGCCATGGCTGTCACTCGTGGTGGTAGGGCTCGTGATTGAGGATGGTCATTGAGCGATAAAGCTGTTCGATGAAGATGAGCCTGACCATCTCGTGTGAAAACGTGAGTGTGCTGAGCGAGACCTTGTCGTTGGCTCGGGCATATACGTCTTCACTAAATCCATAAGGACCGCCCACGACAAAGGCTAATCGCTTGTTGCCACTGTTGAACCGTTTCTGCAGATAGTGTGCAAATTTTACCGATGTGTATTGCGTGCCATGCTCGTCGAGCAGTACGACGTGGTCGCTGCTGTCGATGGCAGCAAGTATTTGTTGCCCTTCGGTGAGTTTCTGCTGAGCCTCAGTCATGTTGCGGGTATTCTTGGCATCACTCAGGTATTGTATGTCGAATGCAATGTAATGCCTCAGCCGCTTCACATATTCATCAATGCCCTGCTTGAGATATCCTGTAGATGTCTTACCTACTACTATTAAAGATATTTTCATAGTTCTTATGGCAGCATTTCTAATGCCAAGTTGCTCAATTCCCCGGTCATTACATGGCATAGTGGTCTTACCACCTCAGGGCCGTAGGTGGTTGTGAGGCCCACCACCTTGGCTCCCGAGGCCAGTCCGGCTTTCAGCCCGTTAACCGAGTCTTCAAACACGATGCAATCGTCGAGGTCGGCACCGATAAGTCGCGCCGCGAGCTGATAGCACTCGGGATGCGGCTTGGCATGTGTGACCATGTCGCCTGTAATCACGGCGTCGAATGTCGATTCAAACTCGTGGTGTTGCCTATAAAGCTCATTCATCTTTTGCTGGTCGCTGCTGGTGACTATTGCAACAGCGAAGCCATTGTCGTGCAGCATTCTCACAAAATCCATGGCGCCGGGAAAGTAGTCATACCTCATGTCGGCCTGAAACTCCATGAGCATCTGCTGCACCTGTGCCTGAACGTGAGTAGGGAAGTGGTTGCCCAGAATTTCTTGCAAGTTCATGCCCTTTATGGATTGCGCAAAGTGTGGTATGCCTGTCGGAAATCGCTCGTCGATGGCACTCCAGAAGCCGCTGTAGATGCCTTCGGTGTCGATAATCACGCCGTCGAGGTCAAACAGTGCTCCGCGTTTCTTGTCGTTTGTCATGCTCATGTCCTGATGTCGTTGAATGTAGTGTAGTGAATTTGAGAATTAAAAGCATTCTCAATTTCTATTATGGTGGGAGACAGGCAGGCGGCTGAAATGCAGGACAAACGTGCGGCAATGCAGAGTTTGCAACGCTCAAAGCACAAAAAAAGGTCCCTTTTTCTGAAAGTGACCTTTAAATATATAAGCCTGTAATCTAATGTTACCGACTGACTCTCAATCGTGGGCGCTAACGGATTCGAACCATTGACCCCCTGCTTGTAAGGCAGGTGCTCT
>DGVT01000134.1:11102-13535 GCA_002395965.1 Porphyromonadaceae bacterium UBA4277
TTTTTCGGCAACTTTTTTCAAAAAAGTTTGTAAAAAGCAGTTTCAGGCAGTTTTTGCAACAGTTTATCACGCTCAGTGAGCATTATTGAGCAAGTCGAATGCCCTGGGTTGTATAGTGGCCATCGAGATCAATCCAGTCGCGCTGCGACACTCTGCTTAATGTTGAGGCATTCACAATGCTTCCGCCGCGAGTCGATTTGTAGGTTCCGGTCTCGGGACCTTGTGGGTTAACCGATGGCGAATTGCTATAGTAGTTCTTGTCGTACCAGTCGTTACACCATTCCCACACGTTTCCGCTCATGTCGTAGATGCCGAGTTCATTAGACTTTTTGCTGGCCACGGGCTGAGTGCAATAATTGGTATTTGCATAGTTCCATCCCACCTCGTAAAAATCGTCACTCCCGGCATAGATATAGCCTTGGCTTTTATTGCCGCCACGTGCGGCAAATTCCCATTCGGCTTCGGTGGGTAAGCGAAATGCGGCTCCTGTGAGACGGTTAATCTCGGCAAGAAAAGCTATTGCATCATGCCAGTTTATAGACTCTACCGGGCGCTGGAAGTCGTCTTCAAGGCCGTGGTTGCTACTGAAGTTGCTGGGATTACTGCCCATTATGGCCATCCATAGCTCTTGGGTGACAGGGGTCTGTCCGATTGAAAAATCCGATACTGTTACTTGGTGAGCCGGCTTTTCGTCGTCGTAGGCATAGTCAAGCTGATTCTCTGTTGCTCCCATCATGTAAGTGCCACCATCCACCTTTACCATGCAGAATGCAACGCCGTTGACGTGATACATTGTTACTAATGGCTCGATGTTTAAGACGTAATTGATTATCTTGTTAACATCGTCGATGTCGATATTGTTGTCACGAGTTACGTCTGCCGTACCACTATAGTCGGTGATTTGGCTTTTCCCGAGAATTATGTTGATAATGGCGCTCACGTCATCTACATCGACAATTCTATCGGCATTTACATCTCCCAGCGTTTCAACAGATGCTTGTGCCCAACTTGTAACCGACATGGAAAACAGAATGAGAAGTGAAAATAGTTTCTTCATAATATTCAAGGTGTTGATTAATAGCCTTTGCAAAATTATGAATTATATTTATTATTTCAAATATTCTCTCCTAAAATGTGAGTTCGATGAAATTTATATCAGTTAATCTGCGCGTTAGCAGCTCTCCCTCCGTGTGCTAACTCTCTCCGCGCGACAGCTCTCCCTCTGTGTGACAGCTCCCCCTCTAAGTTAGAGGGGGTTAGGGGGAGTGTGTCAGCTCCGTGTGTCAGCTCCGTGTGGTAGCTCCTTGCGGTAGCTCCCCCTCTAAGTTAGAGGGGGGTAGGGGGAGTGTGTCAGCTTCAAGAGTTAGGGGGGCAAGCAAAGGGCGGCATCGCACACTCCTCGACTGGAAGTCGAGCATTTGAGTAAGTGGGTGTGTCATAATTCTGGCGCACCCTTTTGTTGTAACATGTTGTAAAACATATAACAAAGCCTCTACTTTCCCAAGCGGAGGCTTTGTCATGTCAAAAAGTTTTAGTAACTTTGTGACAATCAAATAAATAAAAATATGTCTGCAAAGTTACACTTTCGTGAGCACATAAACAACCAATTGATTCTTTTTCCTGAAAGAATCGACAAAGATATTGCCCCGGACGACCCTGTTCGTCTGGTCAATGCGGTTGTTGACAGCCTGGACATGGGTCGCATATACGCCCTGTACTATGACCGCGGCGCAAGCCCCTACCACCCGAGGATGATGCTCAAGGTCATCATCTACGGTTACATGAACAACATCTACTCTTGCCGCAAGATAGAGAACGTGCTCAAGCGGGACGTGCATTTTATCTGGCTTGCCGGTTATGACCAGCCCGACCACAAGACGATCAACAACTTCCGCAACCGCGTCAAGGACGAGATCGACAACGTGTTCACGCAGCTGGTGCTGATCCTTGCCGAGCGTGGCTTGATCAGCCTTGAGGTGGAGTACATCGACGGCACGAAGATAGAGTCTAAGGCGAACAAGTACACCTTCGTGTGGAAGAAGACGGTGGTGAAGAACCGGGAAAAACTGCTGCAGAAGATACGTGCGCTGCTGAGCCAGATCGACGAAGCCATCGCCCAGGAGAATGCCGCCCTGGATGAGTCGGTGGAGTTCACGCCGGCGCAGCTGACGGAGATATGCGAGGAACTGCGGCAGTCGCTTTCCGCAAGCCCCGCCCCCGAGACCAGGGAGGACAAGAAAGCCCGCCGCCAAAAGGAGAAGGACATCAGGGAACTCGGGCAGATGGGAGACAAGCTGGGCGAGTACGACGGCCGCCTCGAGCAGATGGGCGAGCGCAACTCGATGTCCAAGACGGACCCCGACGCGACGTTCATGCGCATGAAGGAGGACGCGATGAACAACGGGCAGACCAAGCCCGGCTACAACCTGCAGA
>DGVT01000068.1 GCA_002395965.1 Porphyromonadaceae bacterium UBA4277
TTACGCCATCTTTTACGCCATCTTTGGTGACATTGCCATCAGTAACTACGTTCAAATCTGTCGTAGGCTCCTTATTGATAAAATATGGATGGCACGGAATGTCAATAAGAAAATAGGTCCTCTCTTCATCCGTCTCAATCTTTGCTGCTGGAGATCCATTGTCTTTTAATTCATCCTGAATAGTAGGAATGCCTGTTGCCCGTTATATGAAACCACTTTGCCATATTATTCTTTCTTGTTAAGGATTACCCATCTGCCGTCCTTTCGACCACCTTCGCGTATTATGATGCCAGCTGCTTGCAGCTGAGACACATACCGTTGCTGAGTCCTAAGTCTATCTTAACGCAGGCCAGACGTGAGTTAGATTTCTCGCTGTGAGAAGGCGAAGCGGGCACGCACATGCTCTTCATCACCCACCACGACCGACATTCTCGTCACGTCGGCCGCCTCTTCGCAACTCCTGATCTGAGCTCGCTCGCCATAGCGTGTCTCCTTGTTAAAGGCTATCTCCATACGGTGAATGAAATGATTGTCAAAATACGACATTTCGAACTGGTTTATAAACAGTTCAAGATACCTAACCGTGTTCACATGACGATTGAAATCACACTCGGCATAGCCGAAGGTATGCTCCACAACCCTGCCCTCGGTCACCGGACGGAGCTTGCCTAAAGGAGCTATGGGACATGGACGCGAGCTCACGTTTTCACCTATGTAGGCCAGCTGCTCAATGTCGGCACTGCGGCGCGTGGCCAGGTCTATCACCATCCAGATGGTGCGCACATAGCCCAACGTGAGACCTTGCTCATCGGTAATTTCCATGTTACGCTGACTGAACAATCGGTTATAACCTTCTATCCAGGTGGTGAGGGTGTAGTTCTCGTTAACGCGCGGGTAACGCTCCATCTCCACTGTGACACGTGCCAGCACCCAGGCATGGTTGTCGGCTATGAGACGCTCGTAGCCCACACCCCACTCGTTGGCATGCATTGTGGCCACATCTATCACACGGTTTACAAGCAGCGGCAAGGGCAGCTCTCCCTGGGGATTGCACTCGCCGGCACTAAGATAATAAGTCTTGCTATATTCTTTCATTTCAATTATTTAGCAATCATTCCCTCTATCATCAGTTCAAGCTCATTCACAACGTGGCACGCGACAGCAACAACTGGTCAAGCAACACCATTGCAGCCATAGCCTCGACCACAGGCACTGCACGAGGCACCACACACACGTCGTGGCGCCCGCGAGGCTCAATAGTCACAAGCTGCGCATCCACGTCAACACTTTCGATGGGGCGCATCATTGTGGCCACCGGCTTGAAAGCAACGTCAAGATATATATCATCACCGGTAGATATGCCGCCGAGCACTCCTCCGCATTTATTATCGCGAAGCCTGATATCGCCATAGGCACCCACCTCAAAGCGGTCGATGGCTTCCGAGCCCTTCTGCGAGGCAAGCCGGGCACCTTGCCCCACGCCCACCGCCTTGACGGCGGGAATACTCATCATGGCCGATGCAAGCACAGCATCGAGCTTGCCAAACACCGGCTCACCAAGCCCCACAGGCACACCACTCATCACACAACGCACTGTGCCACCCAGCGTGTCGCCGCTTTTAACCGCACTCATTATGAGCTTTTCCATGCGGCTGGCTGTCTCAAGGTCGGGACAACGCACGGCAGTTTTGTCGGCCAACGACAAGTCAACGCTTGTGCCCTCAGGTAGCGACACATCACCTATGCTTGTCACATAGGCCGTTATCTTAACGCCGCGCTGCTTGAGCACCTGCATGGCCAGCGCACCGGCCACCATGCGCGACACCGTTTCGCGAGCCGACGCACGGCCACCGCCGCGGTGGTCGCGGATGCCATATTTCATCTGATAGGTATAGTCGGCATGACCGGGACGATACACATTGCGAAGGGCATCATAGTCGGCACTATGAGCATCGGTATTGCGCACGATGAAACCTATTGGGGTGCCAAGCGTCACGCCATCCATGAAGCCCGACAGAAACTCTACCCGATCGGCTTCACGGCGCTTTGTGCTATGTGACGACCTGTCGGGACTGCGGCGGCCAACATACCGCTGCACCTCGTCAAAATCAATTTTCACGCCCGATGGCATGCCATCCACCACGCCACCCATGGCCGGGCCATGCGACTCACCGAAGCTGGTCAGGCGATATATGCTTCCAAACGTATTCATCACTAAATCTGTCATTCAACGACAATATCGGCCACCGTTGCACCCACAAAGTTCACCAGGTCCTGCGGCGCAATCTTTAATTGCAACCCCCTTTGCCCCGCACTCACATAGATAAACGGAAAGGCAGTGCACGTCTCATGGAAAAAGGTGGGAAACGGCTTTTTCATGCCTATGGGCGAGCAACCACCCCTGATGTAGCCCGTGGTGGGAAGCAGCTCTTTCATTGCTATCAGGTCGGCCTTTTTATTGCCCGAAACCTTTGCGGCTTTTTTCAGATCCACCTCGGTATTGCCCGGAACCACACACACAAAGTGCCCGGTGCGGTCGCCCTTGAGGACAAGCGTCTTGAACACACAGTTGATGTCCTCACCCAGGCTGGCCGCCACATGGTCGGCCGCAAGATTGTTCTCGTCAACCTCATAGGGAACAAGGTCATAAGCCACTTTTGCCTTGTCGAGCAAGCGTGCGGCATTTGTCTTATTTTGCTTTTTCATTAATTTTAAGATTAAAATGAGCACAAATTTACTCAATTAATTCTAACTTTGCAAATAAAACCATTTTACCGACATGAAGAAATTCCTATTAAGCTGCCTGGTTGCACTGGCGTGCATTGGTGCACAGGCTCAATTCTTCGGTGTTGACACCGACAAACTGAACACACTTTTCAACGGCCTCAACAAGTTGCCACATGACAACGCCGTGATGATTCTCAAGAGCACATTGAACACGCTCTCTAACGACCCAAAGGCCTACCGCAAGGCTGTAGAGATCATCGAACGCATGGGCAATCCGGCCGACTCACTTCACAACGAGGTCCTATATACCGAAGGGCTGAAGACCATTACATCTTCTTTTGTGTTAGGCGCAAGCGAACTCGACCGCCCCAAGCTACTGCTTGAAATGGCACAAAAGAACAATAGCGGCTCAAAGGCAACCGACATCCAGTATGTCACAGCCGACGGAAACACACGCCACTTGCTCGATGGCGACAAGCCGAAACTCATCTTCTTCAACGACCTCGACTGCGATGCCTGCACCAAGGCCAAGCAAGCCATGGCTGCCTCACAGACCATAAAAGCGGCCGTGGAGCAAGGCAAGCTGCAAGTGATTGCCATCTACACCGGCACCAGCGAAAAGGCATGGAAAAAAGCCGAATACCCGGCCTGGGTCACCTGCGGATGGGACAAGACACAACAGGTGGAAGGCGACGAAGCCTACGTCCTGCCCACAACCCCTCTGTTCTATTTGCTCAATTCCGACAACACTGTGCTCATCAAGAACGAGCCGAGCCTCTCGCGCATGGAAAAGGCCGTTGAGGCAATGACCACAAGCACCGAGGCATCATCGATCAAATTAGCCAAGCTGCTCTACAGCATCAAGTAAACAATCATCCACTCGAAACAATAAGACGGGGTGTGTCATAATTCAAAAAAAGCGTTGAAAACGCAG
>DGVT01000036.1:0-5460 GCA_002395965.1 Porphyromonadaceae bacterium UBA4277
TGGCCGTGACGGCGCAGGTAGTCGTCAACTAATTCCATGTCGTAGGAAAACGAACGCTGATTGCACTCGTCGTAAGAAACGGCCTGCAGGCGTGGATTATACAGCAAAGAGTCTAACGAGAAGCCGCCGGTCACACTCGTGGTGCGCTGGTTATTCCAGAAATTGACATGATAGCCTCCCCGCTTGAACACGGCCGGGAAATAGGCGCTCTCATACCAGTGCTCGCCGCGGGCGATACGGTTGCAGAACAGGACGTTCTTCAGCGTGATGCTCGTGGTGTTATAAGGCGACACGACATCGGTGAACACACTCAGAAGGCCGCAAGCGCGCTCTGACTGCATGCGCGGCGTCGTCTCGTGATGATAGCCATAGAGCTGGCTGTGGCTCTTGATATAGGACTCGCCTATCACCACAACGACAACGGCACTGTCGCTGGCCGTCACCACCGACGACGGAACCGTGGCACTGGTGGCTACTGCAAGATTTATCTCATTTGCGGTAGCCGAAAGAGCATGGAACGAATAGAGAAGCCGGGTAAAAGAGTCCATGCCGCTATCTCCTTCTGAAAACTCTTGCGTCGCTTCAAGCTCACTGCTCACGCGGCAGTTATAAAGCACGGTGAATATGCGGCAGCTCACCACGCTGCCCGACAAGAGAAGCAATATCAATGCGGCACCCCACAACCACACCCGGCGTGATGAAAACAGGCGGGGGCGCCAACGGCGTTCGCAAGCAACTATTGACAAGACAAGAATCAATACGATTAAATAGGAGAATAAGGCTTCGGCCGTAAGGCCGAAAGTGTCCCAGAACTCAAGCGTTTCGCCTGGTGTCGTCTCACCCACTACCATCAGCAGATTGGGTGACAGCACTGTGTGGAAACACAGCGTCAGGAACACCTGTACGGCAAACATACACACCGTCAAGCCATAGAACAGTGACTTTAACGCACGACGCAGCCTAAGGGGGCTATGCACAACCACTGCAGCCATCAAATACGACAGCAGAAAGCCGATCAGCAGATACCCCGTGAGGTTGTCCATGATGGCAGGCCACTGAAGGCGCACCAGCGACGCACTGTTGCGAGCTATGATGTGCCAAGTCTCGGCCGTGAGAAGAACGAAGTTGATTACAACGAAGGGAAGCTCTTGTGACAATGGCCGCAATATAATTGAAGCACCCCTGTTCAATATATCTTTTATATTAAGCATTTTACTCAGAAAAATGTGTATAATTCCCTCGACAAGCCGTTTGCACGGCCTGCCCCACAAGAGGTTCTCACACTCTTACAACTTGTATGTCAGATGATTATACTATTAAATATCGGTTTTGTCTTTTAACTTTTCAACACTCTCGTCAACCCGGTAATTGCACAAACAGACCGCAGTTGCCACCGCCATCGGCATTGCCCAGACGCACCGGAAGATACAACTCATTGCCTGAAGCATCCCTTACCAGCAACGTTAAACTCGTCAAGCCATTTCCAGATGGGCGTTTGACCTTAAATAAAGGATCTGACGACTCGCCTTCACGCACCTCTATTTCGGGAGTGTTTGTAACAAGCATCGACGATGATGCCATTTTTATTTTGTTCACGTCATGGAGCGATATTATACCGATGTTGCTCAGGACTTGCAGAGCCATGCTATCTTTTGTATAAGGGCTCGCGCCGTTACAGTCGTTGCGGCCTACTACGGTCACACGCTCCAGGAAGCGAAGACCGCGCTTCAAGTTCGCATTGGGATAAATAACGTTGGACGTACCGGCCGGAAGTTGACCCGCAGTGCCTCGGTAAAGTCGGCCATTGAATTGACGTTAACGATAGTCTTATTCATAATAAAACAGTATTTAATTTGAGTCAAGTGAGCACAGCCTCGACTCGTAAATAAACAGTTTTGTGGGTGTGCCCACCCACATTATAATAAAACGGTGTGCAGCGGCAAGGCGCTTTTAGGGCTCAATGGTGTTTGTCAGCAATTTGTCTTATTCCATTGATGTGAATGCGGTCTTGTCGAGCACACCATAATATGAACCGCAGTCCTCACTTTCGATGTAGATATCCACCACGTTGCCCATGTTAGCCACGGGCAGATACACTGTGGGGCTGTTGGCAAAATAGTCAACCACGGCATAAGGTCCTTCCAGGTTGATAGTGTAATGCGAATACCAATAACTGTCGAAAGTGATTTCCAACACATCGGTGTCACTGCAATACATCGCCACCGGCTCATTTACCTCAATGGCATGAGGCTTGGGCTGACCATTTCCTGATAAAACTATTGCCTTGTGATCCTGATCAGAATTAATAATATTCTGCGATACTAAACCAAGGATTGTAAAGAAATAAATAATAAGGAATAATATTTTGCTTTCATAACGCGATATTTTAGATTGTAAATATAAATAATCAACTTCGCAAAGTTAATACGCAAAGTTGATTATTTCCAAATTTTAGCACGTCCTATTTTTTAGTCCAAAACCTCTGTGTACTAATGGTTTATAATTTTGTCAGGTGCTATTAAAAATACATTATAGTAAGTGACATAAATTGAACTATGTTAAAGTTCTATTTGACCTTTGACATACAGCTTAGGAATGTCGTTTATGTCGTTTGAATTTCCAAGTATTTTTTTTGCAATAATATTCTTACGTGTTGTCACACTATGCTCTATTGTTACATTCATATAACACATTATAACAAAGTTGGGAAGTTTACAAAAATGCATACATGCAATATTAATGTCTCTTTCATTTAACCGATTAGATTTTATGAGGAAGTCAGCTAAATTGTTGTACTTCAGATTTACGCATTTATATAAAATCTGAATAAACGATTGTGACATTGTTTCATTAATCAGTGCTCTTTTGGCAATATCTGTCTTGTTTTTAGTTAAGGCTTGCAGAACTTTCTTATAAACTTGTGTTTGGTATTCGACAAATAAATCGTTGCTACTTTGTAACGACTCGTTATCGGCAATTATCGTAGCCAATTCATTTTTGGCCGCGTTAATTTCATCTTCAAGTTGTTTCAATTGTTGCTTACGCGCTCTATTCCTATAAGCGGCCAACGCAAAAAATATGAAAATAATTATAGCAAAGCAAATCAAGATATATTGAATAGACTTTGAATGTGATAAATTTGAATCCTCCATTATGCATTGGGATTCAATAAGGGCGAACTCAGCTTTTAATGTTTTTCTTGATAGGGAATCAACAATATTATCGCTTTCAACAGGAAACTGATTCTTAGCATTTGCATTCTTTGGGTCACTCAGAAATAATGCCTGATTTCTTAGTAACGTATCACGCATATTTCTTGGTAAGCGAGATTTACTCAAATAAAAGTTCGCAGAATCGTATTCTCCCAGTTTTGAACAAGCAATAGATAAATAATAGAAGCACGTTGAATCAGTGAATTGACTTCCATCATTTGCCACGATTGCAGCATATCTCTTGCAATTATTAAAACTATCTAAGCCATAATACAAACCGGCGAGAGAATTCAGATTGCAATAAAAAAGAGATTTATTATCGTCTAATTCAGATTGTCTTATTGCCTTGTAAATATAAGTGAAAGCACTATCTTTATTTACATTTCTATAATTTGCTCCTATTTCTCCAAGAGATATTAAATAAAGATATTGCCATTTCTCAGATTTACAAAAACAATTTAATGCCGCCTTAAATTTATCGATAACAAACTTATCACAGTTTGCCTGACTTTGATATAAATACCCCATGTTCATCAGGGCGTAGCCGCGGTGGTAGTGGTCGTCGGGGGCGGCTTCGAGCTCGGTGCGCTTGTACCAGTACATGGCGCTGTCGGGGTGGCCGAGTTCCTCGGCGGTGGTACCCTTGTAGAGCATGGCGCGCACGCGGCGCTGGCGGTCGGTGGACGACGCGAACATCCCTAAGTCGCCGTAGTAGTCCCAGGCCACGTTGATCACCGAGTCGGTGGTGGCGGGGATGTAGGCCTTATACATGGCCTGCGCCGTGAGCAGCGCGTGGTAGGCACGCTCGCCCGCCGTCATGCGCACTGGGGAGGCTTCATCGCTCGCTGACACACTCCCCCTTGCCCCCTCTAACTTAGAGGGGGAGCTCTCACCAGAGGTCTCGGAGGTGCCGGCTGGCTGAGGGTCGGGCGATGGGCTGAGAGCGGCCAGCAGCGTGAGCGCACTGTCGGGCGCGCTGGCGATGAGCGAATCGATGTAGATGAGCTGCCGCTCGGCCTCGCCCGGCGTGCGGTGGCAGGCCACGGTGCCCGCCGCCATCATCAAGAGCAATATGTAAACCAGCCTGTTCACGCAAGATCAAATCTTGATATCAACTGAAATACAGGTTTCTAAAGTTCTAAAAACTTTATAAAATTGAAGTTTAGAGTTTATAGTTCACTTCCTCATTAGGCGCGCCCAAAACAAAACCGGCAATATTCATTCTTTTTGTAATCTTCTGTTGTGCAGGTGATTATGTAATGCATAAATAGAAGTGCCTAAACCCAGTTTTAGACTACAAGGGCCATAAGATTCATGTGCGGGTTGAGCAGCGGTGTGCTGCGCGAGGTGTTACATTGAGCCGGTGGCGGTAATGGTGCCGGTGTCTTGAACGTTGAGCGTGGCCTTGAATGAGAGCGAGGTGAAGTCGATATTTGCATCTATTGAGTTGAGCTTGTAATCGGTGCGCCCTTTGCCTTGCACAGCTTCATTGCAGTAGATGTGTAGGCCTGTGGATGTGGGCTCAACACTCAGGCCATTATATTCAATGCCGCTATAGAACGGTTCAAGACCTTCGATGCCGGCAATGCTCAGTGATGCACTGCGATGCTCGGTTGTGATGTTGCTCACGATAAACTTGTAGTCGCCGGTGCCATTGGTGATGGTTTGGCCATTGAGCTTGTTGATTGTGCTCTCAGTGTTGTAGAAGACTATAGTGGGCACGAGGGCGTTGAGCTCATACTTGCCGTCGATGGTGGCGGTGGCCCAGTGGCAAGAAATCTCATTCTCGAGGTTCATGTCGATGTAAACCAGCAAATTGGTCACTGTGTGGCCGCTCGTAGTGGTGGCCGACGGCACGTCGATGTAGTAGCCGTTTTTGCTGCCGGCTGCCGTCAGTCGGGCGTTGGTGGCCGAGACTATTATTTGTTCTTCGCCTATGGCAAGGGCATAGTCGATGCTGGCAGTCATCTTGGTGACGTTGAACTCGGCAGTCGCGCCCCCTAAGGTGGCACTCACAAACGTGCCGTCGTCACTGTTGGTGACGTGGTTGATAAATTGTGAACTCATGAGCCATATCTGGTCTTGAGGCTCATCATTGCTGCAGGCGCTGATGCCGAGCAGCAATATGGCACTGAGCAGTGCCGATGCTATTTTTCTCATGTTATGATGATTGATAATTTTTTTCGGGTCAACTCGTGAAAAATTACGACAATTAGCCGGCTTGTGGCTGGTAACTACCAAGCAATGC
>DGVT01000036.1:5548-15374 GCA_002395965.1 Porphyromonadaceae bacterium UBA4277
AATGCTTGGCACTACTTAACGGCTTGTGGCTCGTAACTACCAAGCAATGCTTGGCACTACTTAACGGCTCGTAGTTAATTAAAAATCGGTTGCCTGAATATCGTGCCCGAGGCCTTGACGGTGATGTCGTCCCACTCGGTGGCATGGTTCATCTCGTCGCGTGCCAGGATGTGGCGCAGCGTCATGCTGGTGTGCATGGTGCCGGTCGTGAGGTCGATGTCGGTCGTGAGGTTGACGATGGGGTAGTTCTCGGTCTGGTAGGCCGCGGCCACTTGCTCTCCGTTGCCGTAGGTGGCCACAGTGCTCAGCTCACCGGCGGTGATCTTCAGGCCGGTGGGGGTGACCGTGAGTTCGGCTCCGTGTCCAATGATTGCCGAGAAATAGCGTCCGCTGCGCTTGCGCTCTCCGTCAACGATCATCAGGTCTTTGGCAATCTCAATGTTGTTGATTGATAGGTCGGCTGTCATTTTGGCCTTATTCACTGTGAAGTTCCAGTAGCTGTTGCCGTAGCTGCTCTTCGAGTCGTCGCTATAGTCGAAGCTCACCGCCGTCTGGTGGAAGAAAATCTCTGGCACGGTGATGCACACATGATATCCGTCGATGTCACACTGCATGATAGCGAGTGGGTCGGCAATGTCGATGGTGCCTTCAAGGTTGGTCACGGCGGCATTGCTGCATGTTGCCTGGTCGAAGGTGTAGCGATAGGTGTCGGCCACGGCTTTCACAGGCACGCCGGTGATGGCATAGGTGCGTATGAAGCCATCGGTGAGTGGCACTTCGAGCTGCATGTCGAGCGTGAGCGTCTTTGGGTGAAACACAAACTTGTTATTGTCGCCGGTGGTCACTGTCGCTTCGTTGGTCGTCGCGTTTTTAATGTGAGTCAATGCCGTGACGGTCATTGTCACGTCGCGGTCGCGGGGAATTTCGGGGTCATCGCTGCCACAAGCTGTGAAAAGCATAATCATGGCCGTGATTGCAAGGTAAATGATAGCGTTCTTTTTCATGCGTTCTTCTTTAATTATTGTAGTCGCAAAGTTACTAATTATTGGCTTATATATACGCAAACCTGTGCTAAATATTGCACAGGTTTGCGTTAAAAACAGAAAAAATGTACTGTAAAGATGTTGTTTTGAGTACTTTAATTGACTGAGTCGTTGTATTTTATGTTGCCGTTGTGGCTGAAGTCGCCTCCGTGGCACTTAAAACTGATGCTGAACGTCTTCTTGTCGAGGTCGATGACGCTGTTGAGGTCGGTGACGTTATACAGCGGGTCTCCCATTGGGACGAAATTGGTGCCGCGTAGCATTTCGGGTGCAATGTCGGTATCGTTGAATGTGATAATGTTGCGAGTGCGGGTGAACTTTGCGTTTGGGATTCTGATGGTCAGGGCCGGAGACTGGCGGTCGCCAATCGTGAAAACAATGTTATGAACCGTAATATTACCTGTGCCCGCGGCTTCATTAAGTTCAAACTCATAGTGGGTGTCGGTCACTTGGGCCTCTACACTTTCAATAACGCCATCCTTCACGTTGATGACTTGAGGTTCGTCGTCGTTGCCGCAGGCAGCGAGGCCCATGGCCATGGCGCAAAGCGCCATCATAAGCATGATTTTTTTCATTGTTGTATATAATTAGTTGTTTTAGTTAATATTTATTCTTAGTGTGGCTCCCACAGTGCGCCCGTTGCCTCGCTGCAGGAATTCGTGGCCTATCGACACGAAGTAGAACGTGTCGTAGCGCGTGCCGGTTAGGTTGCGTCCCCACAGTTGCAGGCTGTAGTGCTTGCCCGTGAGTGTGGCGCTGGCTCCCAGCAGGGCGTAGAATGGCTGGCTCAGTGTGTTGGCTTCATTCCAGTGGATGCGTCCGGCGCCGCTCAGGTTAGCAGCTATGGTCAGTGAGCGTGCCCAGCGGTCGTTGCCGAGGTTGATGTGCTGTAGTGCCTCGGCCCATAGTGTGTGGCTTGGGGCGTAGGGCACATGCTTGCCGCTGTAGTCGGTCTTGCCGTCGTCGTAGTGTGAGAATGTGGCATGTGTGAAGCCATAACTCACGTTTATTGTGGTGTTGTCGGCGGGCTTGACGGTAGTGGCCACTTCGGCGCCATAGCTGCGTGTTTGTCCGGCATTGGTCATCATGCGTCCGGTGGTAAGCCCCGGCGGGAACACGGTGAGCTGTCGGTCGCGGCAGTCCATGTAGAAGATGTCGGCGTCGAGCACCACGCGGCGGTCCCAGGCCTCGATGTGAGTTCCCAGCTCCACGTTCCAGGCTTTTTCGGGCTTGTAGCTCACAACTTTGTCAACGTCGTAGGCGAGTCCGATGCCCATCAGGCGCATGAGGCGCTGCTGTAGCACGTCGCTGAACATCTGGGTGTTGAAGCCGCCGGCCTTGCCGCCGCGTGCCACGGTCAGGTAGAGCTTGTTGGCGGGGTTGTGAAGCTGATAGGTCACGGCTAACCGGGGCATCAGCTGCACGAAGTCTTTCTTGAGTGTGCCACGGTCGTCGATGTCGATAGCCTCGTGCGTATATACGCTTCCCGACGCGGTCTCGATGATGTCGTAGCCCGTGTGAGTCTCGCTGTGGTAGTTGAGTGTGGCGTGCTCGTAGTCGATGCGCACCCCGGCAGTGAATGTGAAGCGGTTCCAGTCCCACCGGCTCTGGTGGTATAAGGCCAGTCCCCATGTGGGCATTGTGAAGTCGCTGCCTAACAGAAACGACCGCTCGTCCCATCTGACGGGGTAGGCGGGCAGTGCTTCGTTCACATGTCGCTCGATGAGCTGGGCAATGCCGGTGTCCTTAAATGTCACCGGTGCATTCATGCTCATGTGGCGATAGAACCCGAACAGGCCGTTTAGCCACCGCCAGCTGCGGTCGCTGCTGTTGCGCACCACCATGTCGTGGGTCACGGCATGCTCGGTGCGTGCTTGTGTGAGGGTGAAGTAGGGCTGTGTGGTGAAGTCCTGGTCGAGCGTCATGTTGTCGTCTATATATTGATAGCTTGTGATGCTCGAGAGCGTCCCCCAGTTCCATGTCTTGTTGATGGTGAGTCCGTCGGTCACGCTGTTGCGGCGGTAAAAGCATGTGTCGTTATAGGCGATGCCCTGAGTGCCTGTCTGCTGATAGGGGTATCCTCCCTGCCTGCTGAGCGACACCGCCAGCACGTTGCTCAGCGTGAGGCTCGAGCCCGGGTGCCACTCGAGCTTGAAGCGTGCACTGCCCTGGCGCTCCCAGTCGGTGAGCCGCCCGTTGTAGGTGTTGCGGAACTCGCCGTCGGTGCCACTGTAGTAGCCGCTCAGGCCGATGCCCACACGGTCGTTGAGCAAGGCATAATGGCTGACTCCGGCACGCACGCTGTTGCGCGAGCCGTAGCTCAGCAGCAGCCGCGTGCCCTGCCACTGCATGGGCGATAGTGTGTAGATGTTAATCAGGCCACCCAGTGTGTTGCGGCCGTAGATGGTGCTTTGTGGGCCGCGCAGCATTTCGATGCGAGAAATGTCCATCAACTCGAGGTCGTAGTTCTCCTTGCACATGATGGGCACGTTGTCAACGTTAAGCCCCACGGTGGGCTGGTCGATGCGTGTGCCGATGCCACGCACATATATGGTAGATGTCATGCGGCTGCCGTAGTCGGGAATAAAGAAGTTGGGAACCAGCGTAGATGCTGTCTTAGCCCCGGCTATATCGTTGCGCTCGGCCTCTTGCCGGCCGATTACGGTCTTGGCCGTGGCTGCTGTGCCGGTGCCCTGCTTGATGGCCGTCACGGTGACGTTGTCAAGCATCAGAGTGTCGGGCTGAGCCATTGCCGAAGAAAATGCTGCAACAATGCTGCAACAGGCCGCTAATATTTTTGCATTATATTTCACGATGCAAAATTACAGCTTTTGCTACAACTGCACAATCACAACATTTAGTGAAAATGTTGTGATTTGTCGGCCTGCGATGGTCACCTTTGACCGCTTTTTGGGGCCGCTGAGCTATTTTTTTAGGCAATCGATGCCATGCCTGAGCCGTGGCTTAATGCATGGTTCGAAATCGCCTACTTGCGCTTGGCGAGCTCGTGGTTGAAGTAGGCTTTGTTGCCGGTGATGTCTTCCAGCACCTTGATGAATGGCGGGAACTTGATAACCTCTCCCTCGATGATGCCCTTAGTCTCGAGGATGACGAGCCCTTCGAGCTTGCCGTGATAGGTATCGACTTCGAAGTATTGTCCTTGCCAGATGAAGCTCTGGCGATGCTTCTCGATGACGTTGCAGCTGGTGTCGGCCAGCGAGAGCATCATCTCATACAGGCTGTTGTTGATTTGTCGCTCGGTGAGCAGTTCTTCGGTGAGCGAGATGCGTTTCTTGGTGGTGTGCAAGTAGAAGTATTTTCCCTGCCAGCCACGCTTGCGCAGGCGCACCTCGGTGTTTTCGTCGCTGCTGTTGAGATAGGTCTGCACGATGTCGGCTTCGATGCAGTCGCCGGGCAACTCTCCGGTGAGCTGCACAAGGTACTTGCGCTCTTGCTCGATGGGCTGTGGCAGGCCGAGGACGCTGTTGATTTCCTTGATCACACGTTTCATTTTGGCTTCAAAGTCGTCGTGGTTGTTGATCACGCGCAGATGCGGATGCCCGGTCCAAGCCTTGATCACCTTCTTGTCGAGCGAGCGTGCTATGCGCAGGCCCTCTTCGCTCATCTGCTCGTAGCGCTGGGCATTGTTGGCCGTGGTGTAGTACTGCTCGGCACCATCGGCTGCCGACACTAAGTGCAGCACAGCATCGTAGCGCTCGCGCAGCTGTGCCGACGAGGTGCCCACGGCTCGAGTGAGCGTGTCCCACATCTCGGGAGCCATATAGGCCGAAATGTCCATCGTGCCGCGGTCGCACACTATAATGCAGGGCTCGTTACACTCTTGTGCCATGCGAGTGAACTTGTCTTCGAGAGCCAGCTGAATTTCGAGCGTGGCTTTTTCGCCTTCATAGAAGTAGTCTTTGTTGGTCGTGAGATAGTTCATGCCGGCGGCGGTGAACATGGTGGGTACTTCAGGCAGGGTGAACACCTGATAGCCAAGGCTTCCAAAGTGTTCTATGATTTTAGCTAATGCGGTAGTCTTTCCGGCGCAGGGGCCTCCGGTGAGCACGATGCGTGTGATGTTGTTGTTCATCTGTGTGATTAGTTGAATTTTCGTTATTTCAATAATAGGTTGCAAATGTAGCAAAAAAAAATGACATACCCTAATGTTTTGTGTCGTTTCTCTTGTAAGCTCACGGCTATAGCAGGGAGTTGACACAAAAGGCTGGCGCAGAACGTGCGCCAGCCTTGATGATAGGAAGTAATCTGTTATCAATGTGCTAAAATGATATTGATAATTCAAGTTCCTGTCAGAAACTTGAATGAAGTGATAATTAGTATTTATCGCATCTTGTACTCGTGGGTGAGTTCGTCGATGCGCTGGTTGATTTGTTTGGCAAGGAGCAGGTTCTCGCCGCTCAGGCCGGGAATAGAGAGCAGGTCGCCCGAGGCGGTAGGCAGCAGGCTTGCCTCGATTGACCCATTGTTGATTTCGGTCAGTAAAGCGGTGAGCAGTGCGTTGAGCTGGCTGTCGCTCACGTTGTAGTCCCACTTCAGGGCATCCTCTATCGAGACGCGTGTCACGCCCTGGTTGTTAGAGCAGTCGATGGGGATGATGTTCAGGCCGGGGAACGACTGCTTGATTAGCTGCAGCTTGCCGGTGTAGTCGGTAAACGAGTTCACGAGGTAGTCCATTGCGGTGTAACGCCAGCTGGTTTTGCCACGGTTCAAGATGTTTTTGAAGCAAGTCATGATGTCGTTATACACCATCACCACGGTGATGTTCTCCATGCCTAACTGTTCGGCCTTTCTAATCACACCTTCGAGGCGGTCGGGGCCGGTGAGGTCGGCATCATAGATGAGTCCGGCTTTCTTCAGCTTAAGCTCTTGCACGGCTGTTGACTTGCCGCAAGCCGGTGGCCCTGTAACGATAACGAGGCTCTTGTTGCCTTGTCTGACGGCACGCTCGGCCATGGCGGTGAAGATTGTGTCCACGAGGATGCCTTCGGCCTCGCTATAGTCGGTGGCATTTGGCCCGACATAGCCAATGGGGCGGAACATTGCTCGCACGTCGTTAGGGTCGAGCGTGTTGCCGGCACTGCCCATGTATTTGTCCATGAGCAGCTGGATGCGGGGCTTGGTCCATGCCACGGCGCCATCGGTGATGAGCTGTGGCTGCGGCGACTCGATGGTGTAGGCCGACGGGTACCTGTTGATGCGGTTATGCCGACGGATGTCCATGAGCTTCTCCTGACTGAAATAAGAGTCGCCAGGCAGCTGATAGCGTGCATTGCCGGCGGGGTCGGCCTTGAAGAGCATGAGCGACTCTTCGCCACGGTCAACAAATCGCACCCATCCACGCGGCGACAGATTGTATTGCTCGTCGCCTAAGACGGCATTGACCAGGCAGTTGGTGTCCCACATGCGCTGGCCGGTGTCGCAGATGTAGTTGGTATATACGGCCTTGATGGGGTTGACCTCGGTATAGCTGAGGTCAACCAGCACGTCTTTGGGCAGGTAGTCGATCTTGTCACCCACATTGCTGGGCGACATGATGAGATCGACGTCGGCAGGTAGGTTGTCGTAGAAAATGGCCGACTGGCGCGAGGCGGCTCGCATGTTGTAGCCACTGAGGCTGTCGCCGGCCTCGAAACGTCCCGATTGGATGTACACCGATTTCACTTTCTGGCGGAACAGGTCCAAGCCACTCAGTTGCGAGAACTCGTCGGCTTGCGACTGGAACAGCTGTGCCAGTGTTGTGGCAAAACCTATGGCTACCACCACGATGCTCTTGTCGTCGGCCTTGCTCAGAATTTGCCGGTAGAGCTTGTAGCCGTCGAGACACTTGCTTGCATCGAACGTGCGCTTGAACAGTGGCTGTCCGCCGGCGTCCTTCAGGTCGCAGATGCCACTGTAGGGAATGAAGCAACGCGGGTTTTTCACACCGTTGCGTTCCAGACCCACCGGGATGTCGGGGTGACCGTAGTAGGTGTTGAAAATATCTACAATGCCGGCATTTTTCTCTCCCTCGCGATCCACTATCACACCTTTCAGGTCAACCATGCCGTTGTCGATGTAATGATTGAGCATCATCAGGGCAAAAAGGTCGTCGGTAGAACTACCGAAGTCGGCATCAAGAATCATGTTTACGGGTTGCCGTTGAACCGTAGTGCTGGAAGACGTGCGGCTTTTTGCCGACTGCATTTCCTTCTGTGATGCACATGACGAGGCCATTGTGAGTAGGCCGGCGGTAATCAGTGCAACGAAAAATCGTGTTGTGAGTGACAGGTTCTTTTCCATATCGGGTACGTTTTTAATGGTTTATAATGTGTAGGCCCGGTCGAGTGTGTCAATCGAACCTACACATTATTATAAAGTTAAACTCTCGTGTAGTGCACGTCAGAATTGTCGTGCTGCAGCCATCACCACCTCGGTGAGGGTGGGGTGGCCGTGAATGCTTGCCGCCAGGCATTGCACAGTGGCTCCGGCATTCATCGCCATTACCACTTCCTGAATGAGGTCGGCAGCATGAGCTCCGCAGATGTGGCAACCCACAATCTTTTGTGTGTCGGCATCGACGATCATCTTTATCAGTCCGTCGGTCTCGCCCATCGACACGGCCTTGCCGTTGCTGCGGAAGAACGATTTCTTCACCACCACGTTCATGCCTCGCTCGGCGCATTGCTCCTCGGTGAGTCCCACCATCGAGAGCTCGGGCACTGTGAACACCGCGCTGGGCACGATGTCGAGCTTTACGTTGCATGGCTCACCCATGATGTGTGCCAGTGCCACTTCGCCCTGGGCACTGGCTGCATGGGCGAGCATGCACAGCCCGTTCACATCGCCAATGGCATATACGCCATCGGCGCTGGTGCGCATGTGCTCATCCACCTCAATGCCGCGGCGACCCACAGCGATGCCGGCCGCGTCGAGGCCTGCGGGCAGCACCGGCTGGCGGCCAACCGACATCAGCACGCGCTCGGCAACGACCGTCTGCTCCTTACCCTTGGCATCGTAGGTCACGGTGAGAAGGCGGTCATCGCCACGGCTCACAGCTTTTACTGCTGCCTGGGTGATGATCTTGATGCCTCGCTTGGAGAGCACGGTCTTCAGGCGCTTGGCAATGTCTTTGTCAAACGGTGGCAGGATTTCCTTGCAATACTCAACCACAGTAACTTCCACGCCGAAGCTCTGGAAAATGGCTGCAAACTCCATGCCTATCACGCCGCCGCCCACTATGCACATGCTCTTGGGCAGTGTGTCCATGTTGAGCACGTCGTCGCTGGTCATGCACAGGTCGGCACCTGTGATGGGCAGGCCACGCGGTGCACTGCCTGTGGCAATGATGATGTTCTTGCCTTCGTAGGTTTCGTCGCCCACTATGATGGTGTGAGCGTCCTTAAATGTCGCTTCGCCGTTGATGACGGTGATGCCGGGTTGGCCCATGAGCATTGCCACGCCGTCGCGCAACTGCGTCACCACTTCGTTTTTGCGGGCAAAGGCTGTGGCGTAGTCGATGGCGATGTCGCCGGTGCTGATGCCCCACTGCGATGCCTCCTTAACGAGGTTCACAACTTCGGCATTGCGGCACAGTGCCTTGGTGGGAATGCAGCCGCGGTTCAGACATGTGCCGCCTAACTGGTCGCGCTCTACGATAGCAACCGTCAGTCCGTGAGTGGCAGCAACGGCAGCCGTTTCATAGCCTCCGGGGCCGGCACCTATTATAATGATGTCAAACATTTTTTGTCTTAATTATTGATTAGTGAACAAGGTTTTTTTAGTAAACGAGCTTTTTTAGTAAACGAGTAAACAAGTAAACGAGTAAACAAGCTGGCTGACGCTTTTTAATTATGAATTAAGAATTAAGGATTATGAATTGTGGCGGGGCGTAGGGTAATGCCAAGCATTGCTTGGTAGCTACTCAAGCGTGAGCTCATTATTCATTATTAATTATTCATTATTAATTATTAATTAGTTACGCTTCTCGTTTACTGTTTGTCCTGTTGTGTGAGTTTACAGTTTTGTAATGCTATTATAAGCATCGGAGTCCTCCGAGAACTCAAAGTCCTCCGAGCACTCCGATTATAATAGCCTGATTATTATGCTTCGGCCACCAGTTCACGATAAGTGACGATGGGCTTGAGTGCAGCCTTGGTGTCGTCGAGGCGGCGCACCGGTGTGCAGTGTGGTGCCGTCTTCACCATTTCGGGCTGTTCTTTTGCCTCCTGGGCAATCTTGCGCATCACGGCAATGAAGTCGTCGAGCGTTTCCTTGCTCTCGTTCTCGGTGGGCTCAATCATCAGAGCTTCGTGGAACAATAGCGGGAAATAGATTGTGGGAGCGTGGAAGCCGTAGTCGAGCAGACGCTTGGCCACGTCGAGCGTGGTAACGCCGGTGCTCTTGTCCTTGAGTCCGTCGAATACAAACTCATGCTTGCAAACGCCGGTCAGTGGCAGCTCAAAGCAGTCTTTGAGCGACTCTTTCACATAGTTGGCATTCAGTGTTGCCAGCGGGCCGACGTTCTTCACGTTCTCGCGTCCCAGAGTCAGGATGTAGGTGTAGGCGCGCATCACCACGGCAAAGTTACCGAGGAAACCGCTGATGAAGCCTAACGATTGCTCGCCGTTGTCGATGGTGTAGTGATGTCCTTCCTCCTCCTCATGACGCACCACGCGCGGGCTGGGCAGGAACTGCTCGAGGCCTTCGCGCACGCCCACCGGGCCGCTGCCGGGGCCGCCGCCACCGTGAGGTGTTGAGAACGTCTTGTGCAGGTTGATGTGCAT
>DGVT01000093.1:0-5724 GCA_002395965.1 Porphyromonadaceae bacterium UBA4277
GATACTTGTTGTGCCCGTCATTAGTCAAGCGTGTCGAGCCTCCATCCCAAGTCGTGGTCACATCAGAGAACGACTTGGTTGACTTGTTGAACCAGTTGTAGGTGAGGCTTAACATCTTGCCCTTTTCATCAAGTTGCCAATCGGCAAAAGTCGTCAATGTGACGGCATTGTTGGGCCGTGACGGCGAATCATTGTTTGAACTGAATATGTGACCATTGTCGTTAGTGACATCACTTAATGTGCTGTTCATCCGAGTTGTGCTGAAATTGGCTATGCCCCCCACCGCAAGCCGGTCGGTGAATTTGTACTTGAAAAGTCCGTTCAAGCCAAATGTGCGGTTGGTGAAATGTGTCCTTCGCTTTGAGGTCTTAACATGATCGCTGAAGGTGAAAGTGCGGTCAAGGTCGTTGGTACCTCGGTTGTCACTCCAGTTTGCATCAACCGACAGTTCAATCTTGCGGGTGGTGTGCGACAAGTTGCCGCCCAACATGTAGCTGAAGTCCTCACGTGCGATGCCTCGCCCCCACACGTTACCGAGCGTGCCGAGCGACTCATTGCGCGTGGTGATGCTGATGAACGCCACATTGGTCGCGGCGGCATATTTCGCCGGTGGAGTGGTAAGCACTTCAACTTTCTCGATGCCCGTTGCTTGTAAGTTCTTCAGCTGCATGGCAATGGCATCGTCGGGCATCTCTAATAGGCGGCCATCAACGATATAGCGCACCGACGACTTGCCGGCAACAGTCACGGCATCTCCCTCGACTGTCACGCGGGGAATGCGGTCCAGCACCTCAATGCCGTTCAACCCCTTGACGAACTCGTCATTCTTGGTGAGATAGACGATGCGGTCGGGGGCTTGCTTGAGCACCGTGCGATGTCCGACAACCACTATCTCATTAAGCTCCAGTACCTTATCCCAGCGGTCGGCTATTGAGTCGATGGCTGTAGAATCATTGTTCTCCTGTGCAAAAAGGGATGCAGGGAACAGAGCCATCAATAAGACGGCTTTCAATGGTTTGTTCATAATGATTTATCGATTAGTTATTTGAATAAAATTCGAATAACGTCACGACTCGGCATAGTCGGAGTGAACTCCGCTCTGCTCTCGCTGTTCCGTCATTTGAATGCTTTTTCTTTGCCTTGAATGAAGAAGAAAGCTCCGCCATGCTTGTCGCGTTGCAGACCAATGTAGATGAGTTCGCCGTTGTTGACAATCTGGAGCGATGTGTATTGCCCGTCGGCTCCGCTATAATCGGAGTATTCTTTTGCTTTTGGCGCATCTTTCGAGATGGCATCGGCAATTTTCTTGACGATACCCGGGTTGTTTTTTACCGTCATTCCGCGATAGAAGTTACCATTGTTCTTGTAGATTGATATGGTGACACTCTTATTGTCGTTGTAGCGACCGTCAAACAGGCTCTCAACGTTCAACTTCGGCGGGTTTGCATAGACCGCCAAAGCTGTAACTATGCACGTGATTATGATGATTAAACGCTTCATTACTGTTGGGTTTATGTTGCATGAATTGATTTACTTTCTCTTGTTCAGAGGCATTTTGCTGTGCCACAGTGCGCATGAATTGCTCCATCCTTGCGACATCGGCTTCGGCAATCGCCTGCGCTTCATCGCCACTGGTTTTCTGTCCTGCGACATACACGGTGCACTCGCTACCCAGCGATGATGCAACAGACCCTCTGCCACTGAACAGCATTACCGCTCCAACAATCAGCACTGTGCAAGCTGCCGCCGCGGCACTTCGAAACCAGATTGTGCCCTTGTGTTTTTGAGCAGAGACGGCGCGGACTCGTTGGCGCAGCGCCAGTGACGCACCGATTGAACGACTCGGCCTCAATAATTCTTTTATGTCTTGATATTTGTCCATATCGGTCATTGATTATCGGTGAAATACTTTTCTCTCAGCTTTTTCATACCAGAGTAAAACCGTGATTTTGCTGTTGATTGTGGCAGACTGAGTATGTGGCTTATCTCCACAAACGAGAGTTCGTCAACCACGTTCATTCTCACAATCTCGGCCTCATTAGGCGGCAAGTCGTCCAGCAGGTTGTTGATGCGGTCAATCTCCTCTTGTTCAAGTCGCTCATCCGGCTCGTCGGCCAACTCAATGTTGTCGAGCGGCACTGTAGGCTGACGCTTTCTCCTGAACTCGTCCCGGCACAGGTTGTAAACGATGCGGAACAAGTAGCACTTTGCATCGTTAACCTTGCCGCTGTTTTCAAGCAGGCGCAACACGGCTTCAAAGACAATATCTTCGGCCACGGTGCGGTCGCACGTGCGGAAGTAGGCAAACCTCGTCAGTGCGTCAAGGTTAGTCTCTATCACTTGGTCGATATTTCTGCGTCTGCTGCCAAACATAGTTTCTGAGTCCCATTTGGTCCTCCACTATATAAGACGCACAAACCCGAAAATCGACGAAAAGAAGTGAGGAAAAATTTTGTCGCGAGGTATTATGTCGCTTAATATTTGTAAATTTGCAACCAGAAAACGAACAGATTATGGCAGATCAGATTAACAACGAATTAGTGAGCGGTGGTGAATATTCGCTGTTCCGCGACGACATCTTGAAACGCATCCGCAGTGCCCAATATGAGGCATTGCGTGCTGTGAACAAAGAGTTAATCTCCCTATATTGGGAAATCGGGCGACAGATTACCGAGCGTCAAAAGACCCTTGGATGGGGAAAGTCGGTAGTTGAGAATTTGTCGAGAGACATTCAAGAGGCCTTTCCGGGTATTCAAGGATTTGGCCTTTCTAACTTGAGGGACATGGCAAGGTTCTACGCTGAATATCAACATGATGAAATTCTCCAACCATTGGTTGGTGAAATTAGTTGGACAAAGCACATTCTTATTCTGACAAAGTGTAAGGTAAAACTAAATAATATTTCTGAAATAAGTACTACTTTTGCAGCGTGAATAAAAAAATAGAAGAAAAAACTTATGATAAAATTCTGTGTACGATTAGTGCAACGATGGTTGCCCGAGCCATTCATATTTGCCATACTGCTCACCTTCTTGGCTGCGGTGGTGGCTATGCCATTGTGTGACCAGTCGCCCCTTGAGGTAGTAGAACACTGGGGAGGCGGCATTTGGAATTTGCTGGCATTTGCCATGCAGATGGCCCTGGTGCTTGTGTGTGGTTCGACCCTGGCAGCAGCACCGATAGTCAAGCGAGCCATCGCAGCAATGGCGCGCGTGCCGCAGAGTGCCCCCTCGGCAATCGCTCTTGTGACGGTGGTGTCGGCATTGGCTTGC
This sequence comes from Porphyromonadaceae bacterium UBA4277, assembly GCA_002395965.1. Lineage (GTDB taxonomy): Bacteria > Bacteroidota > Bacteroidia > Bacteroidales > Muribaculaceae > Sodaliphilus. The sequence goes on from DGVT01000093.1 coordinate 3,273, forward strand.
TGGCTCAACTGGGGCTTTGGCCTCATTGTGGGAGTGGTGTTTGCCAAGGCAATAGCCCGTCAGCGTCGTGATGTTGACTATCGCCTTCTTATCGCGTCGGCCTACAGTGGTTTTGTGGTGTGGCATGCCGGCCTTTCGGGCTCCATACCGCTGACAATGGCCACGCCAGGCGAGTCGCTCGCTATGGCCACCGATGGTGCGCTGACCGACCCTGTGCCACTGGCGCAAACCATCTTTGACTGGCACAATCTGGTAACAGTGCTGCTTGTGATTATCGGCATCACCGTCGCCAACACCTTGATGCACCCCAAGCAAGGCATCCTCACTATCGACCCCGCGCTCCTTAACAACGACGATGATAATAACACGGCCACTGCTTCGGCACCGATCAAGACGCCGGCTCAGCGCCTTGAGCAGAGCAAATTGCTCTCGTGGCTTGTGGCACTGATGCTTGTGGTCTATCTCGTGATTCATCTTGCCGTGCGAGGTGCCGGCTTAGACCTTGGTGGTGTGATCATGATATTCCTTGCATTAGGACTCGTGCTGCATTCCACACCGGTTGACTATGTGCATGCCTTCGGGAAGGCTACCACCGGAGCTGCCGGTATCATCTTGCAGTTCCCGTTCTATGCCGGCATCATGGGCATCGTTACCGGTGTCGGTGTGAGTGGTATCAGCCTGGGTGGTGTCATGGCCGAGGCTTGCATCCGCATCAGCAATCCTGTTACCTATCCGTTGCTCACCTTCCTCTGCGCCGCTGTGCTCAACCTGTTTGTGCCCAGTGGTGGCGGCCACTGGGCTGTGCAAGCCCCGGTGATGTTTACTGCCGGTGCCAACCTGGGTGTGGATCCCGGCCTGACCGGTATGGCCATTTCGTGGGGCGATGCTTGGACCAATCTCATACAACCATTCTGGGCACTTCCGGCCTTGGCTATTGCTCGCCTTGACGCCAAAGATATCATGGGCTACTGCCTGATCGACCTCCTCGTCACCGGCGTGATTATATGTGGGGGGCTGCTGGCATGGGCCATGTAGCGAGGGGCGTAACTGCAAACGCTGCCACGGCATAATGGTGCCAAGCAGCAGACCTTGACTTATCGTTAAATTGTGAGCATCCGAAAATAGCTGGATTTCGTTGGCTATTTTCGGATGCTCAGTTGATGCCTCGGTGTGGGGCATCTCAGTGCGCTATTGGCACATTAGAAAATCTTGTAGGCCAGGCGTATTTGTATCAGGGGGTAGGCGCTGAACCACGAGATGAAGTGTGTGATGCCCGATTCCTTTGACGTGGATTTGATTTTCTTGCCGTTGTTGAGCACAAATTTCGGTGAGCCCCAGAACAGCAATCCGGCATCCAGCGACACGCTCAAGCGGTGGTGCTGCGCCATGCTCTGACCGAAGCCGATACCCAGATATGGCTTCACTGCCCATGTCTTCATTTTCACGTCGATGTTGTAGTTCTCGTCGGCGGTGAACACATAGTCGCCAAACTTGAGTCCCACGGGCGGATAGTTGGTGTGGAACAGGGCGTTATAGTCTTCTACCTTTTGATTGGCATCGTAGAGTGATTCGAGCGCCCCGTCGTTGGTGTTGCGGAAGTGCAGGAAAGTGCGGTTACCGGCAAAGAGTCCGGCAGCAAAATAGAATGGTGTGGGGAAGGGGTGCACCTCGGCCATGACAAATGCGTTCCAGAAGCGCGGCTTGAGTGCGAGTTCCACCTTGTCGATCATCTTTGCCTGCTTGACGGCGTCGTCCTCTACGAGTTGCATCTGCGTGATGTCGGTTGCGGTGTTGATGGCCTTGAACTTGATGTCGCCCATTGCATTGCCCGCGATGCCGGCACGCACGGTGACAATGCGGTGCAATGGCATGGCCACGTCAACGCCAAAGCCGCCCAGACCCATCTGGAGTCCTACGGCAAGGTGGTTTAGCATGCCGTTCTCGCTGTGAAGTTTCAAGTCCTTGTTCTCCTGTGCGCCTGTGGCGGGTGTGATGAGTGCTATTGCCACTGCCACCATTGCCACGCGGCTAAACTGTGATATGTAATGTATAAACTGTTTCATAACGATACTAAAGCATGTGGATTATTTAAATAATTTCTTATTCGACATGATGAGCAGGTTGGTCAGCGACTGGCTGCGCGGGTAGAAGCCGTAGAGGTAGTCGCTGGTGTAGGGTGTGCCGCCGTTGATGATGCAGCGCACATAGTCGTGGCACGACATGTCCATGGGCATAATGCCCACTGTGCCCTCGTTGGCAAGCAGTTCTTCGATGACCTTGGGGTGAAGGTTCGAGGCGTTGGTGATATAGCCGCGTGCCGAGACCTCGGTATAAGCCGAGCAGTGGTTCACAATCCAGATGTTCTCGTCGCTGGCCGTAGCTTCGCGCGCGCTCTTCATCATGGCGAGCACGGTCGAAATCTTGGTTGCCATGCGCTTCTCGCTCGTTGTCT
>DGVT01000093.1:5791-15231 GCA_002395965.1 Porphyromonadaceae bacterium UBA4277
GTCTTGTAGTAGTCTTGCTTATAAAGGGTGGCTTTGATGCTCTGGTCCTCCATGTTGTAGATGGCGCAGTTGCGTTGCTGGTCGGGATGCACTTCCTCATCCACGTCGGGGTCCTCGTCGGGCCAGTCGCAGTAGGCCACGGGGTAGTGGAACGCCGGGTTGACGGGGCGCAGGTCATAGCGGCTGAGCCACAATATCTTGCCTCGCATCTCACCCACGGTGATGTCGGGACGCCAGTTCTCTACAAACAGCCCCTGATATTTGGGCAGCGAGAGCACCTTGTTGAGCAGGATGGTCCAGTTTTGCTGGCTCTCCATGCCGTTGTCGGCTTGTATCTTCACGATAAAGAACTCGGAGGGGTGTGCTTTGAGAAATTGCTGCATCCAGTCGATAGATTCTTCAAACGACACGTTCACCTCGGTAAAGCCGTGCGCCAGGCGCAGGATTTGTCGGTCTTGAGGCAGTTGTGCGAGGGTGTCGATAGCCACCACGGGGCGGAAGTCGAAAAACCTAATGCCATTCGACATCTGCTCGTCAAAGGTCGAGACCTGGCTGATTGCCATAATGTTAGAGAAATACTTGACAACCGGCGTGTAGAAGCCCATGCCGGTCATGCTGTCGTGCGTGCCGGGAATGCTGAGCTTGCACACTTTCACGTCGTCGCGCACGAGCGACAGCCAGTCGGCAATAGGTGCTGAGAGTTGATACGGGTGCTGGATTTCGTCTTGGTACCCTTCGGTAAACAGGTAGGGTACGTCGAGCGATTTCTCGTCGTAGTAAGGCTCACCGTTATCCTCACTACAGCTGCTCAACAGTGCTGTGCTGAGTGCTGCAAGTGCCACTAAGGCAACGGAGTAGCTCCATGTCTTTTGTTTAATATTGATTTTCATCGGCTAAAATATTTTGGTTTGTTCACAAGAGTAATAGGAATGTTTAATAATGCAATAAATGATAAGCTATAAGTTGCATAAACGTATATTTTTGCAAAGATACTACAATTTTCGTTACTTTTTACTATGTCGCCAGATTTTTTTATTTTTCACGCACTCAAATTTGCTTTTGTTTTGTTGATAATTCGTACATTTGCAGGCCGAAAGCTACGATATAGTAAAACTATGAAATTAAAATAATAAAAACAATTACTTTTATGAAGAAGTTATTTCTCCTTTCAGTCCTTGCTATTGCGGCTGTTTTGAATGTTTGTGCCCAAAACGAGTGGAAACACGAAGTGGCCATTTCCTATGGCCCGGGTGCATTCACCGATTTGAACTCATCGTTTTTTCATGGGGTTTTTACAGGTAAGCAATCAAGCTACATCGGGGCTTTTGGTGCCGAGTATTTCTATCGTCCCAAGTCGGCGCTCGGCGTGGGTCTGGTGGGCACCTTTAGCACTTGTAAGTGGAGCGATAGCGACAAGGCTCGCACATCATACATTGGCATTATGCCGGCTGTGAAGTATAACTGGCTGTATCGCGACCACCTCAGCATGTATTCAAAACTGGCACTCGGTGTAATCATTGGTGTCGATTCGGGCGTTGATGCCGACAAGGCCAGGGCAACCTTTGGCTGGCAGGCCTCGGTCGTGGGAGCTGAATTCGGTAGCGCATTCAGAGGATTTCTTGAGCTGGGATTTGGCGAGCAAGGCCTCTTAGTGGCAGGCTTGAGATATAAATTCTAATTCAAGTTCTGCAAGCCACATTTGCAATCAACTCATTACAGAGTTATTGAAAACTTTTAGCGGACACCATTAATCAAATGTCAAAAAATGACCTCGAAGAGGTCGGGCAGGCCGAAGGTCTGACTTCGTGTTAAAGACCTTGCAAGTGCGTCGAAGATGCACGCCGCATGGTCACTGTCAGCGACTTAACAAGGTGCCTCGAAGAGGAACTTTACTTTTGGCTCAAGTAAAGGTTTAGTTGCTTTTTTCAATAAGTTAACTTTTGATACGCCTCGAAATTAGGCTGCGTTTCGGCAAAGCGAAATGAAAAACTTTGTCTTTCATTTTGTTTTGCTCTCGGTTTGCACTAATGTTGAGGCTGTCGCCTCGAAATTAGGCTGCGGTTCGGAAAAATCAAAGTAAACTTTGCTTTTTCGCTCACCTTGCACTAATGTTGATGCTTTCGCATCGAAATTAGGCTTCACCTCGGCAAAGCAAAATGAAAAACTTTGTCTTTCATTTTGTTTTGCACTCGGTTTGCACTAATTTTGCAGGTTGAATTAACGCTAAAGACGAGAAATGAAAATAGGAACACGTGAATTTAGCAGTCGCGCGGTGGCCGCAATGGCTGCTGTGGCAATAGCGATAGTGATAGTGGCACTCATGCTGCCATATTTTGTGATAGGTGCTCCCGAGGCAGGACTGGTGAAGGTGCGCCGCGGCTCGAATGTAGAGGTCGTGGTCGATTCATTGCAGTCAACCATCGGCTCATCGTTCGGCAGTAGGGTGGGCACGCTGCTGCGTCTCACCGGCAGTGACATGAGCAGTCGCCACGGGGCGTTCAAGGTCAGCAAAGGCGACTCGCCATTCACCGTGATGCGCCTGTTGCGCAGTGGTCAGCCCAGCGGCATCAAGTTCACCTTTAACAATGTGCGCACCCGCGACGAATGGGCCGAGAAGGTGGGTGCATTGTTTATGACCACCAAGCAAGAGATGCTCGATGCGTTGAACGATAGCACGCTGTGTGCCAAGTATGGCAAGACGGTAGATAACATCACGTCGATGCTCTTGCCCGACAGCTATGAGTTCTATTGGGATATCACTCCCGAGCAGCTGCTCGACCGCATGTACGACTATTACGACCGTTTCTGGACTGCCGAGCGCAAGGCAAAGGCCTCGGCTTTAGGACTCACGCCCGAGCAGGTGTCAACCATCGCTTCGATCGTAGAGGAAGAGACGGGTAAAGCCGACGAACGTGGCAAGGTGGCGCGCCTCTATCTGAACCGCGTTGACATGGGTATGCCTTTGCAGGCCGACCCTACGGTGAAGTTTGCCCTGGGCGACTTTAGCATTCGCCGCATCACCCACGAGATGACGCGCACTGCATCGCCATATAACACCTACTACAATCCCGGCATACCGCCTGGACCCATTCGACTGCCCGAGAAGGCCACTCTCGATGCCGTGCTCGATGCGCCGGCTCACGACTATGTCTATATGTGTGCCCGAGAGGACTTCAGCGGCTATCATAACTTCTCGAGTAGCTATGCCGAGCACATGGCAAATGCTCATCGCTATCAGACGGCTCTGAACGTGCGTGGCATTAAATGAGATATTCAAGCCGGCAACGGTTTTCACTACTTTTGAAAGTGGAATTAATACAAATAATAATAGAATAAATCAGTAAGAGATGAAGAAAAACATTATCAGCTTCATGACGATGGCCATTGTGGGCGTCGGTGCCTTAGCTCTGCCCGATGCCATACACACGCTTTCGACCAAACCACAAGTAAAAGAACCCACAGTCAGTGCGAGTGCAAGTCGCCTGTCGATGCCCATGAGGGCGCGCCGTGTCGCCACTTCGTCGCTTCAAGCAGCGTTCAGCATTCAGGGCGCCGATGCCCAGCAGGCAACGTGGAGCGAGAACTTCGATTCTGGCAGTGCCGGCTGGACGCTCGGCATGGACGAGAATAACTACTTCGGCTGGGATTTGGCAAAATCCACCTCAAAGCCATATACCGATATTGACCCCAACGACGTGCAGTCGCTGCACATCGACGGCCCATACCAGACCTTCCGCCGTGCAATAGCCAAGGCAGCCAGTCCCACTATCGCTGTCCCGGCCAACGGCACGCTCCATCTCGACGTGTGCTACAGCCAGAACATGAACACCTATGCCGTGCTCACGATCAATGTCTCGACCGACGACTTTAGCACCGTTACAGAGCTGTGGAACAGCACGCAAGAGACCGGTGAGGCTTCCACTCGCTGGCATTCGTTAGCTCTCGACATGGCCGCATGGGCCGGACAGCAAGTAAGGCTCCAGTTCGTTTACGGCCCCGGCACCAACGATACGTTCAACACCGGTGGCTATATGGCCGAGTACTTTATCGACGGCCTGCAACTGACGGGCCTGCAAGAGGTTGAAGGGGTGAACGTTGCCACCGGCGAGGAAATACACTTCGTCGATATGTCGGCAGGCAACGTGACGGCTTGGCAATGGACCTTTGCCGGCGGCACGCCCGAGACATCGACCGATCCTTGCCCGACTGTGTACTACAAGCGCGACGGAACCTACGACGTCAGCCTCACGGTCACCGATGCTCAGGGCAACACAAGCACTGTGACACGCAACAGCTTTGTCACCGTTACCGGCAGTGCGCCGGTGGCCCACATCCTGCCTCCCGCCACCTTCCGTTACGACGACACTCATCTGCCCATGATATGCCCGCTCATTCCCGTGCAGTATAAGGATGCGAGCACAGGCTTCCCCACACAGTGGAACTGGACATTCACCAACTGTGCACCGGCCACCAGCACCCAGGAAATGCCGTGGGTGAGCTACGAGCAGATGCACGAGCAGCAAGTGACCCTCGACGTGGCCAATGAGCATGGCACGTCGCACGACCAGATCAGCGTCTCGGCCGAGTATGAGGGCTACATCAGCAACATCCTTCCCACCGATGTCCCCACAACCTACGACCTCGACGGCGAGGGTACGTTCCCCGGCTCTAATAAGATGAAAATCAATGCCTATGCCGAGAAATTCTCGGCACCGTCATGCCCCATGGTGGTGTATGGTGCATTAGTGTTTTTCGAAACGGCTCAGGCCGAGGCCATTGCCGACCAGGTGAGCAACGTGGGCGTGCATCTGTGCCGGGTTGACGAGAACGGCAACCCCGGCGAAGCCATGGATTCATTCTGGTGGTTTGTGACCGACTTGGCCACAAGCACGAGCACTACACTGCGCGGTACGCTGTTTGAGTTTGACCCACAAGTGGTGAACGAGGACTTCTACATTATGGTTGACGGCATTCCCGAGTGGAACGACTCGTGCGATGTGTCGTTTGCCACGGCACGCATGCGCAATCATGACAACACCGCCTACTATAAGATACGCGACGAGTGGCGCCCCGTGACCGGCTTCTTCAGCCAGGGTATGGGCACATCGTTCTATATCATGCCACTCATAGCACACTCACCGCTCACCTTGCTTCCGGTGGGCACCGAGCGCATCGAGGTGCCCGCAACGGCTGGTGTGCTCGAGCAGCAAATCTTCTCGATGTTCGGCTACGACAACCCCGAGCAGGGCGGCAGCGACTGGTGTCGCATCACCAGCACGCCTAACGACATGACGCTCGACACGCTGGCCATTGCCTACGATGCCCTGCCTGCAGGCATTGCCAGCCGTGAGACCACCTTCACAATCGTTGACCGCGTGGGAGCAAGCACATGCACGTTCACCATCGTGCAGAAGCAGGAACAGCAATCGGTGCGGGGCGACGTTAATGCCGACGGTGCCGTGGATGTGGACGATGTGGAAATCTTGATAAAAATCATCTTAGGTAAGGACGATGCAGCCAACTACGATCGCAGGGCTTACCTTACCGACGACGACATCGTGGACGTGGACGACGTGGGTGAAGTGATAAAAATCATCTTAAATAAAGCATAACAAATGACTGAAGCCGGATTTCGCTTACAAAAACGTGCGTTGCTACTCGACTTTGCATGCATTGCAGTGGCCCTGACAACGCTTTATCTGGCCAACAACAAACTGCTGCCTACTTGGGCACTCATCGTGGGTGCCCTGGTGGCACTTGTGTTGCTGGTGATTTCAATAGTTTCGTTAATCAAGAGCCGCTCGATCGAGCGTCAAGCCATGCGCCGCGACAACGACCAGGCAGTGGCCCAAGCCATTGAGCAGGACGAAAATGCCGATGCACAATGAAGTTTATCTCGTGGAACGTTAACGGACTGCGGGCAGTGGCCGGAAAGGGATTTGCCGACACCTTCCGCGAGCTGAATGCCGATTTCGTGTGTCTGCAGGAAACCAAGATGCAGGCCGGGCAGCTCGACATCGCCTTCGACGGCTACACATCCTATTGGAACTATGCCGACAAGAAAGGCTACAGCGGCACGGCTGTGTTCACACGACACAAGCCGCTGGAGGTGACGCTGGGCATGGGCATTGATGAGCACGACCATGAAGGGCGACTCATCACACTCGAAATGCCCGATTTCTTTCTTGTCACAGTCTATACACCCAACAGCCAGGACGGCTTGCGGCGTCTGGACTATCGCATGCGATGGGAAGACGACTTTTGCCGTTACTTGCTTTCGCTCGATGCTAAAAAGCCTGTGATTGTGTGCGGCGACCTCAACGTCGCTCACAAGGAGATAGACTTGAAAAATCCTAAGACCAACACCAAGAATGCCGGTTTCACGCCCCAGGAGCGCGAGAAGATGACGCGCCTGCTCGACGCCGGGTTTATCGACACTTTCCGCCATTTTCATCCCGATCAGGAGGGCATCTACAGCTGGTGGAGCTATCGCTTCCAGGCGCGTGCCAAGAATGCCGGGTGGCGCATCGACTATTTCCTGGCTTCTGAGCGATTGGCGCCGAAGCTGGTTTCGGCCGGCATTCACACTGACATTATGGGCAGCGACCATTGTCCGGTGGAGCTCGTGGCCGATCTTTAGGGGAATAGTGACACTGTGGCGTCGGCAGGACCGAGCGCTAATGATGCGGTGGCATGGTTTTTGCAAGTGAGCACATGTGCTAACTCATTGTTATTAATCGATTATTCACCTCCTAAGCAATTAAGTGTGATGGAAAAGAAAAGAAAGATTATCGACGTTGATGTCTATCGCAACTATTTCACCGACCCTCAGCTGTGGGAAAAAATCAAAAAAGTAGCCAAGAAGGCCGGCATCAAGGTTGTGTATGCTACGCTTGTGCTCTATTACATGTCGCGCGACCCATCGATATCGGCAAAGGAGAAGCTGAAAATCTACGGGGCATTGGGCTACTTTATCCTTCCTGCCGACTTCATACCCGATGCGCTCATGGGACTTGGCTTTACCGACGACTTCGCAGCCCTGGCATGGGCCATTTATGCCATGAGCAGCCACATCACTCCCGAGATAGAGCAACTGGCCGAGCAAAAGTTGCGTGAATGGTTCGGCGACTTCGACCGCGTGGAGATTGCCGGACTGCTTCCTGCTTCCACATCGACAACCGATGCTCAATCGCAGTGAAGGCAGTGGCTGTGCCGCGCTGGTCGGTTTGCTTGCACCCGGGGCTTCTCATCGCAGTATGAGGCGCGCAATGCGTGCCGAGCCGCGGCGGCCGTCCACAATGCGCCTGAAGAGCCATTTAAGAATGGGCGAAACGGCCACTCGCCAAGCAAGCGAGTTGTCGTAGCTCTGCTGCAGGTTGGCATAGGCCAGGCGGCATAGCGGGCGAGCCAGCTCGGGATGACCTTCGCGCTCATATTGGGCCGCAAGCACCATGCGACGGTAGTCAAGCAGGCGGTAGTAGCGGCGCTTATTCTTGAGCGAGGAGCATCGCACTTCGTTTTCTATCACATCGATGACGTGTTCCCACTGGCCATGCCTCGAGTGGAATTCGGTACCCGTAATTGACTCGGTGCCGCTGTGTATGATATTAATGTCGATGCGGCCGCCCATGAAGGCTATCCTGGGACGTGCCAGCAGCAGCCGCATGCCCGATTCCCAATCATTCCATCCGGGCAGGTTGATGTTCCAGCCGTCGGTCGAGGCAAAAAACTCACGGCGCACGGCATAGCGTTGCGTCGATAGCTGGCTGTGAAGGATGTGCACCGCAAAGATGTCGTGCTTGAAGTAGGGGTGGGTCAGGGTAGTGCCGTCGGGCATCACCACTCGCGAGCGAGCCGATACCACATCGAGCTCGCCATTGTGCCGGCCTATCACTTTATTATATCTTTCTACAAGGTGGGGAGCCATTTCATCGTCGCTGTCGAAGAATATCACCCACTCGCCGGTGGCTTTCTCAAAGCCGCGGTTGCGGGCTGCTCCGGCAGTGTGATGACTTTCCTGCACCACGGCAATGTGCAAGTCGGGGGCCTCATGCTCCGAGGCAAAGCGCTGCAGCACGGCCAGCGTGTCGTCGGTGCTGCAGTTATCTACCAGCACAAGTTCAAGCGGGCGGTGCGTCTGAGCCACAACGCTGTCGAGGGTGCGGTGCACAATGTGCGCGCGGTTATATACCGGTATTATGATCGAGAATTTCATTGTCGTGCGAAATTGTGCCGTAAAGTTACAGCTTTTTCGATAACCGCGCAAGTATCACTCGTGATCAGTTGCGCGAATTACTCCCTTTGGCTCCATTGCATCCTGGCAATCACAGGGTAGTGGTCGCTGGGTGTGTGCAGGCGGTATCGGGCAACCGTCACCTCGGCCGGGCCGTTGTGTGCGTTGGTGCTTGCGGCATTGTCGGCAGGGGTCCAGTAGCCAGAGGTGAGGATTGCATATCTATCGACTGCAAACTGTGGTGAGACAAAGATGTGGTCGATGCGGCTTTCGGTCTTGGCATTTGGGTCAAAGGCAATGTATGTGCCATTCTCGGCAAATCGCAGGCGCGATGCCGTGTAGCAGTCTTTGAGCAGCGGGCACCGGCTGAAGATTGTGTAAATCTCGTCGTTCTGATCGACGTTGAAGTCGCCTGTGAGCACCACAGGGGCACCCTGTGCTATGGCCGCTATGCGCTGCGTGACCAATCGGGCGGCCTCGCGACGTGCCACCACGCCAACATGGTCCATGTGCAGGTTGAAATGGAAGAACGTGAAGCCGCTCTCCTTCTGCCTGAACTTTCCCCATGAGCACACGCGGCGGCAGGCGGCATCCCACCCGAAACTCACCTTGTCGGGAGTCTCGCTTAGCCAGAACGTGCCTTCATCAAGCAGCTCTAATCGGTCGGTGCGATAGAATATGCACGCATATTCACCTTCGCGCTCGCCGTCATCGCGGCCGCGACCGGTATAGTCATAACCATCGAGATGGCTTAGCATGTCGATAATTTGGGCGTAGGTGGCCTCTTGGGCGCCAAAGGCATCGGGAGCCTCATAGTTCATCTGGTCGCACATCACCTTGCAACGGGTTGACCACATTTCTCCGGCCTGCTCGTCGCCATTGTTATAATATCTAATGTTATAGGTGCCTATAACTAATTGCTGGGCGCATGCAGTAGTGGCTGAGATAATCGCCACGGCTGCCAGTAGCATAAATCCTTTCATCGTCTCTTATGATTTTATGATTGGCAAAATTAGTGTTTTTCTACAAATTATTCAAGTTTGTAGCATTCTTATGATATGATTTGTTGGGCTGTGTAATAATTTAACGTGAACTCGTCGAAATTAATACCAGTAAATCAGCGCGTTAGCTGCTCAACCCCTCTAAGTTGAGCAGCTCCCCCCGTGCGGCAGCTCCCCCTCTAAGTGAACTGCACCCCAAAAGTTAG
>DGVT01000070.1 GCA_002395965.1 Porphyromonadaceae bacterium UBA4277
AGTAAACGAGTAAACAAGTAAACGAGTAAACAAGCTGGCTGACGCCTGCAGTAGCTACGAGCTACAAGTGCGCAATGCGGCTCATTATTCATTATTCATTATTCATTATTCATTATTAATTAACCAATTATTCCATGATACTTCCCATTTACCTATATGGTCATCCGGTGCTCCGCACCGATACCGAACTCGTTACTCCCGACTATCCCGATCTGGCTCAGCTCATCGAGAATATGAAGGAGACGATGTATGCCAGCGACGGCATTGGTATAGCAGCTCCGCAGGTTGGCGTGAGTGTGCGGCTGGTGTATATCGACGTTGATGTGCTGGCCGACGACATGCCCGAGCTTAAGGACGTGCGCATGGTTCTGATCAATCCCGAAATCACCATCGACGAGAGTGTGCCCACCGTCTCGCGCGAGGAGGGGTGCCTGAGTGTGCCGGGCATACATGAAGCCGTTGCCCGCCATGAGAAGATTCACCTCAAGTGGACCGACGAGAACTGGCAAACGCACGAGCAAGACATCGAGGGCTATTTGGCGCGTGTTGTGCAGCATGAGTGTGACCACCTGTTCAAGACGGTGTTTGTCGATCGCATTTCACCCATTCGCAAGCAGCTCATCCGCACCAAGCTCAACAATATTGTCAAGGGAAAAGTGCATTGCAACTATCGCACGCGTGGTGTGAAACCTGCCCGCCGCTAAGCCGGCAGCTGAAAGTGTTAAGACAATGGTAAAGGCCTCTTGGCGTCATTCAAGCTCTCAGAATCGTTTGAGCTCGACCGTGATAGGGGTAAAAATAAAAAGTGAAGGGACTCTCACGAGGGCCTTCACAAACCTTAAATCTAATACCATGAAAAACACACTTGCAAAAATAATAACTATTTTTGATAAGTAGAAAACTAATTTACAAGAAAATAGCAGATTGTCTGCGATATTTAACTAAAATTAGTAGATATAAACGAAAATTTAGAAATTTCAGAACAAGATCGACATTTTCTGCGTATGGCATGCGACATAGCCGGCGAGAATATTGATCGTGGCGGTGGCCCCTTTGGTGCTGTGATAGTGAGAGATGGCAAAGTGATTGCTACAGGAGGCAATTCAGTAACCATCGACAACGACCCTACAGCGCATGCCGAGATCAACGCCATACGCCGTGCATGTGGCTTGACCCATAATTTCAAACTTGATGGCTGCGTGGTGTATTCCTCGTGCGAGCCGTGCCCAATGTGCCTGAGTGCACTTTACTGGGCGGGAGTGAGTAGGGTTTACTATGCCAACACACGCGATGATGCGGCATGCATCGATTTCGACGACCTTTTTATCTATCAGGAGATTGCCAAGCCAAATCTGAACCGTAGCATACCCTGCATACATGTGGATGTCGAGCATTCGATCGACCATTTTCGCAAATGGGCCGAAAAAGCCGATAAAATAGAATATTAAGGTCAGATAACTGGCCGATAACGGAAATTTAATGGCCATTATTGGAATTGCTATTAAACCTCTTTCGCCTTGTTAAGTCAAAGGTTATGTGATTTTGAATATTATTTTAGTGTAACATAATTTTAGTGTAACAAAATTTTTTTATTATGAAGAAAGTTTTTTTGATGCTTGCAGCAGCGCTGGTGAGCATGAGTGCAATGGCACAAGTTCAATTTGGTGCAAAGGTTGGTTTTGACCTGACTAACTTCTGGGGTAAGAATGTGGATCATGGCATGGCTCCCAACTATCAGATTGGTGCTTTGATGGAGTATAAGTTCAACGACAAGTTTGCCATCTCGCCCGAAGTCGTGTTTGCCGCTCAGGGTGGTAAAGGTGAGTTGAAACAAGGTGCCTATAAGTATAAGGAGACTTATAACGTCAATTATATTAACGTGCCCGTGATGCTCAAGTTTTACGTTTCACCCAGTTTTGCCATTGATTTAGGTCCCCAAGTAGGCTTCAATGTGTATAGCAAGCTGACATCCAAGCTCGAGGGTCAATCCGACGGTGTTTCGGGCAAAGTTGAGGAAACCGAAGATATGAAAGACATTACCAAGACAGTTGATTTCGGTGTGGGTCTGGGTGCTACCTACAGCCTTACCGAGAACGCATTCCTTCAGGCACGTTACACTATGGGCTTGACCAATGCGTTTAAGATTGGCGACGCAAAGAATAGTAACATTCAGATTGCCTTCGGCTGGAAGTTCTAAACCGAAGAATTTTTCCTACATTTACAGGCTAATATATTATACAAAGAGAGGGCGGATTGCTTGATGGCAGTCCGCCTTTTATCATAAGTGATTGTTTCGTGTTTTGGCCCACCCGTTGGGGCTATTTCTTTGAAAAGTGCTTGCACCAGTTGGTGAGCCGGCAGTTGAGACAGTCGGGGCGCTGAGCCTTGCACACGTAGCGGCCATGGAGCAAGATCCAGTGGTGCGCCTTGAAGCGCAGTTGCTCGGGGATGTGTTTTATGAGCTGTTTCTCTACCTCAAGCGGCGTTTTGCCATTTGCAAGACCGATGCGGTTTGCCACACGGAAGACGTGTGTATCGACCGGAATAGCGGCTTTGCCAAAGACCATGCCAAGCACTACGTTGGCTGTCTTGCGTCCCACGCCGGGGAGCTGTGTGAGTTGCTCGATAGTGCCCGGCACCTCGCCATTAAACTCGTCAGTTAGCATTTGTGCCATCTGCTGCAAGTGCTGTGCCTTGCTGTTGGGGTAGGACACGCTTTTGATGTAGTGCAGAATATCATGGGCGGTGGCAGCAGCCATGGCAGCCGCAGTGGGGTAGGCATCAAGCAGCGCAGGGGTGACCATGTTCACACGCTTGTCGGTGCATTGAGCCGACAGCATTACAGCAACCAGCAGCCCGAAGGGGCTGCTGTAGGTTAATTCGGTGGTTGGCTCGGGTTGAGTGCTCTGGAAATAGTTGAGCACTCCCTCATATCGTTCTTTTAATGTCATTAATGGGCGCTCTTAAACTCCTCGAGGAAGCGCACATCGTTCTCGCTGAACATGCGCAGGTCTTTCACCATGTATTTTAGGTTGGTGATGCGCTCAATGCCCAGTCCGAAGGCGTAGCCGCTATATACCTTGCTGTCGATGCCGCTGGCTTCCAGTACATTGGGGTCCACCATGCCGCATCCCAGAATTTCCACCCAGCCGGTGTGCTTGCAGAAGCTGCAACCCTGTCCGCCGCACAGCATGCACGAGACGTCCATCTCGGCCGAAGGCTCGGTAAACGGGAAGTAGCTTGGGCGCAGGCGTATCTTGGTGTCGGTGCCGAAAAGCTCTTGTGCAAAGTTGAGCAGCACTTGTCGCAAGTCGGCAAATGTTACGCCCTTATCGATATACAGACCTTCGATTTGGTGGAAGAAGCAGTGGGCGCGCGATGTGATTGCCTCGTTGCGATACACTCGGCCCGGGCAGATGATGCGTATGGGAGGCTTCTGTGTCTCCATGGTGCGCACCTGCACGCTGCTGGTGTGTGAGCGCAGCACGATGTTGCGTGCCACGTTGTCCTTGTCCTGCTCTATGAAGAAGGTGTCTTGCATGTCGCGGGCGGGGTGGTCGGCTGCAAAGTTGAGTGCGCTGAACACGTGCCAGTCGTCTTCCACCTCGGGGCCGTCGGCCAGGGTGAAGCCTAAGCGCGAAAAGATGTCGATGATTTGCTTGCGCACCACCGATATCGGGTGACGGGTGCCAAGCTCGGCAGGAAATGCCGGGCGGGTGATGTCTATCTTGTTTTGCTCTTTGGCCTGAGCCTTGAAGTTTTCTCTCAGAGAATTAATCTTCTCGGTGGCGAGAGTCTTAATCTCGTTTAGGCGCTGCCCGAGTTCGCGTTTCTGGTCGGCCGGGACACTCTTGAATTCGTTGAACAGTGCAGCCACTTCGCCTTTCTTGCTCAGATATTTTATGCGCAATTCCTCGAGTGCCGCTTCGTTAGAGGCACTGAGCTGGGCTAATTGCCCTTTCAGAGATTCTATTTTTTCTAATAACATAGTCTTGTGTGTGAGATATATCGTGCAAAGTTACAAATTAATTATGAATTAAGAATTATGAATTAAGAATTATTTGACTCGGGCGTCTTTATGAATTGTGAATTGTGAATTATTTGACTCAGCCTGCCTTGGTGAATCGGTTAAATAAAATTAGTAAATGCAGTGTGAAATGGTGTATTTAACATTTGTAACTTAAAAATCGTTATTTTAACTTGCATTTGTTGGGATGTAAGCAAGTAAAATGATAATTTTGCACCACGTTTTGTGTGCGTGTGCGCACACGACTGCTAAACATTAATCTACCATACTTGATAAAAAAATGGCTGAAACAGTAAATATCCGTGAGTTGAACGACTTGATAGCAAGTCGCAGCAACTTTGTGAACATGATTAAGCAAGGCATGGACCAGTCGATAGTGGGCCAGAAGCACCTTGTTGACTCGTTGCTGATAGCACTGCTGGCTAATGGCCACATCCTGCTTGAGGGTGTGCCCGGCCTGGCAAAGACGTTGGCAATAAAGACTCTTGCATCGCTCATCGATGCTCAGTTTAGTCGCATTCAGTTTACTCCCGACCTGCTGCCTGCCGATGTGATAGGCACGATGATGTATAGCATCCAGAAGGAGCGCTTTGAGGTGAAGAAAGGTCCGGTGTTTGCCAACTTTGTCCTTGCCGACGAGATTAACCGTGCGCCTGCCAAGGTGCAGAGTGCTCTGCTCGAGGCCATGCAGGAGCGTCAGGTGACCATCGGCGAGCAAACTTTCAAGCTCGACGACCCGTTCCTGGTGCTTGCCACGCAGAACCCCATTGAGCAGGAAGGCACTTACCCGCTGCCTGAGGCACAGGTCGATCGTTTCTTGATGAAAGTGATGATTGGCTACCCGTCGAAGGCCGAGGAAGCCGAGATCATACGCATGAACATCGCTCCCGAGCGCAAGCAGGTGCAGCCCATGGTCACTCCGGCCGATATTGTGGAGACTCGCGGCATCGTGCAGAAAATTTACATCGACGAGAAAATCGAGCGCTATATTGTAGATATTGTGTTTGCAACGCGTTTCCCGGGCGACTTCGGCCTGGCCGACCTTAAGTCGATGATTAGTTTCGGTGCTTCGCCACGTGCTTCGATCAACATGGCATTAGCTTCGCGTGCCTATGCTTTCCTCAAGGGGCGCGGCTATGTCATTCCCGAGGATGTGCGTGCCGTGTGCCACGACGTGATGCGTCACCGCTTAGGGCTCAGCTACGAGGCAGAGGCCAATAATATCACAGCCGACGAAATCATCAACGAAATTCTCGACAAGATAGCAGTGCCCTGATGCTGTGGCATGGTGTGAAATCATAACGATGAGAGTGTTGTAATCATTCTGTCAAAAGAAATGGAACGCAATGAACTCCTCAAGAAGGTGCGCAAGATTGAGATAAAGGCCAAGGGCCTGTCTCAGAACATCTTTGCCGGTGAATATCACTCGGCATTCAAGGGTCGTGGCATGACCTTCAGCGAGGTGCGCGAGTATCAGTATGGCGACGACGTGCGCGACATTGACTGGAACGTGACGGCACGTTACGGCAAGCCCTATGTCAAGGTCTATGAAGAAGAGCGCGAGCTCACGGTGATGCTTCTGATCGACGTGAGCGCGAGCCAGGATTTCGGCGCCGTGGGCGACGTGAAGCGCGAGGTGATGACGCAGGTGGCGGCCACGCTGGCATTCTCGGCCATTCAGAACAACGACAAGGTGGGCGTGATATTCTTCAGCGACAAGATTGAAAAATTCATCCCGCCGCAGAAGGGGCGCAAGCACATCTTGCTCGTGATTCGGGAATTGCTCGATTTCAAGCCCGCAAGTGCCGGCACCGATATAAACCGGGTGTTGGAATACATGACCGGAGCCTTGAAAAAGCGCACCACCACATTTCTGGTGAGCGACTTTATAGATGCTCACGACTATGAAAAGTCGATGTCGATAGCTAATCACAAGCACGACCTGATAGCCGTGCAAGTGTATGACAAGCGCGAGGCCCAACTGCCCGATGTGGGCCTGATGCGCGTGCGCGATGCCGAGACCGGCCGTGAGCGCTGGATCGACACCGGCAGCCGGCGTGTGCGCCAGGCCTACGACCGCTGGTGGTATGCCCGGCAGCAGCAGATGTCGGCTACCGTGCAGCGATGCAACGTGGACATGGTGAGCATTGCCACCGACGAAGACTATGTGAAGGCCTTGATGGCGCTTTTCCGACAGCGCGGCTGACACAATTAATGCAGCCCGGCCAAGCGCCGAGGCTGTTAACAAAGCATTATATAATGAAAAGACTATCTATCATATTACTGGCAATCATGGCTGCGCACATCGTGCAGGCTGCTCAGGTGACTATCACTGCCCGGCTCGACTCGGCAGTCCTGCTCATGGGCAAGACCACGGCATTGCACCTTGAGATTGTGCAGCCACAAGACGTGAACGCCATCGTGAGCATCGACCGTGCCGACACACTCAACACCGCGATGGTGGAGATTGCCGAGCGCTGCAAGGCCGACACCACTCGGTTGGGCAACAACCGCATTCAGATTAATCGCGACGTGATCCTGCAGTCGTTTGACTCAGGGCTATATGTCGTGGGACCGGTGGCTTGTGTGGTGGGGCGCGACACGTTCCTGAGCAAGCAACTCACTCTGAAAGTGCTGCCTGTGCGGGTTGACTCGTTGCAAGACATCCACGACATCAAGCCGGTGGAGGAAGTGCCGTTCAAGTTCTTTGACTGGGTGCCCGACCTGATAGCCGACTACTGGTGGGCATGGCTGCTTGCGCTGTTGCTCATAGGTGGAGGATTGTATTACTATTTCCACTGGTATAAAAAAGGTATCAACCCACTCAAGCCCGAGCGCAAGCGCTTGCCGCCCTATGATGAGGCCATGATCAACCTGCGTGCGCTCAAGCAGCAACAGCTGTGGCAAAATGGCCAGGAGAAGGAATACTTTACCGGCCTGACCGACATTTTGAGGGTGTATATCGACCGTCGTTTCCAGGTCAATGCCGTGGAGATGACCTCAACCCAAATCATCGACACGCTCAAGCAAAACGAAGAAACGCATGCCGTGAACGAGCAGTTGAGCATGATACTGGAGGTTGCCGACTTTGTGAAGTTTGCCGGCGCCCGGCCGCTTGCCGACGATAATGAGAAGGCCTATGAGCGTGCCGTGCAGTTTGTCGAAACCACCAAGCCTGTCGAGCAACCGGCCGCCGAGGCTCCCGGAAAGGAGGTGCAGTCATGATGCAACTGGCACACCCGCGGCTGTTGTGGCTCTTTCTGCTGCTTGTGCCGCTCATCGCATGGTATGTGTATAGCTGGAAACGCAATGAGCCCACCATGCAGTTCTCTTCGACCCGGGCTTTCGATGGCCTGCGTGCCGGGTGGCGCGTGTGGTTCAAGCACTTGCTGTTTGCATCGTTATTGGGTGCAATAGGGTGCCTGATTATCATCCTGTGTCGCCCGCAGACGCACGACAGCTGGGCCACGAGCGATGTCGAGGGAACCGACATTGTGGTGGCAATGGATGTCTCCACCAGTATGCTTGCTAAGGACTTCCGCCCCAATCGCCTGGAGGCTGCCAAGGATGTCGCCACCCGCTTCGTGACGGGGCGCGAGCACGACAACATAGGCCTCGTGCTGTTTGCCGGCGAGAGCTTCACACAGGTGCCCATGACCATGGACAACGCCATCCTTGTCAATGCCATTCACGATGTGAAAACCGGAGTCCTTGAAGATGGCACGGCCATTGGCGATGGTATAGCCACGGCCATCAACCGCATCAAGGACGGGAAAGCCGTGTCGCGCAGCATTATCTTGCTCACCGACGGCTCAAACAATACCGGTGTGGTGGCGCCGCTCACGGCTGCTGAGATTGCCCGGCAATATGGCATTAAGATTTACACCATAGGTGTGGGTAGCAACGGCACTGCACCTTATCCCGTAGCCATCGACTACTCGGGCAACATCCAGTACCAGACCTTGCCGGTGGTTATCGACGAGGGTACTTTGCGCAAGATTGCGTCGTCAACGGGCGGAAAGTACTTCCGTGCCACAAGCAAGAGTACGCTGGCCGGCATATTCAAGGAAATCGACAGCTTGGAGAAAACTCACCTCGATGTGCAGCGTTTCAGCCACACCGAGGACAACTATATGCCCTGGGCATGGGCGTTGCTGGCACTGCTGCTGTTCTACCTCGTGGGGCGCTACACTGTGATGCGGCACACGCCTTAGGGTAATTAATAATTAATAATGAATAATGAATAATGAGCCACATCGCGCACTCGTAGCTTGTAACTGCCAAGCAATGCTTGGCACAACTTGACGGCTTGTTTACTAAGCAACTACAGGCGTCAGCCAGCTTGTTTACTCGTTTACTTGTTTACTCGTTTACTAAAGAAAACTCGTTTTCTAAAAAAAAGAATATAATGTTCAGCTTTGCTAATCCACAATATTTATACTTGCTGCTGTTGCTGCCGGCCATAGCAGGCATGTTCTGGTGGTCGCGGCGTGCGCGGCAAGCCAAGCTCAAGACATTCGGCCGCTCCGAAGTCATCGAGCAGCTCATGCCCGATGTGTCGCGATATAAACCCTACATACAGTTGACCCTTGAGCTGCTCATTGTTGCCCTTGTTATTGTGATCCTTGCCCGGCCGCGTGCCGGTGCCTCATCGACCAGCACAACAGTGCACGGCATCGAGATGATGGTGGCCGTGGATGTGTCTAACTCAATGAACGCCAGTGCCACCGACGACCCGCAGGACATCTCGCGCCTGCAGCGTGCCAAGATGATTTTGGAGAAGATAATCGACCGCTCGCAGAACGACAAGGTGGGCCTGGTGGTGTTTGCCGGCAATGCCTACATGCAGATGCCGCTCACCAGCGATGTGAGCTCGGCCAAGCTGTTCCTTAACAGCATCAACACAAACATGGTGCCCACGCAGGGAACGGCCATAGGTGCAGCCATCGAGATGGCCGCCGGCTCCTTCTCTCAAAGCAAGAAATCGCAAAAGACAATCATCGTCATCACCGATGGTGAGAACTTTGAAGACGATGCAGTGGCAGCCGCCCGTCAGGCCGAGAAAAATGGCATCAAGGTGAGTGTGATGGGAGTGGGTAGCACCCACGGGGCACCCATACCCATGCCCGACGGCGGCTACCTGATGGACGACAGCGGCTCACAGCCCGTGGTCACCTATCTCAACGAGGAAATGGCACAGCAGATAGCCGATGCCGGCGACGGACTCTATGTCAATGGCAATGCCGGTGACGCGGTGGAAACCCTCCGCGACATGCTCGACAAGCTCGCCAAGACCGACCTTGCCACCGTGGCCTACACGCAGCACGACGAGCAATTCCCGGTATTTGCTTGGATTACGCTGATATTAATCATTGCTCTCATGTTTGTGATGGAGCGCAAAAATCCGTGGCTCAAACAGTTTAACTTCTTTACGCGTAACAATGAAACTGATCAGTAAGATACTTGTAACCATCACGTTGCTTGCCGTGTGTGCCATGCCGGCAGCGGCAAGCGGCGATGCCGGTGAGATTAAGACAGTGAAGAAAGAGCGCAACTTCATTCGCAGCGGCAACAAGCTCTACAAGGCCAAGCGATATGCCGAGGCCGAGGTGGAGTATCGCAAGGCTCTGCAAGTGGCGCCGCAGTCGGCCATTGCACAGTTTAACCTGGCCACGGCGCTGATGCGACAAGGCAGTGCCACAGCCAAGGGCGAGAGCAAGGACAACCCGATGAATGAGGCGCAGCAAATTCTGGAAAACATAGTCAAGACCACAACAAGCCGCGACTTGCGCGGCAAGGCGTCATACGACCTGGGAAACATTGCCTATGCACAACAGCAGTGGCAACAGGCCATCGAGCACTACAAGAATGCCCTGCGCTGTAATCCCGACGATGACCATGCGCGCGACAACCTGCGCCTGGCACAGCTCAAAAAGCAGCAGCAGGACCAGCAGAATAAAAACAATAAAAACCAAAACAAAAATCAAAATCAAGACCAGAAAGATAAGGACAAGCAGAACCAGGACAAGCAGAACCAGGACAAGCAAAACCAGGACAAGCAGAACCAGGATCAGCAGGACAAAGACAAGCAGAATCAGGACCAAAGTCAGAACCAGCAAAATCCTGCCGACAAGCGCGACGGCCAGCCTCGCCCCGGCGACATGAACAAGCAGAACGTGGAGCAGGTGCTCAAGGCAATGCAGGATCAGGAGCGTGCCACACAGCAGCGCATCAATGCCCGCCAGGCACAGCAGCAGCGCAATGAGCGCTCGCGCACTAATCGCAAGTGGTGATGGCTTTAGGCTCTCTTAGGCTCTCTTAGGCTTTCCTAGGAAATCCTAGGCTCTCCTAGGTTCTCCTAGGAAATAATAATAACCCCAAAAAATAAAAAACTTGAAAATCAAGTGATGAAGGAATTAAGATATATCAAAAAGTGTCATCGTCTGGCAGTGCTGATAATCGCCTTGATGCTTGGCGTGGCAGCGCAAGCTGCTGTGTCGTTTACCGTGCAGGCACCTCGCCAGGTGTCGGCCGGCAACAAGTTTAACGTTACTTTTGTGCTAAAGAATGCCGAGGGCTCTAATTTCACCGCCCCCGAAATAGCCGGTGCTACTAAAATCTACGGGCCGGCTCTTTCCACGTCCTATAGCTCATCGTGGGTCAACGGCAAGTCGAGCAGTTCGTCGTCGCAAGAATACACGATGATCTACAAGGCCACTCACAGCGGCCGGCTCAACGTGGGTGCGGCAACTGTCGAGGTCAACGGCCGCACCATGCGCACGTCGCCCTTCACCATCGAGGTGACCGGCGCAGGTGGAGCCTCGTCGCAGCAGCGCGACGAGGACCGTCGTAGCGGTGGAGTGCGATATAACGACCCCATGACGCAAAGTGCCGACAAAGCCGTCACCGGCAAGGACATCTTTGTGCGCATCGAGATGTCGAAGCCCCGAGTGTTTGAGCAGCAGGCCGTGGTGTGCACCATTAAGCTCTACACCAAGTATCAGGTGTCGCAGTTCATGCCCACACAGCAACCGTCGTTCGACGGCTTCCTCATCGAGGAAATACCCATGCAGCCCAGCTTGAATAATGTGGAAACTGTCAATGGCCAGCAGTATATGGTGGCCATTCTGAAAAAGTGCCTGCTCTACCCGCAGAAGTCGGGCAAGCTGACCATCACATCGGGGAACTATGACGTGAATGTGGTGCAATATGAGCAGTATCGCACCATCTTCGGCACACTGCAGCAGCCGGTTGAGAAAAGCCTGAAAGTGCAGTCAAACACTGCCACGGTCAACATCCTGCCGCTGCCCGAGCCCCGGCCCGAGTCGTTCACAGGAGCCGTGGGCAAGTTCACCGTCGAGACGCTTCTCAAGCCCGACCAGCTGAAGACCTATCAGGCTGCAACCTATACCTATATTATAAAAGGTATGGGAAACATCAAGTATTTGAAGGCTCCCGAGTTGAAGATGCCCAAGGAGATGGATGTGTATGACCCCAAAAGCACAGTCGATGCCAAGACCGTGGGCACCGATATGGCCGGTGCCGTGACCATCGACTACCCGTTCATACCGCAGTTTGCCGGCACCTTCGAACTGCCGGCCAGCGAGTTCACCTTCTTCAATCCCGAGACCGAGAAATATGAGTCGATCCCCATCCCCGGACGCAAGTTCACCGTGGCCAAGGGTGAGGGCACACCATCTAATCACTACCGCATCCAGAACATGGACATTCGCCACATTGCCACCGGCGACTTAGGGCTGAAACGCACCCCGGCGTTCATGGTGGCCGGCTTTGCCTACTGGTTGTGGTACATAGTGCCGCTGCTGCTGTTGGCCGCTGTGCTGATCTACTATCGCAAGCAGCTCAAGCTGCGGTCCGACGTGCGCCTGATGCGCAACAAGCGTGCCAGCCGTGTGGCGCAGCGTCGCCTCAAGCAGGCACAGAAGTTTATCAATGCCGGCAACAGCGATGCTTTCTATGCCGAAACGCTGAACTCGCTGTGGGGTTACCTGAGCGACAAGCTCACCATTCCGGTGTCGGAACTGAGTAAAGACAACATCGAGGCCGAGCTGGAGGCCTATGGCGTGGAGCAGGCTCTGCGCGAACGCACGCTGGCCTTGCTCGACAAGTGCGAGTATGCCCAGTATGCTCCCGAACTGGCCGGACACGACCTGCAGGGGGTGTGGGACGAGGCTGCCGGTGTTATCGACAGTCTGGAGAGTGTGAAACGTAAGAAAACAGAAAGTGCACAATGAAAACATCTAAACATATAATGTGTGGCGTGTGGCTCGTAGTGGCCCTGATGGCTCTGTCTGTGACGGTGCAGGCTGCCACGCTCACCGACAGGGCTGCACAAGCCTATAACCAGGAACTTTACACCGAAGCACTCAAGCTCTATCTGCAGGCCGAGGGCACGCAAGGCACATCGGCCGCGCTGTGCTGCAACATAGGCGACACCTATTATCGCCTCAAGGACAACGCCCATGCCATTGTCTATTATGAGCGAGCCCTCTTGCTCGACCCCTCTAATGCCGATGCACGATTTAACCTCGACTTTGTCAGGCAGAAGTCGGGCTTAGGCGATGAGGCCGGAGCTTCAATCATCACCATCTGGGCCAATAAGGCGGCTAATATGTTTTCGTCTAACGCATGGGCGGTGATTGCCATCGTGGCATTTGTGTTGTGCCTGCTGGCTGTGTGCCTATACATCTTTGTAGATAGCATAATGTGGCGCAAGATAGGTTTCTTCGGAGCCATATTCCTTTTAGTCGTGACCATTGTGGCCAACGTGTGCGCCTTTGTGAACCATGGCCGGGCCGTGAATCATGACACGGCCATTGTGATGTCGCAAGCGGCCGAGCTGAGCACCTCGCCGCGTGCCCCCAAGGACAAAAGCGAGATAGCGTTTGAGCTCAAGCAGGGTCGCAAGGTGCAACTGCTCGACTCGGTGAGGGTGAACAATAATCTGTGGCTCAACGTTGAGGCCAGCGATAGCCGCAGGGCATGGATTAATGCTCAGGACGTGGAGATAATCTAAAAACGATAAAAAACTGAAAAAATGATAAACTACCTTGACACACTTGACCGGCAGGTGACCATGGCTATTAACGGCTTCAATAGTGCCTACATGGATAATGCCATGTGGATGGCCACCAGCGTCATGTCGTGGGTGCTGATGCTGTTGGCGTTTCTGTGGATTTTGCGCAACAAAGGGTGGCGCGGGGCTGTCGCGGCCATCGTTGCCGTGGCGCTAACCATCCTTTTCATCGACCAGCTCACATCAGGGCTCATCAAGCCCATGGTGGGGCGTCTGCGCCCGTCGCACAATCCGGCTCTGGCAGCAACCATCCACCTGGTGAACGGCTATCAGGGTGGAATGTATGGCTTCGTCTCGGGACATGCCGGCAACAGCTTCGGCATAGCATTGATCATGAGCCTGATGCTACGTTACAGGCCGGCAACCATTGCTATGATGCTCTGGGCGGCTTTGCAGTGCTACAGCCGCATGTATCTCGGTGTGCACTACATGGGCGACATCGTGTGCGGCACTATTCTGGGACTGATGGTGGCTGCTGTGGTCTATTGGCTGATGAAGTTCTTGTACCGTCGGGTAGGCTCATTTCCGGCTATGCCCACATTCACCCGCAGCGACGGCCAGGCAATAACGGCTTCGGTGCTGGTAACCATGCTGACGATATTTATAACTGCAATTTTTATTTGATAATCAACAAAACTAAAGTATAATGGCAAAAATCATCACATTCAATCAGTTGCGTAAATTCAAGAGTCAACTTCCAGAGGGTACTATTCACCAGATTGCCGACCGCCTGAACCTGCCCGTGCAGACGGTGCGTAACTACTTTGGCGGCACCGATTATGACCAGGGCTCCAACATGGGCATCCACATCGAGCCGGGTCCCGACGGCGGTTACGTCACGCTCGACGATACGCGCATCCTCGACATGGCCGAGGAAATCCTGAATAAGTCGAAGGAGTAAAAAGGGCCGACGGCATTCAGGAAATTTCAATCGAAGTGCCTTCGGCTATGTGTGCACACCGGCCATAGCCGGGATTGCGATATAGCTCGAACTTAGTGGCCTCGCGGTCGCGTCCCCACATGTGCATGGGGATGAACAGGCTGCATCGCACCGCCTTGAGCAGCTCGCGCGCCCCATAGGTGAAGTCACCGCCCATGTTGGGCACCACCGGCATCATGACCACGTCGATTTCGGGAGCATGCCGGGCAATGGCTTTCAGTATCACGTTAAAGTCGCCTCGTGCTTTGCGCGCGGCTGTTTCGTTGTCGCCTTCCATCACCCAGCAGGTGTAGTCGCCGGCATGATACAGCCGCTTGCCATCCATGTCAACCAGATAGCTCACGCCCACATCGGTAGAGTTGAAGGCGTGCACGGCAATGCGCTCGTCGTTCCAGTCTTCGTCGTGGTGCAGGAAGGTCACGGGCAGGTTGTCGAGGTCGATGGCGCGCTTGAGCTTGCGCCGGCACTCGTTGGCTATCACATAGCGGGCAATGGGGTAGTGCCCATGCCAGTCGAAGATGTCGTGACACAGGTGGTCGCGGTGGCTGTGTGAGACGAACACATACACCCTTTGTGCCCGCTCCAGGATGCTCTCTATCACGCCGGCGTGGTCGGTGTAGTAGTCGAAGATGAGCGTGGCACTGCCGTCGCTGCTCTCAATGGCAAACCCGCTATGTCCTATGCACGTAATTCTCATTGTGAATAGCTTCTCATTGCCTTAAAACGTTTGAATACATCGGTCTCGAACGCTTTGTAGAACACAGGCGTTTCCTGGTCCGTAATATCCTTGATCACACTGTGATAGTCGCCACAGCTACCTAAATCCACAAGACCGGTGTCGAAGAGTGCCTTAATCTCTTCTTGTAGTTCTATGGCTTTCAAATCGATAACTTCGTTCATTATCATGCCGGCAAGAGTGCTGTCGATATATTGAGTCTCGGGCAATTTTTCGGCTGCAAAGCGCAGATATTCCCGGAACCACTCAATAATCTCATTGCGGCGCTCCGGGTGCTGCTGTGCAATGCGTGACACAGCCGGGAACACTTCTACTTTGGCAAAGGTGTGCAGACCTGGTTCCTTGGCAAAATCCATGAGCTTGTCGAGGCGGTTTTGACCCAGCAGGAATAGTGTATTCTTTTTTGTTTTTTTCTTCTTTGCCATAGTGACGTAATTTTATCGCAAAAGTAAAGAAAAAAAGCGAAAAATGCAGTAACTTTGCCTCACAAATCGGCGATTATGCATACTAATAGCGACATAGAAACCAAGTTGGCTGGCAAGGGCATCAAGCCCACTGCCAACAGATTGCTGGTTTACAGGGCTCTGACCGAGGCATCGGGGCCGGTCACTCTCGCCATGCTTGAGGACTCACTGGTGACCGTTGACAAGTCGAGCATCTTCCGCGTGCTCACGCTCTTTCTCGAGCACGATGCGGTGCACGCCTTCGAAGACGGGCGCGGAGTGCTCAACTATGAGCTGTGCACCACCGACGGAGCCTGCAACATGACCGACGGGCATCTGCACTTCTATTGCGAGGCGTGCCACCATTCCTATTGCCTCGACACTATCAAGACTCCTGAACTGGTGCTTCCCGAGGGCTTCACACCTCATTCGCTGTCGTTCGTCGTCAAGGGGCTTTGCCCGCATTGCCGCCACAGCCATTAGCACTTTGCAACCCGGTTGCAAAAATCTTGCCATAATTTTGCAGCGAAATAATTAAAAGAAACCGAGCCCCACTAGGTTTTCTAGATCTTCTAGATATTCTAGATCTACTAGATCTTCTAGAGCCACCAGGGGGCTAACCACTTAAAAAGTTATGGCACATCACAATCATCATCACTGCGCTTGCAGCTCCTGCGACGATCATGACGATCTTCTTGAGGAGGAGCACAACCACGAGCATCACGACCACTATAACGGCTCGTTAATTCTCAATCTCCTGGTAATCATCATCACATGCTTGCTGCTCATTGGGGCCATCTTCATCGAAATGTCCCACAAGCTCACCATGTGGCAGTTGCTGCTCGTCTATCTCGTGCCCTATTTTTTAGTAGGCTACGGCACTCTGCGTGAGGCTGCCGAAGGCTTGATGCACGGTGAGGCGTTTAACGAGCACCTGCTCATGACAGTGGCCACCATCGGAGCCCTGGCCATCGGTTTCCTGCCCGGTGCCGAGCAGCAATTCATCGAGGCAGTGGTGGTGATGCTCTTTTTCCGGATAGGGGAGCTTTTTGAGGGGTATGCCGAGCATCGCAGCCATGACAGCATTTCCCGCCTGTTGGAAGTGCGCCCCGACATTGCTACCGTTGAGCGCGGCGGCACGGGCATGGTGCTTCCGGCCGAAGTGATAGAGGTGGGCGACACGATTATCATCAAGCCCGGCGAGCGTGTGCCGCTCGACGGCATTGTGATAGAGGGTGAATCGACGCTCAACATGTCGTCGCTCACCGGCGAGAGCATGCCGCGGCAGGTGACCGTGGGCGACGAGGTGATGTCGGGATGCGTCAACGGCAGCGGACTGCTGCGCGTGCGCACCACCAAGGACTTCGGCCAGAGCACAGCCAGCAAGCTCATCGAGCTGGTGGAGCATGCCGGCGATCGCAAGTCGCGCAGCGAGACGTTCATCCGCCGCTTTGCACGCTACTATACGCCCACAGTGGTCATTGCAGCAATATTGCTCGCGTTGTTGCCGCCACTGTTCTCGGCCGACTTCGTCGCAGCACTCACCACATGGGGCTACAGGGCGCTCATGTTCTTGGTGGTGTCGTGCCCTTGTGCGCTGGTCATCAGTGTGCCACTGACGTTCTTCAGCGGGCTGGGAAGGGCGTCGCGCGACGGCATACTTATCAAGGGGGCTAACTTCATCGACACACTGTCGGATGTGCGCACGGTGGTGTTCGACAAGACGGGCACGC
>DGVT01000113.1:0-1569 GCA_002395965.1 Porphyromonadaceae bacterium UBA4277
TACAACTTCGTGCCTGCCATCATGGGCATGCTGCTCATGCTCATCTGTGCCATGATGACAAGCATCTCGATAGTGCGCGAGAAAGAGAAAGGCACCATGGAGGTGCTGCTTGTCTCGCCGGTGAAGCCCATAATGATCATCATAGCCAAGGCCATCCCCTATCTGGTATTGGCATTTGCCATTCTGCTCACCATCTTGCTCATGGCGCGGTTTGTGCTCGATGTGCCGCTGCAAGGCTCATTGTTCTGGATTATCGTGGTCTCACTCATCTACATCTTGCTGGCCTTGTCGTTAGGACTGCTGATCTCGAGTGTGGCCAAGACGCAACTTGTGGCACTGCTGCTCTCGGCCATGGTGCTTCTCATGCCCATCGTGATGCTCTCGGGCATGCTCTTCCCAGTGGAGTCGATGCCCACTGTGCTACAGTGGATTTCGGCCATCGTTCCGCCACGCTACTACATCGAAGCCATGCGCAAGCTCATGATTATGGGCGTGGGCATAGGCAGTGTGATGCGCGAAGTTACCATTCTGAGCCTGATGACCGTAGGTTTGCTCACGCTGGCACTGGTAAAGTTCAACAAGCGATTAGACACCTGAACACAACAACCCACTTACACGCACCAATAGTCATGATAAAATATCTGTTACAGAAAGAAATACTGCAAATACGCCGCAATGCGTTCCTGCCCCGGCTCATCGTTGTGTTCCCCATAATGGTGATGTGCGTACTGCCCTGGGTAATGAGCATGGAAGTGCGTAACATTGTGGTCGATGTGGTGGATAACGATCGCTCGTCACTGTCGCAGCAGCTGGTGCACCGCATCGAGTCGAGCAACTATTTTGTCTTTCACGGACAACCGGCCACCTATAATGAGGCTTTAGACAACATCGAGCACAGCAAGGCCGACGTGGCTGTGGTCATCCCGCCTCACTACAGCCGCGACGTGGCACAGGGCAAAACCACGCAGGTGCTCGTGGCCGCCAATGCCGTAAACGGCACAAAAGGGGCTATGGGGTCGTCCTACCTGTCGCAGATTGTCACCTCGCACACCCACCCAGACATCGCCGCCCTGCAAAGCCGCGTAAGCACCCTCAACCTCTACAATAAGCACCAGAACTACAAGCTGTATATGATACCTGCCCTGCTCGCCATAGTGATGATGCTCATGTGCGGCTTTCTGCCGGCACTGAACATCGTGGGCGAGAAAGAGAGCGGCACCATCGAGCAAATCAACGTCACGCCGGTCTCGAAATGGACTTTCATCCTCGCCAAGCTCATCCCCTACTGGGTGATTGCGCTGTTTATCGTCACGGTGTGCCTGCTGCTGTCATGGGCAATTTACGGCATCACCAGCCGCGGCAACCTGATGCTCATCTACACGATGGCCATGCTGCTGGCGCTGTTTTTCAGTTCATTCGGGCTGATTATCTCCAATTACAGCGACACCATGCAGCAAGCCATCTTCGTGATGTGGTTCTTTGTCGTGATCCTGTTGTTGCTCAGCGGCCTGTTCACCCCCACCCGGTCGATGCCCTCGTGGGCTTACCTCACCACCTACGTCAACCCCA
>DGVT01000113.1:1619-10145 GCA_002395965.1 Porphyromonadaceae bacterium UBA4277
TACGTCAACCCCATGCACTACTTCATCGATGCCGTGCGCACCGTTTTCATCAAGGGCGGCACGCTGCACGACATCGCCCACCAGATGGCAGCTTTGGCATCGCTCACGGCCGTGATGGCAGTGTGGGCAGTGAAAAGCTACAAGAAAAATCATTGATTCCAGAAATACAAGCAGGGCACGCTGCACATGGTCAAGGACCTGAAGCTGCCCACCATGCAGCCCCTCGACCCCGCAGCGATGCCCTTAATCTTCAAAAAACAGTGATTTTCTGGAGGCAGCCAGGAAGAATGGGGCGAATGGGGCAACCTGGACGGATGGGGCGAATGGGGCAGCCAGGAAGGATGGGGCTAATGGGGCTAATGGGGCTAATGGGGCAACTGGGACCAATGGGGCGAATGGGAGTGATGGGAGTTGCGTAATTAGAATTATTTTCCTACTTTTGCAAACAAATGATAAGATAAGAAAGTAGGGATGCAGACATTTCTAAAGCAAAAAGGCGATTTCAGGTCACTGATTGTGTATCAGAAAGCAGAATGCATTTATGATATCACTTATTACTTTGTTCATCATTTCTTGAACAAGGGTGACCGTACCGTTGACCAAATGGTTCAAGCAGCCAGAAGCGGCAAGCAAAATATAGCTGAAGGGTGTGCTGCGTCAACTACTTCTCGTGAAACGGAAATCAAGTTGGTAAACGTGGCAAAAGCAAGCCTGCAAGAACTACTGTTGGATTATGAAGACTATTTGCGGGTAAATGGTCTTGAACAATGGAGCTACTATGATTCCCGCAGCCAGCAAATGCGCCTTGTGGGCCGCAAACACTCAGATTCAGCCTTCTACCGTAAGGCGTTACCTGAACGCTCGCCAGAGACTATTGCAAATATTGCTATTACTTTAATCCACCAAACCGACTACCTGCTTCGCAACTTGATTGAAAAGCTGAAAGGCGATTTTCTGCGCCAAGGAGGCATTCGCGAAGAGATGACACGCGCCCGCACAGCCTACCGGCTTAAGGCTGCCAGAGCAGCCAGGGCGGATGGGACCACTGGGGCTAATGAGGCTAATGGGACTTATGGGGCTGCCAGAACGAATAAGGCTAATGGGGACCAGCAACCCCAGCAGACCCAGTAGCCTCAGTAGCCCCAGTAAACTCAGTAGCCCCATAAAAAAGAATTATTAAAGCTATTAATATGCTAAAGACACTATTACGCCACATAGGGCAGTATAAGACCGCCGCCATCCTCACCCCCATCTTCATCATGCTGGAGGTGGTGATGGACGTGCTCATCCCCTATGTCACCTCGTGGCTGATCGACGACGGCATCAACGCCGGTCATCTGCCCAACGTTTACCGCTATGGCGGCCTGATGCTGCTCATGGCCTTTATCAGCCTTGCCATGGGCATCCTTGGCGGGAAATTTGTGGCCAAAGCCTCTACCGGCTTTGCCGCCAACCTGCGCCGTGCCATGTACCGCAACATCCAGCGGTTTGCCTTCAGCGACATCGACAAGTACAGCACCTCGGGACTCATCACCCGCATGACCACCGACGTTAACAACCTGCAGAACGCCTTCCAGATGATATTGCGCACCAGCATCCGCGCACCGTTCTCGCTGATTTTCAGCATTGTGATGTGCTTCGTCATCAGTCCGCGCATGAGCTTGATTTTCGTCATAGCCACAGTGATTCTGGCAGTGATTCTGACCATTATCATCAAGCGCGTAGCCGCCACGTTCACACGGGTTTTCCAGCAATATGACGTGCTGAACCTTGCCGTTCAGGAAAACGTGAGTGCCATCAGGGTGGTCAAGGCCTTTGTTCGCGAAGACTATGAGAACCAGAAGTTTGAGCTTGCAGCCCGCGGACTTTACAACCTCTATGTGAAAGCCGAGCGGCTGATGGCAGTCAACCACCCGGTGATGAACATGGTGGTGTATGGCTGCATCATAGCCATCAGCTGGTTTGGGGCGCAATTTGTCGTTGGCGGGCAACTCACCACCGGCCAGCTCACGTCGCTGTTCACCTATGTGATGAGCATCCTGATGTCGCTGATGATGCTGAGCATGATTTTTGTGCAGATCACCATGAGCGTGGCCAGCGGCAAGCGCGTTGCCGAGGTCATCAACGAGGTGCCCGATATTGTCAATCCCGAGCAAGCCGACGCTGAAATAACCGACGGCAGCATCGACTTCAACCATGTGAGTTTTGCCTACAAGGGCGGCAGCGGCGAGTATGCGCTGCACGACATCGACCTGCACATCGGCTCGGGTCAGACCATAGGCGTGATAGGCGGCACTGGTAGCGGCAAGTCGAGCCTGATAAACCTCATCAGCCGCCTTTACGACACCACGCACGGCACGGTGGCAGTGGGTGGCAAGGATGTGCGCAGCCTCGACCTGACGGCACTGCGCGACAGCGTGGCCGTGGTGCTGCAGAAAAACGTCCTGTTCACCGGCACCGTGCTCGACAACCTGCGCTGGGGCAACCCCGAGGCCACCCTTGAGCAGTGCCGCGCCGCCTGCCGCATAGCACAGGCCGACGACTTTGTGCAAGCCATGCCCGATGGCTACGACACCCACATCGAGCAAGGCGGCACCAACGTGAGCGGCGGCCAGCGCCAGCGCCTGTGCATAGCGCGCGCCCTGCTCAAGCATCCCAAGGTGCTCGTGCTTGACGACAGCACCAGTGCTTGCGACAATGCCACCGATGCTGCCATACGCGAGGCCCTGCGTCACGACGTGCCGCAGATGACCCGCATCATCATCGCCCAGCGCATCTCGAGCCTGAAGGACTGCGACCGCATCCTGGTGCTTGACGGCGGGCGCGTGAGCGGCTGGGACACGCACGAGAACCTGATGAAGACCAACAAGATTTATCAAGAAATTTGCGCCATCCAGGACGAGGACGGCGGCGACTTCGACGAGCCAGACGGCAGAAAGGAGGACGAGCAATGAGACAGCCCAACTTCAACCCCAACCGCCCCATGGGCGGCGGTCGCAACCAGTATGCCGGCGAGCCCACCGGCAAGCGCCGCGACGTGCTGCTGCGGCTGATGCGCATGGTGATGAAAGAATACAAATTCTCGTTCGTCGTGGTGGCGGTGTGCATAGTGATCACAGCACTCACCACACTGGCATCCACGCTGTTCACGCGCACGCTCATCGACGACTATATCGTGCCGCTGACACAGACATCGGCACCCGACTTCGGCCCGCTTGCCGCGGTGCTCACCAAGCTGGCAATAGTCTTGCTCATAGGCGTGGCGTGCTCCTACCTGCACAGCGTGCTCATGATCAACGTCACACAGGGCACCATGCTGCGGCTGCGCACCGATATGTTCCGCCACATGGAGT
The DNA here is from genome assembly GCA_002395965.1 of Porphyromonadaceae bacterium UBA4277. Taxonomy (GTDB): domain Bacteria; phylum Bacteroidota; class Bacteroidia; order Bacteroidales; family Muribaculaceae; genus Sodaliphilus. The sequence goes on from DGVT01000113.1 coordinate 4,973, forward strand.
CGCTACCCATCTCCTACTTCGACACCCACTCGCACGGCGAAGTGATGTCGGCCTATACCAACGATGTTGACACCCTGCGACAGATGATCAACCAGAGTCTGCCTCAGGCCTTCAACTCGCTCATAACCATCACCGTGACACTCGTGAGCATGATAGCCCTGAGCGTGCCGCTCACCATAGTGTCGATAGTCATGGCAGTGGTGATGGCTGTGACCACCACATGGCTGGGCAAGCGCTCTCGCAAGCACTTCAAGGTGCAGCAGCAGACGCTCGCCGGCGTGAACGGCTATATCGAGGAGATGCTGACCGGGCAAAAGGTGGTGAAGGTGTTCTGCCACGAGCAGAAGGCAATAGACGACTTTGAACGCCTCAACGAGCAGCTGCGCCAAAGCACCTACGACGCCAACCGCATTGCCAACATCGTGATGCCCGTGAACGGCAACTTAGGGCACCTGAGCTATGTGCTTATAGGCGTGATAGGCGCGACGCTGATCCTTAGCGGTCGCGTTGACCTGAGCTTGGGCACGTTAGTGGCATTCCTCACCCTTAACAAGAGCTTTGCCCGTCCCATAGCCAACGTCAGCCAGCAAATCAACAGCGTGCTCAACGCCAGCGTGGGTGCCGAGCGCGTGTTCCGCATCCTCGACGAGCAGCCAGAGAGCGACAATGGCAACGTCACCCTTGTCAACGCCATGGAAGCCCCCGACGGCACCCTCGTGCCCGTGCCGCTGCGCACTGGGCTGTGGGCATGGCGCGTGCCCGACACGCCGCACCACCACTTCATCAAGGTGGACGGCGGTGTGCAGCTCGACATGGTGGACTTTGGCTACACGCCCGACAAACAAGTGCTCTTCGACATCATGATCAATGCCATGCCCGACCAGAAGATAGCCTTTGTGGGTGGCACGGGTGCCGGCAAGACGACAATCACCAACCTTATCAACCGCTTCTACGACATCCAGGACGGCACCATCACCATCGACGGCATCAACGTGGCCGACATCAACAAGCGTCACCTGCGCCGGTCGTTGGGCATGGTGCTGCAAGAGACACGTCTGTTTACCGGCACGGTGCTCGACAACATACGCTACGGTCGTCTCGACGCTACCGACCAAGACTGCATCGAGGCAGCGAAGCTGGTCAACGCCGACGGCTTCATACGCCGCCTGAGCGACGGTTACCGCACTGTGCTGAGCGGCGACGGCGGCAACCTGAGCCAGGGCGAGCGACAGTTGCTCGCCATTGCCCGCGCTGCCGTTGCCGACCCGCCCATCCTCATCCTCGACGAGGCCACGTCGAGCATCGACACTCACACCGAACGGCTTGTGCAGCAAGGCATGGACTCGCTCATGAAAGGGCGCACGACGTTTGTCATCGCCCACCGGCTGAGCACCGTGCGCAATGCCGACTGCATCATCGTGCTCGAGAAGGGCCGCATTATCGAGAGCGGCACGCACGATGAGCTGCTGCAGCTCAAGGGCAAGTACTACCAGCTCTACACCGGCCACGAGATTTAGTTTTGATTAATGATCTACCAAGCGGTGCTTGGCACTACCTGACCTAGGCACTACCCGACGGCTCGTTTACTTGTTAATTCTTTATAAAAAACATTGTTTTTTCTACAAATATTCATTACTTTTGCCTTTCGATAGAGTCTAAATGGCGTAATGGGTACGAGTCTTGCAATATCAAGACTTGACGACATGAGAAAACAATTAACCACAATAAAACAGAAAGCGACATGAAAAAGATTACTTTAACTCTGCTTGCAGCCCTCGTAATAGGCTGTGGAGCAATGAGCGCCCAGACACAGAAGTTCCGCAAATCGAGCTTTGGCAACAAGGCGAAAACCGAAGTAAAGAAGACCGAGGCCAAGAAAGCCGAGGTAAAGACCGAGACTAAGGCAGCCGTCAAGGCCACTCCGGCCAAGACAGCCGAGGTGAAAAAGAGTGCCGAGCTTAAGAAGGCCTCCACGAGCGAAAAGGCCGCAACCGCCACAAGAAAGAAAACGGCAGTAAAGGCCACGACGGCACACACCGCCGCAGTTGACAAGAGCAACCTTAACGGTTTCTTCACCAACACCTACAGCGACGGCATAGGCGGCACTTGCACTCATCGCCTGACGGTAGAGTATGATGAAGCCAGCGGCACAGTGAAGGGTAAGCACACCAACGAAAGCGGCGTTGAGCGCACCTATCACGGCAAGCTGGTGGGCGACAAGGTGGTGTGCTACTACGACGAGGATGGCGACGAGTTTGCCGAGATGAAGCTCTATGACAGCAACACCATTAAGCTCGAAGGCTTTACCGGAACATTCAAGCGTAACGACAGCGACACGCCCACCGTTTCCAGCTCTTATAGCGGCGAGAATGGCGCAGCTGCCGTGGATCGCGCCGGCTACGAGGCTATCAAGCAGTATCTCAAAGAAAAAGACGCAGAAAAATAATTTTCACCCGGTGCATCGGCTCGCACGCTCGGGCCGATGCTCCTATCTGTCACGATGAATTACTAATCGACTAAAACTAAAAAACTATGAAACGTATTATCACCGCTATCGCCCTGGGCCTGATGTGGCTGCTGTGTCTTGCCGACTCACCGCTGACGTCAACCACATTCTATGAGGCCTATCCCGAGAACCCCTATGTGAATGCAGCCATTGGCATGGTAGAAAACGGCGATACCGACCTGCCTGTTACCACAATGAACTATCTTGCCGATGCCAAGCAACCCATCAGTGCACGTCTGGCTGTTGTCAATGCCATCGGCTGGAACTTTGAGAGCACGAGCATAAGCAATCAGTTGTGTGACTACCTGATGACACGCTTCAAAGTCAAAGACGAAGAGCAACTGATCAAGAAGATTGATGCCGGCACACTGGCAGTGTATGCCTATGCCAAGGCCATGAGCAACTATTTTGTTGTCACCGAGGCTCAGGCACTGGCTCACCAAGCCGTGGAAAAGGACAAGACTCACAGTTTCTCAATAGCGTTCATAGCATCGCTCATCGATGCTCAGGTCTATCTTGACTCGGACTGGGCCATGGTGTATAGGGTTGTTGCAAACGTGCTTCATGACGGCTCGCTGAACCTTGACATGCGTCAGGAAGCCATCGACAAAGTGATGGAATATATCAATCTTTATCAGGAGTACGACCACGATTAATTGATTTTGCCGGCTGACGTACTCCCCCTCGAGCCTGGCACACTTCCTCCCAACTCGCGAAGCTGACACACTCCCCCCCAACTCGCGAAGCTGACACACTCCCCCTGGCCCCCTCTAACTTAGAGGGGGAGCTGACGCACACCTTGCCATTACAGGGAGCTGACGCACACCTTGCCATTACAGGGAGCTGACGCACACCTTGCCCTTAGGGGGGAGCTGGGAGGGCGCACTCCACCGGTCCCCTCGCTCAGGGGGGAGGTGGGTGTTATTGGGGTTGGGGCTTGGACTTGAGGCGGCGCGCCAGCTCGAAGAGGCCTTGCGAGAGGTGGCAATAGCCGTCAGGGTTCTTGTCGAGGTAGTCTTGATGATAGTCCTCGGCACTGTAGAACACCTTGAGCGGTTGCACCTCCACGGCCAGCGTGGCACCACACTGCTGTGCCACCGCCTGCATCTTGGCATCGATGACCGGCACATCGGCTGCATCCACATAGTATATTCCGGTGCGATACTGCGTACCCTCGTCTTCACCCTGCTTGTTGACACTCAGCGGGTCGATGGCCATGAAATACATATCAAGCAGTGTGGCCAGATCCACCACCGCCTCGTCGTAGGCCACACGCACTGTCTCGGCATAGCCCGTGGTGTCGGTACACACGTCTTTATAGGTGGGGTTATCGGTGTGGCCGTTGGCATAACCCACCTGGGTATCTACCACTCCCTCGATGAGCTTGAACAGATGTTCCGTACCCCAGAAGCATCCTCCAGCTAAATAAATTTGCTTCATTGCGACAATTATTTCATTGAATTTTCCACGCTCTTGATGAGAGCATAATTAAAACGTTCGAGATCGGTGAGTTTTATCGTGCGGTTGCTACGCTTGTACCATGGCTGTGCGTCGAAATATCGTTGCGTGTCGGCATTGCCGAAGGTGTCGCCGTGGCGGGCATAGATTTCGGCGCGCATGAGCGTGAGCACCTGTTTTGGGAACAAGTGCAGCATGGGCGCCGTGAGCGGTATCACCGATGCAAAAGCCCACTTTCCGTTCAGGCCGGCATAAGGGCACGCGAGTTTAGTGAGCTGCGTGTGCTCATCGATGCGCGGGTTGTGATCGACAAACTTCTCGTCGGTGGTGACCGTGACCTGTAGTCCGTCAACGTTAGGCACCACGTTCCACTCCATGGGTCCCATGATAGCGGCTGCGCCTCCGCCTCCCGGCATCTTGCCATAGTTAGGGCTGCTGGGATCGCCGTGGCTCACGCGCCCCTCGCCATAGCAGATGTAGAGCGTTGAGAAATCGGGAGTGATGTAATAGTCGAAGAAGCCCGGGTCCACGTCATAGTCGTTGCCACTGTAAAACTTCATCTTAGGGCCGAAGACCACATTACTGCCTGCCGGTGTTGAGTAGTTGCCCAGCAGCAGATAGTGCATGAAGATGTGTCGATAGCCATTGTTATACTCATCGATTGTGATGGCATAGTAGGCATTGAGCGGCACACCTTGCGCGTCGCGCACCACAAGCATCTTGTAGTTGCCCAGCTGCTCGACGGTGACCGAATGGGCGGGATTATCGACGAGGCACATTTTCTTGTTGTTGATGCCTATGTTGCCCGGCGACAGGAGGAAATGCGGTGCCTGGCTGAGTTGCTCGGGGTGATCGACATAGCTAAGTCCCATTTCTATCTCACGAGTTTCCTCGTCGTAGAGTGTGCAGAATGTGTTCACGCCATCGGTCCACAAGAGTCCCACATCACCAAGCATTGTGCTCACCGGCAGCACGCGGCGGCTGTCGGCCCGATGCTTGAAGTCGGCCTCGATGTGTGAGCGCAGCCACTGTCCGATTTCGGGATATACCCGACCTCCCCAGTGGTAGGGGTGGCTCTGGGCACTAAGCGTGAGTATTGCAGTCATAATAACGATTAAGGAAAGTGATATACGTTTCATATTGGTAAAAATTTAAGTTTCTAAAGTAGCTAACATGCTCAGATAGTGCTACAAAGTTCCTCTTCGAGGC
>DGVT01000059.1 GCA_002395965.1 Porphyromonadaceae bacterium UBA4277
TCTTCATCAACAATGCCATCTATGGCATGACCGGCGGCCAGATGGCTCCCACCACGCTGCTGGGTCAGAAGACGGCAACGTGCCCCTACGGCCGCCGCGCCGACCTTAACGGCTACCCACTGTCGATCACGCCGCTGCTGGCACAGCTCGACGGCACCCGCTATGTGACACGCCAGAGCGTGCACAAGCCTGCCAACGTGCGCAAGACCAAGGCTGCCATCAAGAAGGCGTTCCTCAACTCGATGGAAGGCAAGGGAACGTCGGTGGTGGAAGTGGTGAGCACCTGCAACACCGGCTGGAAACTCACTCCCGAGAAGGCCAACCTGTGGATGGAAGAGAATATGTTTGCCAAGTACCCCCTGGGTGACTTGAAAGATGTTGACGCTAAAAAGGAATAATCACTATGAAAGCAGAAATTATCATAGCCGGTTTCGGCGGACAGGGAGTCCTCTCAATGGGTAAGACACTGGCCTACTCGGGCCTGATGGAGGACAAGGAAGTAACATGGCTGCCCAGCTACGGCCCCGAGCAGCGCGGCGGCACGGCCAACGTGACGGTGATCCTGAGCGACGAGCGCATCAGCTCGCCCACGCTCGATGCCTACGACATGGCAGTGGTGCTCAACCAGCAGAGCCTCGACAAGTTTGAGAGCCAGGTGAAGCCCGGCGGCGCACTCATCTACGACAGCTACGGCATCCACCAGCCTCCCACACGCACCGATATCAACATCTATCGCATCGACGCCACCGAGGCAACCATCGAGATGAACAACAGCAAGACGTTTAACATGATTGTGCTGGGTGCCATCCTCAAGGTGAACCCCATGGTGACTATCGAAAGCGTGCTCAAGGGCTTGAAGAAGACACTGCCCGAGCGCCACTGGCACCTGCTCCCCCTCAACGAGGAAGCACTCAAGAAGGGCATGACGCTTATCAAGGACTGACCAAGCAATTAACAATGCAAAAAAGGCTGGCACCAAATTTAGTGCCAGCCTTTTTTTAGGAGATTTTTAGGAGGCCCTAGGAAAACCTAGGAAAGCCTAGGATGCCCTAGGAGAGCCTAGGAAAAGCCTAAGAACAGCCTTGGAGGCTACCGCACCACCACCTTGACGGGGATGCGGCGGCTGGTGCTGGTGAGCACATACACACCCATGGGCAGGTGCAGCTCGGCATCGTTTTCCAGCAACGGCAGGTAGCTCACGAGCATTCCGGCAGTGTTATAGACGCACACATTGCGCAATGGCGTGCCGCACTTGATCACCACATAGCCGTCGCCCGAAAGATAGGTAAACGGCAGGTCGGCCTGCACGTCGCTCACGCCCGACGGGTCGAGCGTTATCACGCGCGACGGGTCGCTCTTGTAGCCCAGGCGGAAGCTCTGCACGGTGTAGGTGTGAGTGAAGCCCTTGTTGCGATCGGTAAAGAGCATCGAGGTCTGCGAAGCATCGTCGGTGGTGAACGACTCGCTCTCGATCACGTTGCGGCTCACGTCGTAGATTGTGCGATTCACGATATAGTAGTCCACCTCTTCGGTCACCGGCTCCCACACGGCCACATAGGTGCTGTCGGTCACCTGTTCAGGCTCTAAGGCCACCGGTGTTGAGAGCTCGGGCACCTCCAGGCACTCGGCCATGAGCGTGATGCCGTAGCTGCCCACGATGCCACCGTCGCTAAACACCAGTCGCGCCCGGTGCTGACCGAGCTCAGTGGGCGTGTAGGTGATGGTGAGGGGGTAGCCTTCGGCACTATTAGCCTGCACTCGGTCGATGCTCGTGACCGAGAGCGAGAACATCTCACTCTCATAGCGGTAAAGCATCAGGCTCACACTGTTGGTGAGGTTGTGCCCCTTGACGGGAATGGTGATGCTTGTGGAACGGCCTATTGCCACCTGCCCCAGGTCGAACTGCATGCTGTTGGTGGGGGTGACGATTTCGGGAGGACCGTCGTAGGTGGGCGTGGCGTCAACATTGAACACCTCGCCATACTTTTCGCCCCAGATATATTCCATCAGCTCAGGATTATCGATAAACGGGTTGCGGTTGTTCTGACAGCGATACACGGCCTCGTTGCGAGCCTTCTCCTTGTCGCTCACCGGATCCTCGCGTGCCCACCGCAGCAGCAGGTCGATTGACCACGGTGTGAGTGTGAGCCAGGTGTCTTCGGTGTACATGTATTTATACCTCCAGGTGTAGTCCTGATAGCACGCCGCCATATAGAAATAGGTGCGGGCAAAGTCGCCCTTGTAGCGAGCATCGGGCTCGAAGACCGTGGTGCATCCACCGCCTTGCCCGGCCACAGGAGTGCCCACCTTGCTCACTCCGTTGTCAAACTTGGTGGTGCTCACCTCGCCCAGCGGATAGTTGCTCTTGGCCATATTGGCATCGGCATCGCTGGGATAGAGGTGGTTAAGGTCGGTATAGGCATAGTAGCCCTGATTCTCGTTGTAGCCTCCCCACCAGCTCTTGGGCAGTGAGTGCTCACGGTTCATGCCGCTGGTGGCTCCCGTGCCGTTTTGCGTGAAAAGGTAGGACTTGTCGCTATACATGTCCCACACGCGCGAGGCGTCGGTGGGCATGCAATCGGTCTGGCGGAAGTAGTACCACAAGCTGCCGTAGGCATGCACGGTGCGGTTCTTAGTCAGCTCGTGCACGGCATCTTTCAAGGCCTGGCCGGTCTTGCCGTTGAGCGTGTTGTAATATCCGTTAGGCACATCGGCCACAGCCACCACGGTGCCGGCGGCTAAAGCCAGCAGTGTGGCTGTCAATAGACGGGATTTCATATTCTGGAACGGTGTTAATATTATTTAGGCGGTAAAATTACTTATTTTTCTCCAAACCACAAAATTCAGCCAGCTCCTGTGCTATAGAAAAAGCTCTCCCGCGGCCCAAAACTTGCCGTGGGGAGAGCATTACTATTGCAGTTAAAAGGTAGCATAGCATAAGGTGAGCCCGTTTATCGGGCCGACACATCGGCCATAATTTCGGGCATATAAGTCACGCCACACACCTCACTACATCCTAAACGGCCGAAGTAGCTGTTGAGAGTGTTGTAATATCCGTTAGGCACATCGGCCACAGCCACCACGGTGCCGACGGCTAAAGCCAGCAGTGTGGCTGTCAATAGACGGGATTTCATATTCTGGAACGGTGGTATTATTTAGGCGGTAAAATTACTTATTTAAGTTTCTTAAGTAGATAAAATGTTGAAAATGGCAAGCAAAAGCGTCGAAGACGCTGGCGGGTCGAAGACCCGACTTTGTGCTAGAAGACCATGCAAGAACCCCAGCGGGGTTCGCAGCTTGGTCACAGGATGTAGCGGGAAAGTGCCTCGAAGAGGAACTTTGTAGCACTATCTGAGCATGTTAGCTACTTTAGAAACTTAAATTACTTATAGTTCTTTAATTGCCAAAATCATGCCTGTACAAAAGCACATAGAGCAATCATACCAACACGGCAACAAAATGGGAATGCCTATAAATCAGACATTCCCACTATATAAATACTACAAAATAATTATCACCAGTCCTCAATAGAATCATAAGGAATTTCCTTACCCCATTTTGACTGTGCCGTCTGCCTGATGCGCTTCATTTCACTCTGGGCATGCTGTTTGTCAGACTGAGAATAACCATTTTGATATTTCCCGTTTGCGAACTTCATTTCTCTTAAGTCGTCAGCCCATTTTCTATAAGTGTTTCGCAAACTATTATAGTTTTGCATATCACTCCCCGACATGACTTTAGAATCACTGGAATTACCACCCGAATAGCTATTGCCACTTCGGGAATCTGAAGATGAGCCAGAAGAATAATCGCCAGAGGATGCAGAATCACTACCATTACCTTTTATCGAATTAGCCACTAACAGAGCACCGACACCCACCGTTGCTACCGCCAAGGCACCTATTCCTACGTATTTCCACCCACTGGTTTTGAAGCGGAAACCTACAGTTGCCATAAAACCCGGTTTGTTACGATCTATATAGCCCTTGTAGATAGGCAAATCGTAAATAGCGCCAATGCTTAGGAATTTCCAATTGAAAGCAATAGAGGTTTCAATACCTGCATATAATCTGTTTCCCCCTAATGCATAAGAAGCATACGGACCTGCACCCACATGCATTGTGAATTTCTTGCCCAAAGGCTGCTTGTAAGTAAATCTTACAGGTAATTCAATCTTATGATAATCAATATCACTTTCAATGGCACCAACTGTCAGATGATGCCTATACCTCAGACCCGTTTCAATATTAAATTTCAAGTTCAATGGTATTTCCAGCTCCAGACCTGCCATCCAATCGAGGCGGGTTTGATCGCCTTTGACACTACGGGGCATTATACCACCTTCCAGATTCCACATTAGCTGTGCGTTTGACATAAATGTCACGCTTGCTAAATAAACGAATAAAAGAAACAACTTTTTTCTCATAAGTTTATATTTTTGCCCCTTGCAGCCCTCAAGGTAAAAATAAATACGAAAGACGTGGACTGAAATTACCACACCTTTAGTTGAGGTCCTGAGAAAACCTAGAAAGTAGATATGGAAAAGCAGTCCACGCCTATAGCGTAGAAACCGCTTCGCAAATCATCACTTTCTGTTTGAAATTTCTCAGGTTCCAACTAAGAGTGAAAAGCAAAACGCCTCTGTTTAAGTCAACCATGTCGTGATTCAGGCTAAGCCTAATCACTTGCAAAATTAATATAAAATCATTTACTTAACAAATATTTACAGATAATTATTTCCTCTGCACAAAATAATCATGGGTTGTGATTGTTTTCAACATCTTTTTATTAATTTTGTAAATCAAATAAAATACTGATTTAGATATGCCATATTTTTCAGTCATAGTTCCGGTGTATAACCGTCCTGCCGAGGTCGATGACCTGATGCGCTCGCTTGCCGAGCAGTCGCTACAGGATTTTGAAGTAATGATAGTTGAAGACGGCTCCACGGTGCGCTGTCAGGATGTGGTAGAGCGCTATGCCCACCGCGTGGATGTGCATTATTTCTATAAGGATAATGAGGGCAGGAGCATAGCTCGCAACCATGGCATCGAGCGCGCCTCGGGGCAATACTTCATTTTCTTCGACAGCGACTGCGTGATTCCGCGCGACTACTTCAAGACTCTCAAAGCCGCTCTCGATGAGCACTATGTGCCGTGCTTCGGCGGTCCCGACGCTGCCGGCGACGACTTCACCGACGTGCAGAAGGCCATCTCGTTCTCGATGACGGCATTCCTGACTACCGGCGGCATTCGCGGCGGCAAGGTGCAACTTGAAAAATTCGTGCCGCGCTCGTTCAACATGGGCTATAGCCGAGAGGTGTGGCAGCGCGTGGGCGGCTTCCGCGAGATGTTCAGCGAAGACATCGACATGAGCACGCGCATCCGTCAGGCCGGCTTCGACATCCGCCTCATTCGCGAGGCCTACGTCTATCACAAGCGGCGCACGAGCATCGGCAAGTTTGCCCGGCAGACACATGTGTTCGGCATGTCGCGCATCACCCTGAAGCTGCTCTACCCCGACAGCCTGAAACTCGTGCACACCCTTCCGGCAGTGTTCACCATCGGCTGCACGGCACTCGTCTTGCTTGCCATCTTTTGGCGCTGGTGGGCCATACTGCCCATTGTGCTATATGCCGCAATGCTGTGGGTGAGTGCACTCATCGAGACGAAGAACCTGAAAATAGCCTCACTGGCCGTTGTCACCAGCTTCGTGCAGCTGCTGAGCTACGGCACCGGTTTCCTTAGGGCATACATCTGGAAAATCCTGTTGCGACACGGCCGCGACATTGAGCAGGAAATCAAGATGCGTAAAGGCAAATGACCCATGGACGAGCTGCAATCAAAATCGCTCAAAGAGAGCCTTGCCATTGATGCCCGCCCGCGCGAGAAGGCACTGGCCTTGGGCTGTGAGAACCTCACCACAGCCGAGCTGCTTGCCATACTGGTGGGCAGTGGCAGCCGCGGTGAGAATGTGGTGGACCTGTGCAACCGCATTCTTAACGACCACGACGGCAAGCTCTACCTCATAGCCCGCCGCGGCGTGCGCGAGCTGACCAAGAGATACCGCGGCATTGGCACTGTGAAGGGCATCGAAATCATGGCGGCACTTGAACTGGCACGCCGCTACCAGTTAGAGAAATTTGACGAGACCACACAGGTCACCGAGCCTCAGGTGGCCTACAACATCATGAGCCCCATCATGAACCACCTGCGACACGAAGAGATGTGGGTGCTACTGCTCGACCGCGGACGCCATGTGATGCACCGCGAGCGCATCAGCAGCGGCGGCACGGCCATGACAGCCGTAGATGTGAAGATGCTTCTCAAGCCCGCCATCGAGCTGCTTGCCGACGGCATCATCATGGCTCACAACCATCCCAGCGACACTCCGCGCCCCAGCATGCAGGACGACCGGCTCACCGAGAAGGTGACACAAGCGTGCAAGGCACTCGACATCCAGCTCGTGGATCACATCATCGTGTGCCGCGGCGGCAACTTCTACAGCTACAGCGCCAACGGACGCCTCTAAGCTATAAACAATACACTCTAAACAAGGGTGTGTCATAATTCAAATT
>DGVT01000073.1 GCA_002395965.1 Porphyromonadaceae bacterium UBA4277
AATCTGGGTGACGTAAAGATTTCTTTACTACCTTGACTCCATTGACGATATAGATGCCGCGGGGCAGACGGTCGAGCGCAGCGGCACTGGCTGCCACACGGCGGCCCGTCATGTCGTAGATGCCCTGCATGCGGCTCTTGAGCACCTCAGGCTTCAGTACGCCGATGCCTGTCACCACTTCATCTGCCGGAGTGGCCAGGATGTTGTGGCCGTCGCGGTCGCTCAGGCGGATGTCGGTGATCTCGGCATCGCCGATGTTCAGTATCGGCTGCTTGCCGGCAGGAATCACACGGCCGCCCATGTTGTAAGCCAGGAATAGATAGCTGTTCTCGTCCATCCATGCCCCCACCTGCTCGAAGCCGTTGAGCGTCTCAGTAGCAGTGATAGTGGCATCCTGGTCGGCGTTGAGCGTCAGCTGCACGCCGGCAAGGTCGATGGGACTGTCCACCCATACTATGCCGTCCTCAATGCTGTAGATTGCGCAGCCCTCTATCGATGCCGTGGCAGCAGCATTGGGCCTTGTGATGATCTTGATAATGCCTATCACGTCGAGGATGTCAATGTCCTGATCGGCGTTCACATCGGCTGCCTCAAAGATAAACGGCCTCGGCTCCATGCCGGCGGCATAGTTCACCGTAGTGATAACATCTGCCACATCAACCTCACCACTGGCATTAGCATCACCAAGAGTAGAAGTTAACGGAGTAGCAGCCACCACATTGCTGATGTCATACTCCTTCAAGTCGGTCGAGAGCACCTTGTAGTAATAGTAGTAGGTCTCGCCTGGAGTCACCTCATAATCGGTAAACGAAGTAGTTTCAAGGTCGAGAATCATCTGGTTGAGGCGAATGGTATCGCTTACCATAATGGTATCATACTCGAAATAGTTGCCTTGATCATCGTAATGAGGATTATAGACCTCTTTAGGATAAGGTTCGCCATAGCGATACACATTAAATCCCATTGCATCCTCAAAGTCGTTGTTCTCATTATTCCAAGTGAGCTTCACATTACCCATACCAGCCTCAGCGGCAAAGCCTGTAGCCATTGAGCCGGCAGACTGAACGAGCACGTTGAATCGCCAGTATTCATCAGGTATTTCAAAAAACTCACCATCTTTAGCGCCACTTACATAAATGCGGTTCAAACCATCAGCATATAGTTTGCCGGTAATTGTAAGGAAAGCAGTATATACACTAACGCTGTCTTTGACGCTCCAATATCCGTCTTCATCAATTGGAATTTGATTATATGGTTCCTGTGCTCCCATTGCCAGCGTTGGAGTAATGGTTGTGTCCATATCGTCACGGTTGAAATATACCTCAAATTTATGACGGCCAACACCTAGCGGCGGTAAAAGGTCAAACTCATCCTGAGCATCATAACCATCAACTACTACTTTCCATACTATACCATGAGCCTCCCTATAGGGACGTGTAGGCATATTGCTAAGATCAATTTTAGTTGATACACCAGGAGCATTTCCAATTTCATAAAGTTTTTTACGAATAACAGATTCCTTTCCACTACCCAAATACGATGGATAATCAGCATGATCCAGTATCACTCCTATATCAGCTCCTAATAGATACCCTCCTAATCCATTAACATTCCCCATAAAATTATTAAAATAATTGTTATATTTTAATTGTGAATATGTTGTACCATACCCCCATTCCCAAACACAATTTGAGAAATTTGAATATTGGATATTATCTATCTCTCTAAAACGAGTAGGAGAATAATTAATTCCTATATTTATAAAATTATTTCTTATTCCTTCTTGGTATGTAAAATCAAAAGTGCTATTTGGTTTAATTATACAATCCTTCATAAATGGTTTAGAACGATAGTACATATGATCAAATTGTTCAATTATACAATAAGATATAGTATCATCACTATGTGAATAAACACCAGTCCAATTGGATAAGGAAGAATAATTGTCATATTTATTTCCTTTCGCTTGAGTAAATAAGATAGGCAATTCAGGTGTTCCTTCTGCAATTAGTTTACCTTCTGAAATCAAAGCCGCATTATGGTAAAACTCTAGTTTTACTCCTGGCATTATCGTCAATGTAACACCTTCTGGAATAGCTAAATTGTCAGTAACAATATAATGCACATCAGGATACAGTGTCAAATCATGATCTATCATACCACTAATTTCTACTCCATTCTCAACATTATATTGAATATCATAATCATAAGATTGGTTTTCTATTATGTTATCACATGTAAACGCAAATCTCAACTTTAATTTATGTCCATCTTCAACTGTATCTGCCACTCTTAATATTAATGGATTCTTACTGCGCATAGCGCCTCTACTATTAAGATTATATCCAAAATCAACATTATTTTCAATGATCTCAATGTTAGAAGCAGATTCATATGATGGATTTGCCATTACAGATAACTTGATGTTAGTTGCAGGTCCCCATTCGCTTCGAATCACAGGATAAAATTCAATTATTTCTCCCGCATCAACACACAAATCACCATCACCTCCAATGGAATCATTTAGTTCAATCGAAGCAATAGAAATGCGAGCATTTCTATTATCTTCATTATAGCAATAAGCTTGATAGACATCAAAAATACTCGTTTTGTATTCAGTATCATGAAGATAATCATCTAAAACGATCGATTGAGCTGTATCTTTTGCTTCAATAATATCACTAATCCACACATCCCTATAACGTTCTGGGTCTTTTGTCTGTAACAAACGCGACACAGCTCCTGCAACTAAAGGAGTCGCCATTGATGTTCCGCTCATAACTTTATAAGTTCCTCCAGGATAAGTACTTAAGATGTTCTGCCCAGGTGCCCATATTTCAAAATTAACCCAGTCGCCATAAGTCCAATCTAGATTCACAAAATATGGTCCATCTGGGTCATAATTTGAGAATGATGCTTGTGTGTTTTGTTCATTGGATGCCTGAACACCAAGCACAAAATCAAGTGCAGCTGGGAATCCACCAGGATAACAGCTATATATACTTGCTCCATTGTTACCTGCAGCGCCCACTAAAATTGCTGTTTGATAAGCTTTTTTATATACACCCACTCCAGCGCCAACGTGGCTGTAACTCATCGATAAAACATCGGCGCCGTTATCAATGGCATAGTCAATTCCTCGGAAGAGTACTGATAAAGTACCACGTCCATCAGGTTCCATAATGGTCACGGGCATAATAAGCGCATTGGGGTTGGCACCGGTGATGCCGATGCCGTTGTCGCCGACAGCGGCTGCGATGCCCGCACAGTGAGTGCCATGGCCATTGAGATCTTTTATTATTGGAGAATTGGTAACGAAACTCCATCCGTGAATATCATCAACAAAGCCGTTGTTGTCATCATCCTCGCCTTCAGCACCACTTGTCTCGGCAGCATTTGTCCAGATATTGTCAGCAAGGTCGGGATGAGTGATATCGACACCTGTGTCTAGGATAGCGATAACGGGGCGCTCGGCACCTTCGAGTTTGGGAATATCCCACAATTCGGGTAATCTAATAGCATCGAGGTACCATTGCTGAGAACGCATTGGTTCAGCATCATAAACCTCCCCATCGCTCTGTGTATAAACATAATAGTTAGGGTATGCATATTCAACCTCGTCAAGCTTTTCAAGTTGCTCGACAACTTGTTTCATAGTCTTTTCCAGAGTCTCCTCAAAAGTCATCATGTAGAGACGAGACAAGTCGGGGTCTTCAACTGGCTGTCCCAAACGATTGCGACGCAACATACCTGACTTGCTTAATTTCTTAGCACCAGTTCGTGGCATCAACTGCTCGGCAGTATTCAAGCCAATACTGTTGAGGTTTTTGTCAAGAGTGCTGACACTTGTGGTCCGTAACTTCTTGTCATGCGTCACCTTGATTGTAATACCCTTGTCATCCTTAAACTTGACGATTACTTCGCCTTGCTTATACTCGCCCCGATAATTCTTGGGCGTGCTCACCATCTGCGCCTGCAGTGGCAAGGCAACTGCCAGCAACACAGCAATAGCAAGCAAAATAGGTTTGAAATAATTCTGTTTCATAGTTTTATATATTTAAATTAATTTATCCAAAAACTTAAATCAGCACGTTTTAATTTTTCAACATTGATATTAGGATTAATTTTTTTTATTAATCTTCTTATCGAATCTTGTGTTTCTCTAGGCATTCTAACGCCTAAATATATTGTCAAAATTTTTATGGGCAAGTATTCTTTCTTAGGTTGACCACTTTTTGTTTTTGAACAGTTTCTAATATATCTGACCTCTTGCTCATAAGACCAAAAATCTGATTTAGTTGAAAAAATTGTATTAACCCAATCTTGATGTTTTATTTTATTATTTAAAGAAGGAGGCGATGATGAATAATTAACTGGCATTTTATACCATACTGACGATGTTGGCACTTCTAAGGCTATACATATACCTTTGTGTTCATCTGCATAATGAGTCCAAAGCAGAGGATTGTCATAGTTTTTTGACAATGAGCATATTCTTACTAACTTTTTCGCGTCTAATATGTCTTTGTAATATTGTTTTAAATAATTAGACGAAATATAAAAACCTTCCATCGGATCGTTCAGCTCTCTATATGTGGCCCCATATAAGCGATTCTGAATTATTATATTAACCAATCTGTCAAAATTTTTGAGAGACATGAATTTATACAATATTTCAGCCATAATTACAATAAGTATTCCCTCGTTTAGTCTCCCGAATTGAGGTTTTAGCAATAGTATAAGAAAGCGTGGAGACTTGGTCTTGTTTATTGTTGTAGAGGCATCGCCAAACGCCCAACATTGTAATAAACAGTCCACCCCACGCCTTGCCGATATATCAAGCCCCTCCTGCGGGGTGGATACAGGCAAGCGATGGCGTTTTGTGACTGCTTAATCCTACAATGCTTAAAATTTGGCGATTTTCTACAACAGGATAAGCAAAAACGCGCTTTCTATGTAATTAATGGCGCCTCCGCCGAGGCCGCCGTGACTGCAACACACATGATGCCGCAATCGCTGCAAATTTACACATTATTGTCATAAAATGCAAGAATCTGTGAAGAGTTTTTCAGGATTTGCCGTGAAATCCTCAGACACAGTTTTTTTAAGACTATAAGTAACATAAGGGTTCATAAGGGCTGACGCCTGAACAATTCAGAATTATGAATTATGAATGAGTCGCAATGCGCAGTAAGCCCTAAAAGGGCGACAGGACATAGGCAGGGGTGTAAACCCCTGATATAAGTAACATAAGGGCTGACGCTCGATACCACTACACTGATTGTTTTCGACTATAAGGGACATAAGTTTTCATAAGGGCTGACGCCTGAACAATTCAGAATTATGAATTATGAATGAGTCGCGATGCGCAGTAAGCCCTGAAAGGGCGACAGGACATAGGCAGGGGTGTAAACCCCTGACATAAGTTTTCATAAGGGCTGACGCTCGATACCACTACACGATTGTTTTCGACTATAAGGGACATAAGTTTTCATAAGGGCTGCGCTGAATTAAGAATTAAGAATTAATCGGTATGATCTGCAAGATCTGCATGAGGAAAATGGTGAGGGAAATGGGCACGCTGCGCGAGGAAATTGTTCTGCAACAATAGAATAAAAAGCTGGCAGGAGTTGAGGTCCTGCCAGCTTTATTCTGGGTGTGAAAATGTGATTAGATGCCCATTTTCTTTGCTATTTTGGCGGGGATGGCTTCTTTGTTAACCATGATGTCCATGGTCTTTGCCAGGAAGAATGCCTCGCTCACATAGAAGAAGCCGTGATAGAGCTGGTTGGTGTCCCAGCTGTTCTGCACCTTGAAGTAGCGGTTGCCTTCTTGGTCAACGGCCTTGCCCATGATGACCATGCCGTGATCGTCGGTGGTTTCCTTGTTGTCGAACATCTCCTGACGCAGTTCTTGAGTGACCTTCACTTCCTCGACCGGACCCTTGATGTCCCACTTCTCAGTCTCGCGATCCTTATCGCTGAGCTGAGTCCAACGCTCCATGTCGCTACCCTTCAGGTCGGGCACGTCCTTGTCAACGGGAAGCACAGCATAGCCCTTGCGCCACTTGAAGCCCGGCTCACTCACGTCGGCACCCCAGGCCACTGTGTAGCCGTTGTCGATAGCGTTGTTAACAATTTCGAGAAGCTCTTCCATGGGTACATTCTGATAGGGGTACCACAGCCAGTTATCGGCCACTTCAAGCACAAACGGTTTGTAGAACGGATGGTGAGTGAACGAAGCAATGCCAATGTAGTCTTCCATCTTGATGGGCAGTGAGGCAGCAAACGACTTGGGGGTGTAGGTCTTGCCTTCCCAGGTGAACGTTTCGGGCATCTTACCCATGTATGCGTCGAGCACACCCTGGAAGCCATCGATCCACGCGGGAGTGAGTTTCTTGCGCTGATTTTTCTTCACCACGTTAACGAAACCGCTCAGAGCATCGGTGAGCTCGCTGGTGTTGAACTTTTTCTCGCCATGTGTCATGCCGGTATAGACATCGTTGGGTACCATGCCGTATTTTTCCCATACGTAGTTCACATCGTCGGCAGCTCCACCCTCGGCAAAGTTGATAGTACCGTCCATGCGGACGTACTTAATAGCCTTGTCTAAATAGCAGTGGTTGACCACAAATCCTTCGCTCAGGTGAATTTCCTTGCCTGTCTTGCGCAGGATTTCGCTCTCAAAGAAGGTATTAGTCGAATAGCACCAGCACGTACCCGACTTGTTTTGGTCTTTGACTGGAGTTGTCTTGACCACCTTAATGTCGGTAAACTTAAATCCGGTGCTGTCGGGGACGACGACCTTGTCGTCGGCACTTGCTGCAAATGTCATACCTGCAGCGAGCATAACGGTTAAAAGGTTCTTAATCATTTGTTTGTAATTTGTTAAATGGTTATTTATAATTAAAATTATTATCGTTTTATTATCGTGCCACCAGCAGTGCCGTTCCGTTGTGGTACTCCACGGCAATGATGCCCATGTCGTGCAGCGACAGCGCCAGGCTTTCGGCATTTGTCCGGGAGCAGTGCAGCAGCTTCGTTATTCCGTTAACGGTGATACCGCCATGGCTTGCCAGATAATCGACGAGCAGTTGCTCACGCTGCGAAAAATTTATGATGGCCGGCGTGTTGTCATCATCGCTGTCGTGAGCCAGCATTTTAGCGTGCAGGCTTGTGGCCAGGATGTTCTCATCTCGCACTCGATAATAGGCCTTCCATGCCCCTTTTTCATCGGGTGCTTTGACGGGCTTATGCTCGGCCTCGGCAATGTCGGCCTTAACCACGGTCTTTCCCTCAACCTTATAGACGGTGAACATGACCTTCTGCTCGGGCTGGCAATACATGAGTGCCGCCTGCTCAATCATATATATTTCCTCGTCGCTCTTGACTCCGGCAATGGTGCCGTTATCCTTTACGCCGATGAGCAAATGTCCGCCGCTATTGTTGGCAAAGGCCGAGATTGACCTCGCGATCTTGCGTGCATCGCTAATCTGGTATTTGAAGTCTTGATGCACATGCTCGCCCTGGTCGATGAGCGACAGTATGTAGTCTTTATGTCTCACTAAAAAACTATTTCTTTATAAGTGTCAACGTTTTTGATTTCCCTTCCTTCCAGCACAGCCTTGAGATATGGTTCGAGCTTCTGTGCGTAGAAGTAGAAGCCGATGTCGGTGAGGTGTATGCCATCGACGCAGCCCTCGTTGTTGGGTCCCCACAAGCCTTCGCATCCTATATAGTATAGGTTTCGTGGGTTCTCGGCCTTGAGGCGCAGGAAATTCTTGTGATACTCATAGTTTTTTTGAGGCAGATACTCGCCATAGAATGCGCTATACTTAGCATAGCTGTACATGGGCCCTTCGACCATGAAAATGGGCACTTCGGGACGCAATGTGCGCAGAGTGTTGACAAAGCCGTAAGTGAGCGAGTCGCACATATTTTTGGTGCAATTAGGCACCGGATCGAGAATATATGCCGCCACGTCGGGGATGCTTGCCATGGCCACTGCCATGCAAGAGTCCATCTTTCCTTCTCCGCTGAAGCCTAAATTAATGCATTCCACATTAAGGTCACGCTGAATGATGCTCGTGGCCACCATGCCGGGCCTGCATGCACAACCGCCCTGGAGAATGCTTGTTCCGTAGAAAACAAATTTTTTATCGGCCCTGGGGCTTGCAACCTGCGGCTGCATGATGGTAGCAGTACTATCGACGCCGATTTCGAGCCACCGCACACCGTCGTAAAGCGGCAGATAGATCATGTACTCGTGCATTTTGCCGTCGAGGCGGTCGATATACACCTTGCTTTGGATGGAGTCTTCGCGCGGGCGCACATCCGAGTCGATGCGCCGCGGCCGGTTACAGTTCACAAACTGCCACGTGCCGTCGTCGTC
>DGVT01000012.1:0-5169 GCA_002395965.1 Porphyromonadaceae bacterium UBA4277
AGCCACATCATGTTGTGTCCCCACGACAGGAAAACCGAGAGAATGGTCACGGCCACCAAGCTCCACTTCACGGGCCCCTTGACTATTACGCACCCCATCAAGAACAATGCAAAGATGATGATGCCCACATACACCGGTCCGTTGGTCATGGGCTGGTCGCCAAAGTATTGCGGGAACTGCTGCAGCACTTGGTAGTCCTGAGCCGATATTTCTCCCTTCTCGCTCATGCTCTGAGCCTTATCGGTCTCGGCAAGCGACAGGAAATGGTTGTCGCCTTGCTCGGGGCGTATGGTTGCCCCACCCTTCACGTTAGGCATCATCAGAGTGAATGTCTCACCCTTGCCATAGCTCCACTGGGTGATGTACTCCTTGTCGAGGCCGCCGGCGGTGTTGGTTGTCACCGCTGTGCCGTCGGCATTGGTGGTGAGCTCGCTGTGACCACCGCGTATGGTCTCCTTTGAGTACTTGTAAGACATATACAGGTTGGGTGCATTGGCCACTATTGCCAGTAGCCCGGCCACGAGCAGCCACGCAGTGGCCTTGACCCATCGGCCGACCTGCTTGTCTTTAACGGCCTGGCACAGGTAGCCTATCATTAAGGCCACTATCACAAAGCCGAAGTAATAGGTCATCTGCACATGGTTAGACATGAGCTGCAAGGCGCCAAACAGGGCTGCTAAGGCCGCACCGGCAAGATACTTGCCGCGGTAGCACAGCACAATGCCGGCAAGCGTGGGAGGCACATAGGCCAAGGTGAGCAGTTTCCAGATGTGCCCCGCGCCTATAAGGATTATAAAATAGGACGAGAAGGCATAGGCAACAGCACCCATCACGGCCAGGTACCACCTCACCTTGAAGGCAAGCAGCAAGATGAAAAATCCCAGCATCATAATGAACAACCAGCTCACCGGCTCGGGAAATCCCAGCGAATAAACGTCGGCCACCCACGACAGCAGTGGGCTGTTGCTGAAGGTGGGCCGGATCTGGAATGTGGGCATACCTCCGAACAAAGCATCGGTCCAGCGCGTAATCTCACCTGTCTGGCGTTCATATTCCACACCTTCCTGGCCGTTGGCCGTGCCTTGCAACACATCGTGCTGGTGCAGCACATCG
Source organism: Porphyromonadaceae bacterium UBA4277 (assembly GCA_002395965.1). Taxonomy (GTDB): domain Bacteria; phylum Bacteroidota; class Bacteroidia; order Bacteroidales; family Muribaculaceae; genus Sodaliphilus. Next base: position 1,114 of record DGVT01000012.1, read on the forward strand.
CCATTAACGTCGTTAGGGTAGAAAAATGCCCAAGAGATAGCTGCAAAGGTTATAACCGCTATAATGGCGTGCACGATTGAGCGCACGGTGACGATCCCAAATATTTTTTTGTCCATTGTAGATGCTTAATGTGTAGTGACACAGAATTGTGGGCCACACGCCCACCATTAGAATTAAATGAATTATTGTTTCTTTACACGGGTTTCCCAAGGGTACAGCCCCTGATTTTCGGCCTTGATATACACGGGCATGCCCACATAGGCATACTTCTGCTTGAGGGTGATGATGTCGGCATCGCGCAGGCGGATGCAGCCTTCGCTGGCACGGCCGGGAACGGAGTTCTCGTTATTGGTGCTGCCGTGGATGCCTATGCCCGAATGCCCCGGAGTGAGCAGACGTAAGAACCAGTGGCCGTATGCCTTGATGCTGCCGCGGCCATCCTTGAAGTCGTGAGTCCACGTGCTGGCATCTTGTATGGCAGTGATCTTAAAGGGCTTCCCTGCCGGCGACTCGGGAGTTTTCATGTCGCCCTTGCGTTGCTTGTTACCCTTGTTCTTGCTCAGGCAGGCCGGGAACTGCGCCAGCAGCACGGTGTCGCCACCCTGCTTGCCATACACGCGCAGGTTAAGGTCTTTCTTCGATATGACAATAAACGAGCCGTTGCCGGCAGTGGCAGCAGTCTTTTTACTCGATTTCTTGGCAACCGTGGTGGTCTTTGCCTTTGCGGCCGACTTCTTTCGGTCGGCCGAGCCGGCGCATGCAGCCAGAGGCAACAGGCACACGAGCATCATCACTAAGATTTTCTTCATAATATCGTTTTGTTTTACTATTTTAATTGCAAAATTACACAAAGTTATCATAGCTGGCAAATAAAAACAAAAGGCGTGTGGCAGAATTGATAAAAAAGCCGGCCTCATTAGCCACGACTTGCATGTCACGGCGAGGCAAACTCGATTTGTGCCGGGCGCCTGCGCAACTTGCGGTGTAGCGGCAGCGACCACAGTTGAAGGAGCACGAAAAGCAACCCCACAAAATCGGCCGACCTCCACCCCCCCCAAAAAAAAACAAGGTCTCGACATATCCAATGCCAAGACCCCCAATACTAATAATTACTAATACTTGAAAACTATTTCTGCTCATTGGGCCTTAAACGAACTGCAGTAGTCAAGTCGTCCAGTTGCACCAAATTGCAATTGTCTCGGCGTTTCACAACGCCTGCACAACTTTTTTCGAGTGCAAAGTAAATGCATTTTCGGCACTCTCACAAGTCATGCAGTATTAAATTTTGCTAATTGCGCCGGCTCGGTGGCTGTTTAAGGAAATATCAAACACAAAACGGCACTTTTGGAACATTACGCCACTAAAAATTCGCCCTGCAATAGCGTATAAAAGAAAAAATTCTTAATTTTGCATCACGCTAACAACCAAACCACATTAAACGATGAACAAGACTCTAATTTTGATATGCCTCGCTGCTGCCCTTGTCATGGGCACGGCTGCCGTGAAGGCCGACGATGACGAGAAGACCAAGACCACTGCCGTAGCGCAACTCGAAGACGACATTAAGTATCACGATGAGGTGGTTGAAGACAGCCAGGACAGCATTGCAGCCCTCGACGAACGCATAGCAATTCTCAAGCAGCGTCTCGACAGCCTCAACCTGGAGGAGAAAAACATCAAGGAACAGATATCGGCCCTTGAAAAGGAGAAAAAGAACTTCAAAAACGAGATTAAAGCAGCCACCAAGGCTCGCCAGGTGACCTATGCCACACGCGACAACCTCGTCTTCGACAAGCAAGTGCAGGAAGTGCTCATCAACCCCTACAACAAGCTGGATGTGGAAAATGCAATGCGCCTTGCCGAAAACATGGAAACTAAAGACGTGCTCATCAAGATGGAGCTCGTGAGAAACTACGGCCGCTACACCAAAGACCTGCGCGACTTCATGGACAAGCAGCGCTCCACATTTGCCAAGCTCAACTGGGTCACACAGGGCGTTGACAGCGATGTCGTGAAAAACTTCATGAAAAGCCTCAAGAAGCAGGAATATTACAAGATCTACGACAAAGGCCTCAAGAACGTGAAAAATGCCACCATACCCTATTTAGACAAAGTGATAGAGGAAATCTTGGTTTTGCAACGACAGGGTTTCAACAGCAAGTACCAGTATGACAAGGTGGTGGACATGCTCTACGGCGTGGAATAAACCTTTTAGCAGCTATGCAGTCAAAGAGTTAAAACCAGCGTTTTACTACTACACATTATTTTTTACGACAATGAAATTCTTAAGATTATACATCCTTGTAACCATGATGGCACTCGCCGGCTGCATGCAGGCACAGGTGCTTCGCACCCCCGACTATCAGGCCATGGGGCGCATTTCGCCCAACGGCATAGTGCGCAATGCCGAGTCGATGTCGATGGGCAGCTTCGAGCCCGATGGTGTGGTGCTCGACCGCAGCGGGAAGGCCGTGGGACGCATCAGCCGCTTGGAAATCTTCGACACCCAGGGGCAGCGCCTGGGCTTCATCAACACTAACGGAACCGTCCACAATGGCGAAGGAGCAATGCTGGGCACCATCAGCCTCAACGACGGCAAAGTGACCGATGCCAAAAACGTTGTGCTGGGCTACGCACGCGGCATACGCGTTGACTGGATTGCATGCTACTTCTTCTTCGACTTCTTCAAGAAATGACAAACATAACAAAACGATATGCCTTGCTCATGGCCGTGACAGTGCTCACGGCCATGTTTGCTAACGCCTCGACGAGCCTACCCTCCGACTCTGTTTTGCGCCGCTATGCAGCACGCATGCTCATGGTGGGCTTCAAAGGCGACTCGGTGGCCGCCGGCTGCGATGCCGAGCGATATGTGCGCGAGCTGAAAGTGGGAGCCGTCATCCTCTTCGACATCGACCTGACAGGAACGGCAAAGATAGGCTCACGCAACGTGACAAGCAAACAACGGCTCACACGCATGACACGACAGTTGCAGCAGTGGGCCGACTATCCTCTGATCATCGCACTCGACCAGGAGGGAGGCCGCGTGGCACGCCTCAAGCCGCAATACGGCTACCTGCCTACCGTGAGTGCTGCATGGCTGGGCAAGCTCAACAACGAAGACACCACACGCCATTACAGCGGCCGCATGGCCCAAGAGCTTGCCGCCAGCGGAATAAACGTCAACCTCGCACCCGTGGTGGATGTGTATAACCCTGCCTGCCCGGCACTGGGCAAACTCGACCGTTGCTTCGATGCCGACCCAGCTGCCATTGCCCGCCAGGCAGAATGGATAATCGACGAGCATCACCGCCGAGGGGTGATGTGCACACTGAAGCACTTTCCCGGCCACGGCAGTGCCACCGAAGATTCGCACTGGGGATTTGTGGATGTGAGCAAGACATGGCACCGCAATGAATTACAGCCATTCAAGACACTCATCGGCAAAGGCGTGGTGGACATGGTAATGACAGCCCACATCGTCAACAGCCAGCTCGACCCGACCCTATTACCGGCCACACTGTCGCACCCGGTGCTCACCGGGCTGCTGCGTGAACAGATGGGCTACGACGGAGTAATCGTAACCGACGACATGTATATGCAGGGGATTATCGACCATTACAGCGTGGAGAATGCAATCGTGATGGCCATCAATGCCGGAGCCGACATGCTGTGCGTGGGAAACAACATCAGCACAGGCTTCGAGCCCGACCGGCCGCAGCACCTCGTAGAAATCATCGTCAAGGCCGTGAAAGACGGCCGCATACCGTTGCACCGCATTGTCGAGAGCAATGCCCGCATCGCAAAGCTCCAGTCGCGCCTGCCACACTGAACCGATGATGCGAACCTGAACCGATCCTATCGGAGCGAGCCGAACTATACATGCCCCCACTAATTTTCGGCCGAGAACTTATCGTGTGCGAGTCTGAGCCGAACTATGGCCGGGCGAGCCAGAGCCGAGGCACAACCACTGCGCTGCATGTGCCCGACATAGCAAAAAAATAAGCCGGCATCTCTCGATACCGGCTTGCTGTGGTGCCCAGGAAAGGACTCGAA
>DGVT01000012.1:5237-8532 GCA_002395965.1 Porphyromonadaceae bacterium UBA4277
CACGCCTCGCGGCACACGCACCTGAAACGTGCGCGTCTACCAATTCCGCCACCTGGGCAAAAAAAGCGTGACCCCGGTGGGACTCGAACCCACGACCCATTGATTAAGAGTCAATTGCTCTACCAGCTGAGCTACGGAGTCATGCAGACGTTTGTCTCATTTGCGGGTGCAAAGTTACTACTAATTTTTGAACTGGCAAGCAAAAATCGCAAAAAAAATTATTTTTCTTGCTTTTTTTGTGTTGCGACACCCCCCAAAGAGCACCTCGCGCGCGCGTACATTTTATATAGTATTAAAGTAAACGAGCAGAGAAGTAAACGAGCAGAGAAGTAAACGAGTAAACAAGTAAACGAGTAAACAAGCCGTCAAGTAGTGCCAAGCATTGCTTGGTAGCGACGAGCTACGAGCCACAAGTGCGCGACGCAGCTCATTATTAATTATTCATTATTAATTATTAATTATTAATTATCAACTGTCAATTAGTCACGAGCCACGAGTTTCATTTCGGCTCAGCATGTCGTTTTTTTTCAATTCGTCACGTCATAATTTGATATTTCGGCGGCGGTGCATTAATTTTGCGAAAAATTTTTCAGATTATGCTTAAAGAGAATACAATAAAGATTTTTGAGAAAAGTTTTATCGACAACTGGGAATTGCCTGCCCTGAGCGATTACAGCGACAAGAAAACGCTCACCTATGGCGACTTTGCCGCCGACATTGCCCGGCTGCACCTGCTATTTGAAGCCTGCGGCATCAAGCAGGGCGACCACATTGCCCTGATAGGCAAGAACACCCCTTCGTGGGTGACCGTGTTTATGGGCACCATAACTTATGGTGCCGTAATCGTGCCCATCCTGCAAGAGTTCAACCCCACCGATGTGCAGCACATCATCAATCACAGCGAGAGCGTCATCCTGTTTGCAAGCAAGGCCATCTGGGACACGCTCGATTTCGACCAGCTGCGACGTGTACGTGCCGTAATCCTTACCGAGGAGCGGCAGGTGGTGGCCGAGCAACCGGGCGAAAATGTGGGTAAGGTGCTATATGGACTGGACGACTTGTTTAACGAGAAATACAAATCGGGCTTTTATCGCAACGACATCCACTATGCCGAAGTGCCCGGCGACAAGCTCATGGTGATAAACTACACCAGCGGCACCACCGGCTTCAGCAAGGGCGTGATGCTCACCGGCAACAACCTGTGCGGAAACCTGGTCTATGGCATTAACTCAGAATTGCATTACCGCGCCTCGCGCTGTCTGTCGTTCTTGCCGCTGGCTCATGCCTACGGCTGCGCATTCGACATGCTCACACCGCTGGCCGTGGGGTCGCACATCACCCTGCTGGGACGCATCCCCTCGCCCAAAATCCTGCTCAAGGCCCTGGCCGAGGTCAAGCCCAACCTGGTGATATGCGTGCCGCTCATCTTAGAGAAGATCTACAGCAAAATGATTGTGCCCATGATAAGCCAGGGCATGCTGCGCTGGGCACTGGCCGTACCATATCTCGACAACCGCATCTATGCTCAGATCAGGAAGAAGCTCATCGAAGCATTTGGCGGCGAATTCGAAGAGGTGATTGTGGGCGGAGCCGCACTCAATGCCGAGGTCGAAGACTTCCTCTACAAGATAAAGTTCCCGTTCACCGTGGGCTATGGCATGACCGAGTGCGCACCGCTGGTGTCGCACACACCGTGGAAGCAATTCGTGCCACACAGCTCCGGCCGCATCCTGCCGGGCATCATGGAGTGCAAAATCCTCAGTGACGACCCGGAGAACATCCCCGGCGAAATCTGCGTGCGCGGCGAGAACGTGATGAGCGGCTACTATCACAACAACGAGGCCACCGACAAGGTTCTGCACGAAGACGGCTGGCTGCACACCGGCGACATGGGCACCTTGAGCGCCGACGGCACCATCTCAATCAGGGGCCGCCTGAAGACTATGCTGCTGGGCAGCAACGGCCAGAACATCTACCCCGAAGAGATTGAAGCAAAACTAAACAACATGCTATATGTGAGCGAAAGCCTGGTCGTGGAGCGCGACGGCAAACTCGTAGCACTTGTCTATCCCGACTACGAAGTGATGGACCAGCTGGGCGTTACACGTGAGCAACTCCCTGAGCTCATGGAAAATATACGCGGCGAGCTCAACAAACTCGTTGCCCCCTACGAACGCATCAGCAAGATCCAACTCATTGCCACCGAATTTGAGAAAACGCCCAAACGAAGCATCAAGCGCTACCTATATAGCAATTAATTTTTCTATAACAAAATTTAACATTAGCAAGATTAAACCCTTCCAGGCCACCATTTACACTGACAGCCAGCCATTTACGATGTTCGCATTTGTAAATTAATTTGTAATTGCAAACAATTTTCGGGTCTGAGGCAATAAAAAAAACAGAAAAAATACTTGCATGTAAAAATTTTGATATAAATTTGCAGCGTTTTTCAAAGCAGACTAAAATTTATTGTTTTATTATTAAAAATTAAAAGAGAAATGAAAAAGTTAGTTTTATTACTTGCTGTTGTTTTCGGAATGTCGTTGGTATCTTGCCAGAACGCTGCTGAGCAGACTGCAGAGAATGCTGATAGCGTAGCTGCTGAGGTTACTGAAATGGTTGACACCGTTAAGGCTGCTACCGATTCAGTTGTTGCTGACGCTGCTGAGGCTGTTGCCGACAAGGCTCAGGAAGTTGCCGATAGCGCAAAGGCTGAGTAATCTTAGATTACCACCAAAGCAGAATTCTGAAAAGACGTAAGTTTTAAGGAGTTTGGAGCTGTTCCCCTCGTTGAGAGTCGAACAGCTTTTTTTATGCACTCACCAGAACGTCGGCGTCGGCCGCTATCGGCTGGCGCCAGTCATTTCCACCGCTCCCAACATTTGCAAAGTCCACACCGACCTTCACCTCACCCCCACCCGAAAAAAGAACCGGAACAAAAACTTGCTCCGGCCCTTTTACTTTGTCAAATATCAATTCTATTTTACAGGTTGTTGCGCTCGATGTCTTTGAAGTAGCGATAGGTGCTCACTTTCAGCTCCTGGCAGGCCTCGTCGTCGGCCACGATAATTGCCTTGCGGTGCATCTGCAGTGCGCTGAGCGTGCACATGTGGCTCACGCCACCCTCGACGGCCTGCTGCAGCGCGCGGGCCTTTTTATAGCCATTGACAATAATCATCACGCTGCGAGCGGCCATCACAGTGCCCACGCCCACGGTAAGAGCCGTCTTGGGCACCAGGTTGATGTCGTTGTCAAAGAAGCGGCTGTTGGCGATGATGGTGTCTTGAGTGAG
>DGVT01000015.1 GCA_002395965.1 Porphyromonadaceae bacterium UBA4277
ATACGTTGTTCATAATCCTATATTAACCAATGATTTTCTCGTCCAACAATTCCTTAATCAAGCCCTCTACATCGGCATCGGCCGAGGTGAGCGTCTTGCTCTCTTTTGCTTGGAAGGCAATATTCTGTACGGTTTTCACCTTGGTGGGCGAGCCGCTCAGGCCGCACTGCTCGGGATCGCCGTCAACGTCGGCAACGCTCCACTGGTTGAGAGTGAGATAAGGCCGCTGGTCGTAAAGCTCCTTCCAGGGCTCCTCGCCGGTGCGCTCCATTGGGCATGTGGCATATTTATACTTCATCACGAGCTTGGCATTGCACGGACGGCACGCTGCTGCACTGCCGTTGACAGTGATAACCACAGGCAGCGGAGCCTCTACCACCTCCACACCGCCATCGATGTGGCGGCGAATGGTGGCAACGCCATTCTCTATCTTGACTATCTCTTCGGCATAGGTAACCTGGTTCAAGCCGAGCTTCTGAGCCACCTGAGGACCCACCTGGGCCGTGTCGCCGTCGATGGCCTGGCGGCCACCTATCACTACGTCAACCTTACCGATTTTCTTGATGGCTGTAGCCAAGGCATACGACGTGGCAAGCGTGTCGGCACCGGCAAAGAGGCGGTCGGTAAGCAGCCAGCCGGTATCGGCACCGCGATACAAGCCTTGACGAATTATTTCACCGGCACGCGGAGGACCCATGGTGAGGAGCCCAACGGTGGAACCGGGATGAGATTCTTTTAAGCGCAATGCCTGCTCAAGGGCATTGAGGTCTTCGGGATTAAAGATTGCCGGCAGTGCGGCACGATTGATCGTGCCGTCGGCCTTCATCGCATCTTTTCCCACGTTACGAGTATCTGGCACTTGCTTTGCCAGAACAACGATGTTCAAACTCATTGTAGTGTTGATTTTTATTTTAATTTTCGTTCTTGCCTTATTAATAACCAACAAAATTACTAATTCTCGCATGAGCCACAAAGGGGGGCTTACCCCATTAATGCTTTTTAACTGACTTTTTTGCGACCTCATGCACAATATTTACAAATGTCTTGCGTAATAAAAAGAAAGTTTGTAACTTTGCACGCTTAATCTATTTTCATCTAATGAGGCAACTTAAGATTACAAAATCTATCACTAATCGTGAGAGCGCTTCGCTCGACAAGTACTTGCAGGAAATTGGCCGGAAAGAGCTCATTTCTGTCGATGAGGAAGTCGAACTGGCACAGCGCATCAGGATGGGTGATCAAGAGGCACGCGACAAACTGGTCAGCGCCAATCTGCGATTTGTAGTTTCTGTAGCAAAACAGTATCAGAACCAGGGATTAAGTCTGCCCGACTTAATCGATGAGGGAAATTTCGGCTTGATTAAAGCAGCTCAGAAATTCGACGAGACGCGCGGATTCAAGTTTATCTCCTATGCCGTTTGGTGGATTAGACAGTCTATTCTGCAAGCACTTGCCGAGCAGTCAAGAATTGTGAGGCTCCCGCTCAACCAGGTTGGGTCGCTCAACAAAATCAGCAAAGCGCTTTCACGCTTTGAGCAGATTCACGAGCGCCGCCCATCGGCCGAAGAACTCGCCGACGAGCTGGATGTGCCGGTAGAAAAGATTAGCGACACGATGAAAGTGTCGGGACGTCACGTCTCGGTTGATGCACCATTTGTCGATGGTGAAGACAACAGCCTGCTCGACGTGTTGCCCAACAACGACAGCCCCATGGCCGACTCAACACTTAACCAGGAATCGCTCAGTCGCGAGGTGAACAGGGCACTCGACCAGCTCAACCCACGCGAGCGCGACATCCTGAAGATGTTCTTCGGCATCGGATGCCAGGAAATGACACTCGAAGAAATTGGAGCAAAATTCGACCTCACTCGTGAGCGCGTACGTCAAATCAAGGAGAAAGCAATACGCCGCTTGAAAGGACAAAAAAGCAAATTACTGAAGGCCTACCTGGGATAACCCTTCAACAAACGACCTTCAGTCAAAAAAGTCACCGACTCTGATGCCGGTGACTTTTTGATTTTTCACAAATCAGTCATTAGCATTTGGGGTAATATTTACGACTGCTTCAACATGATGTTGATGATTACGTTCACGTCGTCAACGTCGATCAGTCGGTTGCCATCAACATCGGCATTGCCGGGATACTTGTCTTTATACTGATTGTAGAAGAGCGTGAGGTTGATTACCGCATTCACGTCGTCGATGTCAACCATGCCGTTGCCGTCAACGTCGCCAACCAGACAGCTTGGGGTGATTTCTTGCCAAGTGTTGAAAGAATTATACTCGTAGGAAATCCAGTTCTTGGCACGGGCAGCCCGCACGTGATCATCGCTGAATTCATTCGAATCGACTGTATTCGAATTGCGCACCTGCAGTGTGCCGTTGCTGCCGGCGGGCAGCATGCGCAGGCTACCCACCAGCAAGGTCATCGCCGAGTCTTTGATATAGTTCTGGGCCATATTAACAAAGTTAAGCGCATTACAGCCCTCGAACGATAAGGAGTTCAGTCGGTTTTTTCCGCAGTACACCGTTGCGAGTGCAGTGCAGCCTTGCACGTTGAGCACGTTGAGCACGTTGTCGTTGCAAGCCAGGTAATTGAGCTTGCTCTTGTTCGACACGTCGAGCGACGACAGGTTATTGGAGCTACAGGCTAAATAAGTCAGGTTGCTTAATGAGCTCACATTGAGCGCACCGAGGTTGTTATAATTGCACTCAAGGCGCTGCAGTGCTCCGAGTCCTTGCAGATTGAGCGACGAAAGTCTGTTGGTGGAGCAGTCGAGTGTGGTCAACGCCGTGTTGCCTTCCACAATGAGTGTTTTCAAGACATTGTCGTTGCAGTAGAGCGTGGTGAGCTTGGGGTTGTTCCCGATTTTGAGCGAAAACAGTTTATTCAGATATCTAACTGTCAGTGAAGTGAATTCATTGTTCTGACACTCAAGTTGCTGAAGTCCGCTGGGCAGTGTTGGCAGCGAAGTGAGTTTATTGTTGTTGCAGTACAGCAACACGAGCGAGCTGGGAAGCGTGGGCAGCGCGGCGAGCTGGTTGTTGTTGCAATTCACGACGGTCAGCACCGGGCAGCCCGACATACTGAGCGATGTCAGAGCATTGTCGTTGCAATCCAGCCTGTCGAGCTTGTTGCAGTTATTCACATTGAGCAGTTTCAAGTTCGGTTTATCAGTGATAGTCAAATTGGTGAACATATTGTTGGCGCAATAGAGTTCTTGCAGCGTGCTGGGAAGAATCGTGGGCAGTGAGGTGAACTGGTTGTTGCTGCAATTCAGCTTTGTCAGCGACGTGCAGCCCTGAATGGTGAACGATGCCAGGGCGTTGTCGCTGCAGTTGAGTTGTGAGAGAGAGCTACAGTTGAGCATTGAGAGCTTTGTCAGTGCGTTGCCGTTGCAGTTGAGTTGCAAGAGCGACTCACTGTCGTCAACGTTGAGCGTGTTGAGGTTCGTTCTCCCTGTGATATTCAGTGATGTGAACTTGTTGCGTCCGCAATAAAGCACCTGCAGTGAGCTGGGTAGCGTAGGCAGCGAGGTGAAGTCGTTAATGAAGCAACTTAGCCAGGTCATCGACGTGCAGCCCGACACATCGAGTGAGGTCAGAGCGTTGCTGTTGCAATCCAAAAGTGTTAGTGATTTGCAGTTACTTACATTGAGTTGTTTCAGTGATGGCTTGTTAGTGATAGTCAGTTTTGTAAAATTGTTGTATGAGCAATTTACTTCCTGCAGATAGCGGGGCAGATTGGTCAGGTCGGTGAGCTTGTTGTTCTGGCAATACAACTTGGTCATCGATGAGCAATCTGTCACGTCGAGCGATGTCAGCGCATTGTTGTAGCAGTTGAGCGTGGTAAGTGAGGAACAGCCACTCACGTTGAGGGTCTTGAGGTTCAACATCCCCGTGATGCTCAGCGTGCCGCTGAACTTGTTGTTGCCGCAAGAAAGCGTCTGGAGTGAGCTGGGTAGCGATGGCAACGAGGTGAGGTTGTTTTTGCTACAATCCAGCGAAGTAAGCTTAGTGAAGTAGCTCAATCCTGTAAGGTTGCTGATGTTTTCGTTGCTAACGTCGAGCGATGTTCGGCTGTTCACATCGTCCTGGGTGATGTAACTCTTATTTAAAATATCATACAACGCACTGCGGAAATATGCATCTGGGAAGTAGCTCGAATTGAGTATCGCCACATAGTTGTCGCTGATGTAGATGTTTTTGCTGGTGACTTGACTGCTCGATGAAGTGTAAATCGAATTGTTGCTGTAGTAGGCACCATAGGGCGAGAGGACGGCCTCTCTGCCAGAAAACGACATCGACACATTGTTCACGCTGGCATAGGAGCCGTTGCCAGTGATTGTCAGGTCGGCACCACTCTGAAAATAAGCGGCAAACGACTCCAATGCCGACCGATTTTTGCTGCTGGCTGACACTTTTGCACCTTGAAAATACACTTTGGTCGAACCTGAGCCTTCGCCCTTAATGGCTTCGTAGCCCGATTGGGAAGATAAAAATTCTAATGTTCCACTACCCTTGATGTAGTAGCTGTAACTCTTCAGGTTGGCGCAAATGCGGGCCGCGGAGTTGAACAGCACCTGGCTGCCCGCTGCCGCATTGAGCGTCGTGGAGCGCTCCAGCTTCAAGGCGTTGTCGGAACACTGGATGTTGCATGACCCATTGAAAACGATTGTCAGATTGTCGCATTTGCGGTTGTGGATGCCATAGTTGTCCTGGCCGGTTCGATAAATACTGATACTATAGAGCGTGAGAGTGTTTGTACTTTCGTTATACACGCCATAGCCGCTCTTGATGTCGCCGCCGGTGATGTAGTTGGCGTTGCTGGATGTCACTTCCACACCTGCAACGTTGATTTCAGGCTTGGCCTGGGCACTGAATGCAGCAGTGGCTATCACCACTGACAGCAGAGAGAGTAAAAATTTATTCATATCGGTTTGGTTTTTATTTGGTTATTCAAGTTGTAAGTTTTTTCTGAAGTATAGGGTGCGAATCTCGGCAATCATAGTCTTGATGTCTTGCGTACTCATAGTAAGAAACCTTTTATTCTGTTTGCAAATATATTAATTTTTTATTTAACAATAAATTTTTTTGCCAAAAAAGAAAAAAATAACCGAGTCCTAATCAAGAACCGAGAATGTCCTGAAAGGGCAAGTTAGTAGCCTTGCATGATGACTCGCAGGCGGGTGGTGGGTGTAAGCGATGTGATGAATTCGTTCACCTCGTCGATGGTCAGCGAGTCGATAATGGCTGCATAGTCGGTGTGAGTGTCAACACCCATTGCACGGTCGCGCAACACGCCCAGCCAGTAGGCCGGCGACTCTTGCGCAGTCTCGTGCTGCCGAAGCATCTGACCTTTTATCACATCCAGCAGATGAGATGTGGTGCCGTAGCTCATCATCATGTCGAGCACCTGTGCAAATGCCTGCACCATGTCTTGCGTCTTGGTCGGTTCGGTTTCAAAGTTGGCTTGCAACATCCACTTTTTGTCAATATGCGACAACGAAGTGTTAACATCGGCACCATAAGTGCCATGCAGCGCTTCACGCAGTTGCGAAGTGAGGGCCACCTGTATTGCCTGGCCGGTAATGTCGGTCAAGATAGCATTGCGCAAGCTGTAGTCCATCTGGCCCATCAAGCATGCAAACACACTACCTATGGGCGACTTCATCTTCTTAAGAAACACCACATCGCGGTCTCCCTCAAGATAGGTGGGCCCGTGAGTCACCACATCGGGCTGGCCTGTTGTGGGCAGCGAGGCTATATACTTTTCTATGAGCGGCTCTAAAGTGTCTGAGTCGAAGTCGCCCGCGATGCTGAACGTGAAGTCAGACACACACGCCACCCGCTCACGGTAGAGCGCAAGCACTCGGTCAAAATCGGCTGCTTCGACTTGCGATGCCGCCAGTGGCACATACAGCGGGCTATGGTCGTAGAGTGATGTTGCTATCGAGTCGCTAAAGGCCGCCGAAGGGTCCGACAAGCGTTGCTGCAACTGCGACACTAATCGGGTGCGAAGCGAGGCATGAGCATCGGCATCAACACCTACGGCCGTGAAATACAGATAGTTCAGCTGCAACAGAGTCTCAATGTCGGCACTGTGACACGAGCCGTTGATGTCGTCGGTGCAGTCGCCCATCTGATATACTATTGAAAGCGGTGTCGTGCTCAGGCGCTGCTGAAGCTCGGCCTGACTCCACTGCCCGAGGGCACTGTTTTCCACCACCTGGTCGATAAGCCGCACTTCGGCGGCACTATAGGCCGCACTCGCCTGATAGCCACCGGGGCTGGTGGCATTCAGCAGCACCTCATCACTTCCGGGCTTGCACGGCTTGAGCTGCACAGTGGCACCATTCGACAGCTTGAGCACCGTGGCACCGGTGGCCGTGTCATGACTGCGCGACACTATCTTGCCAGCCTGGCACATGTCGCCCACAAGAGGCCGGGTAGAAGTGGCACGATCCACAGGCCGCGGTGTTGACGATGATGCGACCTGGGCGATGACGCGCCTCACCTCCTGCTCATCGGGCACCGTCAGTGAGTCGCTGCCCACGGCCAGCACTTTCACGCGGTCGAAATCTATGATTTGGCGCACAAAGGCATTAACGTCAGCAATATCGGCATCCTCAAGACAGCGAACCGATGCTTCACACTCCCACTCCACCCCGGGAATGTACCCACCATTGACAAAGTGGTCAACATATTCGGCCACATACTGCGCACTGGTGCGTGCCTGCTGCTGGGACTGAGCCCTGCGCAACGTGGTGATGAGCAGCTCCTTGGCTCTGCTCAGCTCACCTGCCGTGAAGCCATGTTCCTGCACACTGCGCACACAGGTGAGGAGCGAGTGGAGAGCTTCGCGCGACAACGTGCCACGGGGCGATGCGGTGAGCGTGAGGGCAACGTCGCCGCTGCTGACCAGGAAATCGGTCATCACGCATGCAGCATATTGCATAGCCGCATCGGGCGACTTGGTTTCGATATTGAGCCGCTCATTAATCATAATGGCCGTGGCCTGAGAATACACATTACTCTTGAGATATTCCAGTGTGTTGCGTTGTTCTTTTGCCGGCTTGCGGCGAGGGAAATAAAGGTTGATGGCTGGCGTGGTGAGCTCGTCGTCAATGCCTATGGCCACCGCCGGGGTTGTAACGTCGGTTTCATCACAGGGCATGGCACACTCAGCCGATGGCGAAGGCAATGCCGAGAACACATCAATTACCTTACGCTCCATTTCTCGGGCATCGAAGTCACCCACGATTACAATGGCTTGAAGATCGGGTCTGAACCACCGGTTGTAGAACGACACGAGCTGCTCGCGCGACGCCCTGCGCACAAAGTCAATATCGCCTATGGGGATGCGCCGGGCATAGAGCGAGCCACTGCCCATGAGTCGCGGCAGTGCCTGCTCATAGATGCGCACGGTGGCATTGTTGCGCGAGCGCCATTCCTCTTCAATTATTCCTTTTTCCTTCTCTACGGCCGCACTATCTATTGCCAAGCTACCCGTCAGGTCGCTCATCACAAGCAACACCGAGTCGAGCACGGCCGTCCGGGTAGTGGGTACGTTTGAGATGTGGTAAATCGTCTGGTCAAAGCTTGTTGAAGCATTAATATCGCCACCATAGGTCATGCCACACGACGTGAGATAGTTAATCATCGAAAGGCCCGGGAAATGCTCTGTGCCGTTGAAAGCGATGTGCTCAAGGAAATGAGCCACGCCGCACTCATCGTCGCCCTCGAGTATCGAGCCCACCTTGTGCACAAGATAGCACTCGGCACGACCTTTAGGCTCGCTGTTGTGACGCACATAGTAGGTCATGCCATTAGGCAGAACGCCCATGTGCAGCGCCGTATCTACCGGCAACTGCTGCGCAAGGGATGCTACTGCAAGCAATGAAGCTATGAAGCAGGTTATAAAGCACTTCTTCATGGTATTTTACATTAATATATGGCTAATTTACTGTGGGGCAACTATGCCATTCATCATGGCATAAAAGCTGAGACCCGACACACTCTTTATACCCAGCTTGGCCGTGATGTTCTTGCGATGGGTGAGCACGGTGTTGATGCTGATACCCAGACGGTCGGCTATTTCCTTATTGATGCAGCCGCTCACCACCAGGCGCAGCACTTCCACCTCGCGCTGCGACAGCATCGAGCCCTCAGCATCCTGCTCACGCCGACGGCTGCTAATCATGTCGCTGAGCTTCGCAATCAGTTCGTCTGTCGATGAATAGGCCAAGAATGCTATGCTGCCATCGCCTTCTATCGGGCGGGGAGTTAACACTATGGTACGCGACTGGCGCGGGAGGAAACAGCGCAGGTTAGCGGCAAGAGTGATGGCGTCGGTAAACAGCGCATCTATCTCGCCCACCTGCCCCACTCCACTGGCATCGGCCACGATGTGGGCCTTTATATTGAAGCCATTGAGCAGAAGGTGCTGCAACCCGCGTGCTTGCAGTTGGTCGCTCAAGAAAATAACAACACGTTTCATCTGCTCCTACGATTGTTGCGACATGGCCCGGTGCATGGGGCGCATGATGCGGTTGCGAATGCGGTTGTTCTGCAAGATGTCATTTTTAAGACTCACTACCGAGAACAGCACGGCCATGCCCAGATTAGCATCATAGTCACCCTGCAGATGCATCACCATCATGCTTATCAGGTCGTCAATCTTGTCCTCGATTGTAGCATCTTCGTCGCCGCAAGCAGCTTGTGCATGCCGTTCACTGCCCGAAAGCAACTCGGGAAACCACTTGTCACGATCGTCGGCAATGCGGTTCATCAGCTCCTGCTTCACCTCATGGAAAAACTGCAGCATCAGACCCAGATTGTTGTTTTGCGGCACACTCCTGCTGATCAGCAGCTGGAAATGCCGCTCGATGTTTGGCAACTGAAAGTGCTCATAATAAGCATTGGTTTTGCTCAGATATGAAACAATCTCGCTCGCACTGAAGCCATCGAGTATTTTCTCGGGAAAATAGTCCTTGTGAATAAACGTGTTGAGTATTGTCACAAGGAAATCGGGATTAATACCATGATCGGCACACACGCGGCGCACCGTCTTGTCGCCCACACCCAGTTTGATACCGAAACGATTGAGCACCGTCACCGTCGAGGGCTCACCTATTACAATATCGCACACTCGGGTGTCGTGATTTATGAGATTGAGCATAATTGTGATAGAATTAAGATTACTTTTGGGGGTTATAAACCACTCCGAGCGATGCTGCCACCACAGCGTCAAGCGGCTGGTCGTGCGGTTCACAGGGCACTTCGGGCACAATCTGGCAGTCAAGTGCCACGCCCACCTTGAAAACTGCGGCATCGGCCAGCAGGCGATCGTAATAGCCGCGACCGCGACCCATGCGCCGGCAGTGTGCATCGAGGGCTACAGCCGGAACTATTACCAGCGGCGGCACAAAGTCAACGGCAGGCCCCACCGGCTCACCTATGTGAAAGGCATTATCATCGTCAAGACTGCCGGAATAGGCCACTATCTCAAGGTCGTCGCCCTTGACACGCGGCAGATACACTATCTTCATGCCACACCAGCGCACCAGTGCCTCATGGGTGGGCAATTCGTCGGGGAGTGAATAATAAAATAGAACCGAGTCGGCATGCCGAAACTCTGGCATCTGCTCAACGGCCGAGAACACAACCTGTGCCTCGGCAAGTTTCTGCTGAGGGCTTAAAGCGGCCTTGCGCTGGCGCATTTCACGGCGCAGCTGTTTCTTCTGCGCCATTATTTCATCATTTGCTGTCATGCGATTCACTTCGATGGTAAAATTGGGAACATGGCCTTGTGCTTGTTGAGCGCCTTCAAGGCTGTCTGAATGGTGACATCATTGCGATTGTAGATCGGGTAAAACGCTTCGCTGCCAAACATGTCGCGGGCTACAAGTGCCTTGATGCTTGTCAGCAACACCTCGCGCGACTGGTTGATATAGTACCAGCGAGCCGGAACTCCCTGCGTCGATGCAAAGTCCACAAACTCCCCGAGCAGCACTTCGTCGCTGGGAAGTGTGCGCAGAAACTGCTTGTAATCGGCCATCTGAGCAAGCGACTTGCGATTTCGATCCACATAAGAGAACGCAAACTTCTGCGGCAGGCCGGCATTGGCCACATCGATGTAATAGGAGGTGATGCCCGATGTGTCGCGAGGAACAAAGATATCGGGAACGATACCACCGCCACCATACACCATGCGACCCGTAGAAGTCCTGAACACCTGGCTCTTATCAATCTTCATGCTGTCCTGGCTGTATATCTCACCGCTCATGTAGCGGTCATATAGTTCTTTCTCATAATTGAACATGCCGCCCTTGTAGTCCTTCTGAATGCACCGGCCGCTGGGCGTATAGTAGCGGGCTATGGTGAGCCTGATGGCACTGCTGTCGGGCAGCGTGAGCTGCTGCTGAACAAGCCCCTTGCCAAACGAGCGGCTACCCACCACCAGGCCGCGATCGTTGTCTTGCAATGCACCGGCAAAGATCTCACTGGCACTGGCGGTGAACTCATCGATGAGTACAACCACCTCAGCATCCTGGAAGTTACCGGTCCCGTCGCTCCAAAACTGCGAGTCGTCACGTTTATAGCGCCCCTTAGTATATACTATCAGACGGTTGTCGGCCAAAAACTCGTTAGCCATGTAGATGGCCATCTCCATATAACCACCGCCATTGCCGCGCAAGTCGATGATATAACGCTTGGCACCATCGTCCTGCAGAGTGGCCATGGCTGTGATAAACTCATCGTAGGTGGTGCGCCCAAATTGATTCACCTTAACGTAGCCGGTGGTCTTGTCGAGCATATAGCTCGCATCAATCGAGTTTACGGGTATATCACCACGAGTAACGGTGAAATACAGCGTTTTCGACGCATTCTTGCGGCTGATGCCTAATTTCACCTTGGTGTCTTTCTCACCGCGCAAACGCTTCATAACCTCGTTATTGTTAACCTTTTCACCCACAAAGGCCGAGTCGTCGATCGACACTATGCGGTCGCCGGCCAGGAGGCCGACCTTCTCCGACGGACCGCCAGGTATCACCTCCACAATGTTTACCGTGTCGTTAAGGATCATAAACGACACGCCGATGCCGCTGAAGCTGCCACTCAGTTCCTCGTTGGCTGCTTTTATCTCATCGGCACTAAAATAGACCGTGTGAGGATCAAGATTACTCAGGATTTCGGGAATCGACTGCTCAATCAGGTCATCGATATTTAGCGTGTCAACATAGTCATTGGCTATAAGATTGAGAATGGTGTTCAATTTACGATCGTTGTCGGCGGCATAGCGGCGGCTTGTGAAACGATTACCGATAAGAATACCCACAACCACTGCAGCCGCTATCAGGAGCGGCATCCACAGGTAGGGAGGGCGGGGATTTGTTTTGGTTGCCATAATCTTGCTAAAGGCAATATTTTTTAGATGTAATTTGTTGGAACTCTTCGGCTTCACCGAGATTGGCTCGGCAATACTCTGACTGGTTTATTTTCGGGAATGCAAGCTCGCTTCAGCACTCCACATTCATCTGCACACATTCTATGCCGGCACGCTGCAGCAGCTCGATGCCATCGGTGATGCGATACACCTCGCCATACACCACTCGGCGGATGCCCGACTGGATAATCAGCTTCGAGCACTCAATGCATGGCGATGTGGTAACATATAGCGTGGCACCAAGGCTGCTGTTATTGCTCTGGGCTACTTTGGTGATTGCATTGGCTTCGGCATGAAGCACATAGGCCTTGGTATGATCGGCTTCGTCTTCACACACATTCTCAAAGCCCATGGGAGTGCCATTATAGCCATCGCTGATTATCATCTTGTCTTTTACTATCAGCGCACCCACCTGGCGACGTTTACAATAAGAATTTTCAGCCCAAATCTGCGCCATGCGCAAGTAGCGCAAGTCGAGCAGTTTTTGCTTATCGGGATTTACTGTCATAACACATTGATGACTTTATGCAAATAAATAAACCGCTGAAAATCAACCGACTAACACAGTCAATCAACTACTCAGCCCAATTTCTTTGCAAATTTAGTGCAAGGCGAGCGAAAAAGCAAAGAAATCTTTGCTTTTTCCTAGCCGAAGCCGAAATTAGAGAGTGCATCAAAAGTCAAAAATGGCCTCGAAGAGGTCGGGTGGGTCGAAGACCCGACTTCGTGTCAAAGACCATGCAAGTGCATCGTAGATGCACGCAGCTTGGTCACAGGCAGCGACTTAGCAAGGTGCCTCGAAGAGGAACTTCACTTTTGGCTATTGTAAAAGTTTAGTCACATTTTATAAGAGCTGACTCTTAGCGCACTATGATACTTTAGTGCAAGGCGGGCAAAATATCAGAACCTGATGCCAAGCACGGTTGTGAAGTCGGCTATGGTGTAATTGAAGTCGTGCCCCTCGGCAAAATTCATGCATGTGGTCACATTGCCCTTAAGGCTTGCAAAATAACGCTTGTGATTGAACGTTATGGCAAAGTTGCCGCTCAGGTTGAGGGCACCAGTGTTACTCGATGGCATATACTCAGTGCTGTGAATGTGCTTCACGCCACCGCCCACCAGACCCGTGAGATTGAGCAGGAACTTTCGACTCAGCACCCAGTTGTGGGCATAACCACCCTTGAGACAATAGTCGGTATAGCGAACATGAGCCGTTCCTAAGCCCTTAAAATCTTCAAATTGCGCTGGCGTAAGCGCCAGAGTGTCCACCCTGAAGTCGTAGTTTATGACCGAGAAACCGGCTAAGGCCGACCCCGCACTCCTTCGCTGATACTTTGAATAGCAATATGCTGCTGCACGGGCATACTTGCGATTGTTGAAGAAATAGTATGCATTCACACCCATCGTCTTGCGCCGCAGGGCCTTCATTTTATCACCATGACGCCAGCCGCTACCGTCATACTTCACCCGAGTGCTCATCTCACCTGTGTTGGTGGTCTTGAGAAACTCGGCAGTGAAGCGCGCACAGGTGAACGAGAATTCCATCATCTCACTGGTACCTTTGGCACCGAAGAGGCGGTCAACGTCAAGCGAATAGCCCACCGAAACTGCCATGAACGACAAGTACAATCCCACATTGCTTGCAGCGCCACTGGTGAAGACGGCACGACCAGTTTCGTTTCCGCCACCGAAGTTGTCAATCCAGTTCTGGTTCTTGAAAGTCAGTTTCCAGTTTTTACCCGTCGGGACCACGTAGGCCGAGTCATAACTGTTGAAAGCCTTGTCACCCCAGTTATACACTTTGTAGCAAAAAAGCAGAAACTTAGAGTAGCCCATTGTGGGATCGTTAAAATCGACCTTTCCATGCTTCATTGCACGCCACCAGTAGCCACTGTTGCGAGTGGTGTCGTATGGTTCATTGAGCTTGTCATTGATGCGCTGCATAATGTTAGACTTAATCTGCTGAAACTTGTTTTGCCGCTTAACAGTGTCCTGCAACTCGGCTACGGGCGGCTGCTCCGACGTCTGTCCCATCGACGGCATCGGCACAAATAACAAGAGCACCAGTGTCAACCAAATGTATCGCATAACCTATTATAATATGATGCAACAGCTATGTTGCGACATTACAAAATTATAGTTTTTTTTTCAAAGTAGCGTGATTTATGCAGTTATTTTTAATCAGCGACATTAGCCCATGCTCTAACATTCGGCCGCAAATCATTATCTTTCAGCGCAATACCACAAATTTCGCCACAGCAATCCAAAAAACCGACAATCGCCCCAAAATGAGGGCGTACCAAAAGCAGAGAATGGAGGGTGTACCAAAAGCCAATAATGGAGGGCGCACCAAAAGCTGATAATGGAGGGTGCATCAAAAGCCGAGAATGGAGGGCGCATCAAAAGCCAAGAATGGAGGGCGTACCAAAAGCCAATAATGGAGGGCGTTTCAAAAGCAGAGAATGGAGGGCGTACCAAAAGCCAAGAGTGGAGGGCGTTTCAAAAGCTGATAATGGAGGGCGCATCAAAAGCAGAGAATGGAGGGCGTTTCAAAAGCTGATAATGGAGGGCGCATCAAAAGCAGAGAATGACCTCGAGAGAGGTCAGGCGGGTCGAAGACCCGACATTATGTTAAAGACCATGCAAGTGCATCGTAGATGCACGCAGCTTGGTCACAAGCAGCGACTTAGAAAAGTGCCTCGTAGAGGAACTTCACCACTAACTGAGTCCACACAAAAAGTCCGGAAAGCCCTCAGCCTAGGGCAACGCCATGAGGGATAATCAAGAAGACCCTGCCTTATTTTGTCACGACTCGGCAAAGCAAATTCAAGAATTTTCTTTGCCCTCGCTGCTCCAAAATTTGGCCCTACCTTATTTTGTCACGACTCGGCAAAGCAAATTCAAGAATTTTCTTTGCCCTCGCTGCTCCAAAATTTGCCATTTCGAGCGTTTTGTCGTAATTTTGCCTTTTGTTTGAAAAAGTAAATTTTATGATGAAAGGAAGAATAACCCAACTGTTTGATATTGAGCTGCCTATCATAGCCGGCGGCATGGTGTGGTGCAGCGGATGGCGACTGGCTGCTGCCGTGAGCAACGCCGGTGGCTTGGGGCTGCTTGGGGCCGGATCGATGACACCCGAAGTGCTTAGGGAGCACATTGTCAAATGCCGACAAGCCACCGCTAAGCCTTTCGGCGTGAACGTGCCACTGATGAAACCCGATGCAGCACAGATTATGGACGTAATAGCCCAAGAGCATGTGCCGGTGGTGTTTACCAGTGCCGGCAGCCCCAAGAAGTGGACCTCGTGGCTGCATGAGCGAGGCATTAAGGTGGCTCATGTGGTGGCTTCGAGCACATTTGCCATTAAGTGTGAGCAGGCCGGTGTGGATGCAGTGGTTGCCGAGGGCTTTGAGGCCGGCGGTCACAACGGGCGTGAAGAGACCACAACGTTGTGCCTGATACCTGCTGTGCGACGTGCCACGTCGCTGCCACTCATTGCCGCAGGCGGCATTGCCACAGGCGATGCCATTCTTGCCATGCAAGTGCTGGGGGCCGAGGGGGTGCAGATAGGCACACGCTTTGCACTCACTCAGGAAAGTAGCGCCAGCGATGCGTTTAAGCAGCTGTGCCTTAACTTGAACGAAGGCGACACCAAGTTGCTCTTGCGCAAGCTCTCGCCCACTCGCCTGGTGCGCGGAGGATTTTTCGATGCCATTGAGCAAGCCGAGAATGAAGGCGCCTCGCCCGAACAACTGCTTGAGATTATCGGGACAGGAAAGTCACGATTGGGCATCTTCGACGGCGACCTCGATAATGGCGAGCTCGAGATTGGTCAAGTGGCGAGCCTGATGAAAGGGAAACCCATACAGACGGTAGCCCAGGTAATCGACGAAATGAAGGCCGAGTATGACAAGGCGCTGATGGCATTGCGTGTTTAAGACCCACAGCGCGAAAATGATATTGGAATTTTTAATAACGAAAAAAATAGAAAGGAACAATTATGAGTCAATGGTTTGAATGTAAAGTGAAATTTGATAAGATGATGGACGATGGCGTGCAGAAGACAGTAACCGAAGCCTATCTTGTAGATGCCCTGTCGTTTACCGAGGCCGAAGCACGCATAACCGAGGAGATGGAGCCATACATCTCGGGCGAATTCTCGGTAAGCGCAGTGAAGCGAGTTAACCTGAGCGACATTTTCTATAACGAAACAGGCGACAAGTGGTATAAAGTGAAAACAAACTTCATCACTATCGACGAGAAAACCGCCGTTGAAAAGCGCACCGCATCTTACCAGATGGTACAGGCTTCCGACTTCAGCCAGGCACTGGCTGTGTTCACCGACAGCATGAAAGACACCCTTGCCGACTATGAAATAGCATCGATAGTCGAAACGCCGCTGATGGACGTCTTCGGCGCCAACCTTACCAAGACTATCGCCGACAAGGCCGAGAATTAAACTATGAGCATCGAAAATAATTGTTAACACACAGTCATGAGTGTAAGAGAAAATCTACTTTCGGTCAAGCAGCAGTTGCCCGCCGGCACACAGCTGGTGGCAGTTTCAAAGTTTCATCCCATCGACGTGGTGATGCAGGCCTACGATGCCGGACAACGCATCTTCGGCGAGAGCCGCGCCCAGGAGCTTGTTGCCAAAGTGCCGCAGATGCCGGCCGACATACACTGGCATTTCATCGGCCACTTGCAGACCAACAAGGTGCGACAAGTCGTCCCTCATGTGTCGATGATTGAGAGTGCCGACAGTGTGCGCCTGCTGCAACTCATCAACAAGGAGGCAGCCCGCATTGGCAAGACCATCGACGTGCTGCTGCAGCTTCATGTGGCTCAAGAGGAAGCCAAATCGGGATTTGCCGTTGAGGAACTGCTCAGTGTGCTCACACTGGGCGAATTGTCGGGCCTGGACAATATTCGCATACGCGGGTTAATGGCTATGGCAACGCTCACCGACGACCAGGCGCAAATCGACCGGGAATTTGCACTTGTACACGACACTTTCAGCACTGTCAAGGAAGAATTTTTTGCCCACGACGATGCCTTCGACCAGCTGAGCATGGGCATGAGCCACGACTGGCACATAGCCGTAAAACATGGCTCTACCCTCGTGCGCATCGGCACAGCAATCTTCGGAGAGAGGCAGTATTAAGCCATATTAAGACGGTGTCAGAAAATAACAAAATCATCTAAAAGTTTCGTCATTTTAATTAATGATTGTAACTTTGCTGCCACATTTTGAAAAAAGAAAACAAAATATTAAAGAAAATGGCAAATAACGAGAAAAGAACAAGTGGAAGCATCATAGCCATAGTGGTGATGATGTTTCTGTATGCAATGATTTCATTTGTGACCAACCTGGCAGCACCCATCGGTGTGGTGATGAAAAACGACCCCGAGGTGGGAGGCTCAAACTTCCTGGCAATGATGGGAAATTTCATGAACTTCTTTGCTTATCTGTTCATGGGAATTCCGGCTGGCAAGATGCTCGTCAAGGTGGGTTACAAGAAGACTGCCATGGCAGGCGTAGGCCTTGGATTAATTGGCGTGGTGGTTCAGTTCATTTCGGGAATTGAAGCCCTTGAAGGCTACAGCGACAACGTGGTTTATCTCATGGGAGCATTCATCTCGGGTGTGTCGGTGTGCTTGCTCAACACCGTGGTCAACCCGATGCTGAACCTCATAGGCGGCGGTGGAAACCGTGGCAACCAGCTCAACATGATTGGCGGCACTTTCAACTCACTGGCAGCTACACTGACTCCTATGCTTGTGGGTGCCCTCATCGGCGAGGTGACCAAATCGACCGACTTTGCCGACATCAACCTGGTGCTGTTTATCGCCATGGCTGTATTTGCCGCTGCATTCATCGTGCTGGCATTTGTTCCTATCAAGGATCCTGAGATGGGTCGTGTGACCAGTGAGACCAAGTTTGAGCACTCACCGTGGAACTTCCGTCACTTTGTGCTCGGTGCTATAGGCATCTTCATCTATGTGGGCATTGAAGTGGGCATCCCCGGAACACTCAACTTCTATCTGAGCGACACTACGGCCAAGGGCGCCGGCCTGCTTGCCAACGCAGCAGCAATAGGCGGCCTGGTAGCCGGCACTTACTGGTTTCTGATGCTCATCGGTCGCATGGTGGGCGGTGCCATTGCAAGCAAGGTGTCGAGCAAGATGATGATGATAGTGGTGTCGGCTGTGGGCATCGCGCTCATTCTCGGCGCTATGTTCATCAGCAAAGACGTCACCACGTCGATGCCCACCTTCACCGGCAACGGCTTCGCTATGGAGACGGTGCCCGTGAGCGCACTGCTGCTTGTGCTGTGCGGTCTTTGCACATCGGTGATGTGGAGCAGCATCTTCAACCTGGCTACCGAAGGCCTCGGAAAATACACTGCTGCTGCATCGGGTATCTTCATGATGATGGTCGTGGGCGGTGGCGTGCTGCCTCTCATCCAGAATGCCATTGCCGACAGCAACCTGGGCTACATGTTCTCCTACATCGTGCCGCTCATCGGCCTGGTGTATCTGCTCTACTACGCAATGATGGGATGCAAGAACGTCAACACCGACATTCCAGTGGAATAACATCAGCCACCACATGTGGGTAACGACATAGAAGAAGCCCGCCGACATCGATGCCGGCGGGCTTCTTGCATGTTTCAATAAATCCCGAAGAGTCCGAAGAGTCCGAAAATAATGTATCAAAAATCAACTAAAGCGTTGAAAACGCAGGCGCATCAAAGATGCGACTACTTGCTTAACACCATGCAAGCAGGCCGTAGGTCTGCGCAGCTTGGTGATTGACAGCCAATCAAAAAAGTGCTTCGAAGATGCACTACAAGTGCCTGTTTGTGCTTACTCCACAGCTAATTCTCAATATTTTAATTTTGATATACTTTCCAAAGAGCCCCGAGAAAGACCCCGAATAAAATCGCAAAGTTATTAACAGGGCGCGGAATTTGGTGGCACGGAATATTGCAGGTGTAAAAAAGATGTCGTAAATTTGTAAATTGAAAAGAAAGTGTTTTTACAAACTCTATAGAATATATGATTGACTCTAAACTGATGAAGCGTACTGCCGACAATGTTCGCATCCTGGCAGCTACGATGGTAGAGAAAGCAAAATCGGGACACCCGGGCGGTGCCATGGGCGGTGCCGACTTTGTCTCGGTGCTGTATTTCAAACACATACTCGAAGACCCCGACATGCCGCAATGGTTTGTGCGCGACCGTTTCTTCCTGGATCCGGGTCACATGTCGCCCATGCTGTATTCAATATTGCACCTGACAGGACGCTACAGTATCAGCGAGATACAGGGCTTCCGCTCATGGGGCAGTGCAACTCCGGGCCATCCCGAGCTGGATGTGGCCCACGGAGTGGAAAACACGTCGGGTCCATTAGGGCAAGGACATGTAATGGCTGTGGGATGCGCAATAGCCGAGAGGTTTATTGCAGCACGCTTCGGCGAACTGTTTGCACACAAGACCTACGCCTTTATCAGCGACGGCGGCGTGCAAGAAGGCATCTCACAAGAGGCTGCACGCATTGCCGGCTACCTGGGCCTGAGCAATCTTATCATGTTCTACGATAGCAACCGTGTGCAGCTGTCAACCAACTGCGATGCTGTGAGCAACGAGGACACTGCAATGAAATACCGTGCCTGGAATTGGAATGTGATAGAAATTGACGGTACCGACTATGAAGCTATCGACCGCGCCCTCACCGATGCCAAGGAAGAAAAGGAACGACCCACAATCATCATAGGTCGCACCATAATGGGACGCGGTTGCCTCACAGCCACAGGCGAGAACTTTGAGGGACAATGCAGCACTCACGGCAATCCCCTGAGCAAGTCGGGAGCCGACTATGCCATGACCATCAAGAATTTGGGCGGCAACATCGACAACCCATGGGCAGTATTCCCCGAAGTTTCGCAGTTGTATCGCGACCGCACAGCAGAACTGCGACAGAAGGTAGCCAAGCGCGAAGCTCAGATTGCAAAGTGGCGCAAAGAAAAACCCGAGAAAGCCCAGGAGCTCGACCGATACATAAAGGGTGAAATACCCGCCATCGACTATAGCGCGATTGCACACAAGCCCAACATCGCCACACGCGCAGCCAGTGCCAACGTGCTGGCCGAGCTGGCGCGCAACGTGGGCAACATGATAGTGTCGAGTGCCGACCTTGCCAACAGCGACAAGACCGACGCCTTCCTGAAAGTAGCCGGCGCCTTCAAGCATCACGACTTCAACGGCGCATTCCTGCATGCCGGAGTGAGCGAGCTGGCCATGACAGCCATCATCAACGGCATGGCCCTGCATGGCGGCGTGATAGCTGCTTGCGGCACATTCTTTGTGTTCAGCGACTACATGAAGCCGGCAGTGCGCCTGTCGGCACTCATGGAACTGCCCGTGAAATTCATCTGGACCCACGACGCCTTTAGAGTGGGAGAAGATGGCCCCACGCACGAGCCGGTGGAGCAAGAGGCACAAATCCGCCTGATGGAAGAGCTCAAGAACCACAGCGGCCGCAACAGCATGCTCGTGCTGCGACCGGCCGATGCAGCCGAGACAAGCGTCTGCTGGAAAATGGCAATGGAGAATACCCTCACCCCAACGGCACTGATACTCTCGCGACAAGACATCACCGATTTACCGGCAGCATCGGGCAACCGTTTTGCCGAGGCATTGGGCGCCGAGCGAGGAGGCTATATTATAAATAAGGTGGAAAACCCCGACGTTGTGCTCGTGGGCAATGGCTCGGAGGTCTCGACACTCGTGGCTGCAGCCGGAATAATCAAAGAGCACGGCATCAACGCACAAGTCGTGTCGGTTCCAAGCATCGGCCTGTTCATGCAGCAGCCCGAGCAGTATCGCTCGACCGTCATTCCGGCATCCATTCCACAATATGGACTCACTGCAGGACTGCCGTCAACACTTTCACGCATTGTGAACGGACGCATCGATGGCCTCGACCACTTCGGAGCATCGGCACCCTACAAAGTCCTCGACGACAAATTCGGGTTCACGCCCGAAAAAGTCGCTGAAAACGTGCGCCAATGGCTTGAAACGAAAAAAAATCGATAATTTTTTGATTTTTTTTGAAAAAAGTTATTCCCATGTCAAAAAAATGATATACATTTGCACAATAATTTGCGTGTGAATATAATTTTTTTATTGTTTAACAGATACAAAATTTAACGTAAGTCTATGAAAAAGATTACTTTAATAGCGCTCGCATGCGCTATGTTCATGGCTCCTGCTGTTGCTAATGCACAGGAAGTGACCTATGTTGAGGATCCTGCTCAGGGCTACACTTTCAACCGCTTCCAGGACAACTGGTTTGTCGGTGCTATGGGTGGTGCTGGTATTATGATGTCGAAGTATGACCGCGGTGTTGACTTTGGCAAGCGTATCGGCTGGAAAGGCGCCTTAGTTGTTGGTAAGTGGTTCTCTCCTGTAGTAGGACTCCGTGTGATGGGTGAATTTAACCAGATGAAGGGTGCTACCAATTATGGTATGGCAATCCGTACCGACATGAATGACAAGCTGAACCACAAGGCTGGCACTAACTTCCAGTTCTTCAACAACGTTGGTGTTGCTGGCGACGCTATGCTGAACCTCACTAACTGGATCATGGGTTACACACCCGGCCGTTTCTACAACGCTATTCCCTACGTTGGTGCAAGCATTCACTGGGCATTCTACCGTGAAAACAATGGCGCTGGCGACTGGAAGTATGCTGGTGGCAACAAGCCCGCTCGTAACCTCAGCCTCCGTGCCGGTTTGCTCAACACATTTGCTGTGAGCAACGCTGTTGACATCCTGCTCGACCTCCGCTTCGAAATGATGCAAGAGCACGTTGACGGTGCTGGCAACCGCACTTGGTCAGAGTATCCCAGCGCAATGCTTGGTGTTGCTTACAAGTTCAACAAGCGTGACTGGACTGCTCCCGTGGTTCCCGTTTGCCCCACTTACAAGTACACCGATGCTCAGGGTGATGCTCTCGTAGCTCGTCTGCAGGCTGCCGACCGTCGCATTGCCGACCTCGAGAACCAGCTGAAGAACTGCAACAAGCCCGTTCCCGGTCCCGGTCCCAAGCCCGTTGACAAGGACGCTCCTCTGGCTACCGTTTACTTCCCCATCAACGTCTCTAAGATCGTTGGCGTACAGAACGACATCGTTGACGCTGTTGCTAACGTGATGCTTGATGAGAACAAGAATTACATGCTGACTGGTTGGGCCGATACCTACACTGGTAACGACAAGATCAACACTCGCCTCCGTAAGGACCGTGTTGCAACCGTCAAGAACGCTCTCGTTGGTAAGGGAGTTGCTGCTGATCGTCTGAACACTCAGATCAACGATAGCAACCGTCCCGATGTGGACAATGGTCCTAAGACCGCTCCTCTGAGCCGCGCCGTCACCATCGAGCGCCTGAAATAAAAAGAGAGCGATTACTCTGTTAATCCAATAAAAAAAGGCTCTGCCCCTAATCGGGCGGAGCTTTTTTGTGTCGCCGCATCAAGAAGTTTTTCGTAACTTTGCAAAATATTTCTGAGATTATGAAGTTCACGACCGACCTACTGCTTGCACGCATTCGCCAGGGAAAGTCTATGACCCTGCGCGAGCAGATATCACTCACGGCTCAGCTGAGCCTGCCGGCAATGCTTGCACAGCTATCATCCATTGTGATGCAATACATCGATGCATCCATGGTCGGGCACTTAGGGTCGGACGAGGCGGCATCAATCGGACTGGTATCAACATCGCTATGGCTCTTTGGAGGACTGTGCAGCGCTGTAGCCACAGGATTCTCGGTGCAAGTGGCACATTGCATAGGAGCCAACGATTTCACGCGCGCACGCAGTGTGCTGCGGCAGTCGCTGGTGGCATGCCTGGCATTCGCAGCTATCATAACATTGATTGGCGTGGCTGTGAGCGGCTATCTGCCTCAGTGGCTCGGAGCTCACGAGGCAATCAGGCACAATGCATCACGCTATTTCCTGATTTTCGTGTTAGGCATACCATTCCTCATCCTGGAATTTCTGGCAGGCGGTATGCTCAGGTGTAGCGGCAACATGCGCATTCCAAGCACACTCAACATACTCATGTGCGTGCTCGACGTGGTGTTTAACTTCCTGTTTATTTTCCCTTCACACCACTTCAGCATTGCTGGTATGCACATAACCCTACCGGGCTTAGGCATGGGAGTGGTGGGAGCTGCAATGGGCACAATCCTTGCCGAGGTGGTCGTGTGCCTGATGATGCTTTACTATCTGCTGGTGCGCAGCAAGGAGCTGAACCTGATGCAAGACAGCGGCAGCTATCGTCCCGAGCGCACATGCCTCAAGAAGGCATTCAACATTGGCTTCCCAATAGGGCTACAGCATGTGGTGATGAATGCCGCTATGGTGGTGTGCACTGCTATTGTGGCACCATTAGGCAGCATTGCAATCGCCGCCAACTCGTTTGCTGTTACGGCCGAGAGCCTGTGCTACATGCCGGGCTATGGAATTGAGGAAGCAGCCACCACTCTGGTGGGACAAAGTGCCGGGGCACGTCGCCGCGACATGATGCGCCGCTTTGCCAACATCACAGTGAGCATGGGCATGATAGTTATGGGAGCCATGGGCGTACTGCTGTTCTTCGCGGCACCGGTGATGATGAGCATCATGTCGGCCGACTCGCAAGTCGTAGAGCTCGGTACTGCTGTGCTGCGCATCGAAGCATTTGCCGAGCCGCTGTTTGCGGCCTCAATCGTGTGCTATGGCGTGATGGTGGGAGCTGGCGACACGCTCACACCGTGCTTCATGAATGTGTTCAGCATTTGGGCTGTGCGACTGACTCTGGCAGCAGTATTGGTCGGCTCAATGGGACTGGTGGGAGTGTGGACGGCTATGTGTGTCGAACTGTGTTTCCGCGGAATTATATTCCTTGTGCGGCTGCACTCGCAACGCTGGATAAAGATTTAATTATTCAAGTTTCTAAAGTAGATAAAATGTTGAAAATAGCAAGCAAAAGCGTCGAAGACGCTGGCGGGTCGAAGACCCGACTTTGTGTGAAAACTGCGAATGAGTGAGCGTAATGCCAAACTTGTTTGAGCATTACCGAACGTAAGCAGTTTATCCAAAGACCATGCAAGAACCCCAGCGGGGTTCGCAGCTTGGTCACAGCATGCCGCGGGAAAGTGCCTCGTAGAGGAACTTTGTAGCACTATCTGAGCATGTTAGCTACTTTAGAAACTTAAATTTAATTATAACAATAACATAAACTTAACGAAACAATGAAAACAATAAAAGACGCAAGCTTCGGCGGTGAACGTCCACTGTTTGAGAGCCATCAACTGCGCATCGAGAATGTAACCATCACCGAGGGGGAATCGGGCATCAAGGAGTGTAGCGACATTGAAGCCGAAAACTGCCGCTTCATTGGCAAGTACCCATTCTGGCATGTGAAGCGCTCGCTTATCACCAACTGCTACTTTGCACCGGGCTCGCGCTCGGCAATATGGTACAGCGACGACATGGTGATGCGCGACAGCATGATCGACGGACCAAAGTTCTTCCGCGAAATGAACAATCTTGAGCTTGAAAACGTGGTCATCAACGACGCCGACGAAACATTCTGGCGCGTGAACGGCCTGAAGCTAAAGAACGTCACCCTGCACGGAGGCACCTACCCCTTCATGTTCAGCCGCAACATCGAAATCGACGGCCTGGTAAGCGACAGCAAGTATGTGTTCCAGTATGTGAAAAACGTCGTCGTGCGAAATGCCAAGATAACGACAAAGGACTCGTTCTGGGAAGTGGAAAATGTCACCGTCTATGACTCGGAACTAAACGGTGAGTTCATCGGCTGGCACTCGCACAACTTGCGGCTTGTGAACTGCCACATCACCGGACAGCAGCCACTGTGCTATGCACATGACCTGGTGCTTGAAAACTGCACCTTCGGCGACGATTGCGACCTGGCATTTGAATACTCTACCGTGCAAGCCGACATTCGCGGACACATACGCAGCATTAAAAATCCTGCCAGCGGACGCATCGTGGCCGACAGCATCGGTGAGGTCATAATAGACGAAAATATCAAGGCACCGGCCGACTGCAAGATTGAAACCCGTAATTAATCGTCACAGCAATATGGAAAAGCACAGCCCTTTCGATGAAATCATTGAGCGCCGCGGAACACATTCCTACAAGTGGGATCATGCCGGCGGCAACGATGTGACCCCCATGTGGGTTGCCGACATGGATTTTCGCACTGCACCGTGCATCATCGATGCACTGCGCCGGCGCGTGGAACACGGCATCTTCGGCTATGTGGCGGTTCCCGATGAGTACTACCGCGCGATAACCAACTGGTTTGGCAAGCGGCATGCATGGAATATCGACCGCGACTGGATTATTTACACCACGGGCGTGGTACCGGCCATCTCGGCCATCATTCAAGGGCTCACACCGCATGCCCATGATGAAGTGATAGTGCTCACGCCGGTATATAACTGTTTCTTCTCATCAATTCGCAACAGCGGCTGCCGGGTGAGCGAGTCACCACTCATTTATCGCGACAACAGCTACTTCATCGACTTTGACGACCTTGAGCGCCGTGCTGCAAGGCCCGAAGCCTTCATGCTGCTCATGTGCAACCCTCACAATCCTGCCGGCCGTGTGTGGACTCGTGACGAGCTCATCAAGGTGGGCGAAATATGCCGCCGCCACAACGTTATCATCGTGAGTGATGAGATACACTGCGAGCTGGTTATGCCGGGGCAGCACTTCACGCCCATGGCGAGTATCTCGCCACTGATGCAAGACATGGTCATCACATGCAACTCGCCAAGCAAGTCGTTTAACATCGCCGGACTGCAGATTGCCAACATCGTCACCAGCAATGCTGCATGGCGCGAGCAAATTAACCGTGCCATTAACATCAACGAGATTTGCGACGTGAACCCACTAGGCGTCGAAGCGCTCATGGCTGCCTACACGCATCAGGGCGCCTCGTGGCTCGACGAGCTGAACGACTACATTTGGGGCAACTACTGCGCACTGAAAAAACTGTTTGCGACACAACTGCCCCACCTGCCGGTCACCATTCTCGAAGGCACCTATCTGGCATGGGTCAATATCACATCGTTGCACAAGAGCAGCGATGAGGTTACTCAGGCATTGCTCAGCCAGGCACGTGTGGCGGTGAACAGCGGCACGATGTATGGCGCAGCCGGCCAAGGCTTCATCCGCCTTAACCTGGCAATGCCGCGCGAGCCCATGATGCAGGCACTCGAGCGAATGGTGCCGGTATTGAAATGAGCAAGAACTAATGGTCGCCAATGGTCACACAGACGAAACCGGGCGGCCATTTTTTTGAAAATAATCTGTCGATAAGTGTGACTATTTAGAGAGTTTTGCGTCTAATGGTTAGAATAACAAAAATCTTGAGTTCATAATGAGCGATTTAGAAGCACAGTTTGCCCACACCGTTAAAGAGCACAAGAGCACCATCTACACCGTGTGCTACATGTTCTCCAGCGACCAAGACGAGGTGAACGACCTCTTCCAGGAGACGCTCATCAACCTGTGGCGGGGATTCAATAAGTTCGAGGGACGTGCGAACATCCGCACGTGGATCTATCGCGTCAGCCTGAATACCTGTATC
>DGVT01000108.1 GCA_002395965.1 Porphyromonadaceae bacterium UBA4277
CTTCAATAGCTCAGTTGGTTAGAGCACATGACTGTTAATCATGGGGTCGTTGGTTCAAGTCCATCTTGAAGCGCCAGTTAAGGGGGTCGAATTCAGTTTCGACCCCCTTGGTTTTTCAAGCCACCCCTTTAACATGAGTTTGACGAACCCATCGGTAATCAAAGCGTTAGCAACTTCCCATTCTATCTGAATTCATCACACTAATCATGCCAATAGCTTATGAGATACTATATTATAGACGCATTCACTAAAGCGCCCTTCGGCGGCAACACCGCCGCCGTGGTGCTACTTGACGCCGGCATGCCCTTTCCGGCCGACGAAACGATGCGGCAAGTTGCTGCCGAGTTCCGATTTTCGGAAACAGCATTCGTGCAGATGCACGGTGCCGGAGAGTTTACCCTGCGATATTTCACGCCCTGCGGCGAAGTGGATCTGTGCGGACACGCCACGATAGCCACCTTCGGGATGATGCTACAAGAGGGCATCGTCGAGCACGGCGCCACATGCCTGCTGCACACCCAAGCCGGAGAGCT
This sequence comes from Porphyromonadaceae bacterium UBA4277, assembly GCA_002395965.1. Classification (GTDB taxonomy): domain Bacteria; phylum Bacteroidota; class Bacteroidia; order Bacteroidales; family Muribaculaceae; genus Sodaliphilus. Next base: position 534 of record DGVT01000108.1, read on the forward strand.
GCACATGCAGGCCGGCACCGACTGCAGTGTGATGATGCAGATGGCACCGGCAAGGTTTATACACGACAACATCGACACCGGCAGGCTGCACCACATCATGGCCGGAAACACTGCGCAACAGTGGCCCGACATGCCACCCGAAATCATCTCTACGGGACTACCCGACGTCATGATGCCCGTTGCCACCGTCGAATTGCTCAACAGCATGGAACCCGACATGAATGCTCTGGCCCGGGTAAGCAAGGAGCTAAACGTTACCGGCGTCCACGCGTTTGCACTGAGCGACGACGGCTACACGGCTCATGTGCGCAACTTCGGGCCACTATACGGCATTCCCGAGGAGTCGGCCACAGGCACTGCCAACGCGGCTCTCACACACTACCTGCTGCGACGCGGCATCATTGCCGGCAAAGCACAATGCCGGTTTCTGCAAGGTGAGGCCATGGGCAGGCCGGCCGTAGTGGCCACTACACTGCTCGAAGGCGGAGAAATATGGGTGGGGGGCAACAGCTGCATCGTGGCACGCGGCGAGCTCGCCATTCCACTGGCATAAAAACAAACATAAGCCCGATGAAACACGCGTGCGTCATCGGGCTTATGGCTATTCTATGGTCGGTGCCGACTGGCTATCAGAGCTTGCTCTCAACGATTTGTGAGATCTCGGCTTCGGCAGCATTGGCCTTGGCAATGAGGTCGTTAGCCTCGGCAATAAGAGCTTCGGCCTGGGCACGGTCCTTGAGCGAGCCGGCATTGATCTTCACATTCAGTCCTGCACCCAGCACAGCGGCACGTGCAGCCAGCGAGCCCACGCCCACGTCGCTCACGCTATTAGGATTGCCCTCGAGAGCCATCTGCTTGCAAATCTCAAAAGCCTTGAACGACTCTTTCATCGTGCGCAGGGGCACCTGAGTGGCATAGAGCGTGGCTTCTTGAATAGCGGCACTGCGGGCAGCCTTGTCCTCGTCGGTCTTCTTAGGCATTCCGAAGGCAGCCATGATGCGGTTGAATGCCTGCGTGTCCTCATCCACAAGGTGAAGCAGCTCGGTCACGATGGCCTGACCCTTGTCGGCCCACTGGCTGAACTCATGCCAGCGGTCGTCCCATCCGGGCTTGTGACTGCTCAGGTTGGCAACCATTGCACCCAAGGCGGCGGCCAGAGCACCCATATAGGCCGAGATAGTGCCTCCACCGGGGGCGGGCGACTCGCGAGAGGTCTCGTGAGCAAATCCGGTCACGGTGAGGTCAACCAGCTTCTTCTCGCTGTCGTCGGCAATCATATACTCTATAACTTTCTCCTTAGGATCAAACGGCTTGAGATCGTCCAGTCCAAGCGAGTGGATAGCTATCTCAATGATGTCGCACTCGGGAATACCCGTCGAACGATGTTGCTTCTCAAGGAAATACTTACCGGCGTCGATAAGGCAGCGCTTGGGCATCAGGCCCACAATCTCGGTACCGGTCACGCGCACGCCGCGATTTTGTGCACAGCGGCACACCTCGTCGAAGGCCACATGCAGCGGTGTGGCATTGATGTCGGTAATGTTCATCGACACCTGAGCAATCTTATACTCATCGATATACCAGCCGATGGCCTTAGTGCCCTTGAGCGTGCCGGGCTGCATGATCACCTTGCCGTTCTCGTCTTTCTTGGGAGTGCCGGTGATGGGATTACCCTCGCGCACCGGACGGCCCTTTTCACGCACATCAAATGCGATGGCATTGGCACGGCGAGTGCTGGTAGTATTCAGGTTGAAGTTGGTAGCAATCAGGAAGTCGCGGGCACCCACTGCCGTGCAACCGGTGCGGGCCACCTGTTCGTCGAGTGGACGGGCGCCGAAGTCGGGCTGCTTGCCCGGCGTCGAGAGCTTCTCGGCCAGAGCCTCATATTCACCCTGGCGGCACACGGCCAGGTTGCGGCGCTCGGGCGTGAATGCGGCTGCTTCATAGCAGTAGCAGGGAATACCGGCCTCGGTGGCTATGCGCTCGGCCAGCTGGCGGGCCAGGGCGGCGCACTCTTCGAGAGTGATGCCGGCAATGGGAATCAGAGGACACACATCGGTAGCACCCATGCGCGGATGTGCACCGTGATGTTCACGCATGTCGATGAGTTCACCGGCACGCTTCACTGCCTGGAAGGCAGTCTCTACCACCGCCTCGGGAGTGCCCACGAAGGTCACAACGGTGCGGTTAGTAGCCTCACCCGGATCCACGTCAAGAAGTTTCACACCGGCTGAACGTTTGATAACATCGGTAATTTGGTTGATAATTTCCATATTGCGTCCCTCACTGAAGTTGGGAACACATTCAACAAGTCGGTTCATGTCGATAATATTATTTATAAATAAGTTGTTGGTTCACAATACTTTTCTGCCACGCGCCGTGACTAAGTTGCAAAATTACAAATTTATTATGAATTATGAATTAAGAATTATAAATTTAATAATGTGCCTCGGCCCGAAACACCCGAAACAGCCGCCGCAGCTCAAAGCACCACACCAACCTCTCCCACACATCAGACCCTTCAGACTTTTCGGACTCTTCTGATTGTCGTTGTGATTGCTGAGGGCCAGAATAGCCCGAAGTGTCCGAAGAGTCCGAAGAGTCCGAAAGCCCACAAAAAAAGAGAATTTTACCAAAAATTTGGTTAAAAAATTATTACAAACAATGGTAACTAAACTAAAAGCATTAATTTTGCATCCCCACTTTTACAAACATAAAGCCATAATCTTTAATTCTGGATTTTTTCAGACATAAACACGACACAAAAATAATGAACATTGGATTTGACGGCTACTGGGCAGTATTTAACCACACCAGCCGTGGCAATCTGTGCCGAAGCATGATTAATGCTGTTGCCAAACATGCCCCGAAAAACAAATTTATCATTTATAGCAAAATATCAAGCGAAAATCGGCATCTAACCTCGCTACTGGCAAACCCGAGTGTTATAATACGCCAGCCTCGATATGGCCTAATCAATAAGTTGTGGCGCTGGGGCGACGGACTGGGCAAAGACCTTCATCGCCATCATGTGCGCATCTATCATGGGCTGTGCGGATTACTGCCTTTTAGGAAGGGCGGCTCACACGCACACTGGGTGGTGAGCGTCAACGACATGGAATGCATCCTCAATGCCAAGGAACTGGGGCTGTGGACTCGCATCAAGGAAAAATGTGCCCTCAAGCACAGCGTCAACATGGCCGAGCGCATAGTCACACCCAGCCAGTGGGGAAAAAACATGATCATGCAGAATTTCAACATCGATGCCAGTAAAATCGATGTCGTGCCGCCATGCATCGACACTAATTTCTCTAAACGCGTTCACGACGACGCAAAGAAAGCCCTGGCCAGCCAGAATGGTCTCCCACGGCGCTTCGTGCTTGTGATGGGACCGCTTGAAAAGAGCAAGAAACTGCTCGACATGGTGAAAGCTGTCCAGAATCTTAACGACAAGGATGTGGCATTAGTATTGATGGGTAAAAGCACCAACTATTACCGCCATGTTATCCGACCCTATGTGAACGACCACAACCTCTTCGACCAAGTAGTGCATGTGAAACACCTGCACACTGTGGACCTGCCCAACATCTACCAGCAAGCCACGGCAGTGCTATGTCCCGCGCAGCACGAGTTCTACAGCCTGTCGATGCTTGAGGCCATGGCAAGCGGCACACCGGTAATCGTCAATCCCGGCACCATGATGGCCCAGGAAGCCGGCGATGCCGTTATGGTCACTACCGACGACTCACCCAAGGCCTGGCGCGAAGCCATCGACGCTATCTGCGCATCGCAAGAGCTGCACGACTCGCTAAGCGCACGGGGACGCGACTTTGCAGCGCACCACACCGCCGAGCGCACTGCACAAGCATTGCTCGACTGCTATAACAAGATTGAAGATTAATGCCGCGCGAAGCATCAGCGACGCCATAGCGGCAACCTTACAGGCTCCCGACCCATTGCAGGCCGGGAGCCTGCAATTATAATCACCTGTCCCACCAGCCCCAGTTGCCCCAGTAGAGAAGAACCCCCCAGTAGCCCCATCAGTCCCATCAGCCCCAGTAGCCCCATCAGCGAAGCACCCCCCAGTAGCCCCATCAGTCCCATCAGCGAAGCGCCCCCACCAGTCAAATAATTCTTAATTATTAATTATTAATTATTAATTATTTCGTACCTTTGCAAATTCATTAGAACAACTAACTACAACACAAAACCTCTAATTAACATAAACAAAACAAATGACACATGAAATCAGTGCCGAGCACCTCACTATAGAGCGTGTGGGCGAAATAATCGAAAAAGGCGCGAAACTGAAACTTAGCGACGATGCACGCAAGCGCATTGAGCGTTGCCGCGCATATCTTGACGAAAAAATAGCAAGCAGCCCCGTACCCGTGTACGGCGTTACCACCGGCTTCGGCTCGCTGTGCAAGGTGAGCGTGAGCCAGGACCAGCTGTCGCAGCTGCAAATCAACCTCATGAAATCGCACGCATGCGGTGTGGGCGAGCGCGTCCCCAACGAGATTGTGCGCATCATGATCCTGCTCAAGGTGCAATCGCTTAGCTACGGCTTCTCGGGCTGCAAGCTCGACACCGTGGAGCGCCTAATCGACTTCTTCAACGAGGGCGTGTGCCCCATCGTGTATAAGCAAGGCTCGCTGGGTGCCTCGGGCGACCTGGTGCCATTAGCTCACCTGTGCCTGCCACTGGTGGGATTAGGCGAAGTGGAATATGACGGCAAGGTAATGACCGGTGCCGAGATACTCGCCCTGAAGGGATGGAAACCCATCCAGCTGGCAAGCAAGGAAGGCTTGGCACTGCTCAATGGCACGCAAAACATGGGAGCCTTCGCCGTGTGGGCACTGCTGCACGCACAGCGACTGAGCGACTGGGCCGACAAGATTGGAACAATGTCGCTCGAAGCCTACGACGGACGCATCGAGCCGTTTACCGAGGCGGTGCACTTAGTGCGTCCCCACAAGGGACAAATTGAGACTGCAGCCCACATCAAGCAACTGCTGCAAGGCAGCGAGCTCATCAAGCAACCCAAGACCCATGTGCAGGATCCTTATTCGTTCCGCTGCATGCCTCAGGTGCACGGAACAGTGAAGGACACCATTCGCTATGTGAAATCGGTCATCGACACCGAGATCAACAGCGCTACCGACAACCCCACCGTGTGCCCCGACGAGGATCTGATTATCAGTGCCGGCAACTTCCACGGTGAGCCCATTGCACTGCCCATGGACTTCTTAGCACAAGCCCTGAGCGAGCTGGCCAACATCAGCGAGCGCCGCATCTATCGCTTAGTGAGCGGCACACGCGACCTGCCCGACTTCCTCGTGGCTAACCCCGGCCTCAACAGCGGCTTCATGATCACACAATATGCCGCAGCAAGCGTGGTGAGCCTCAACAAGTCGCTGGCCATGCCGTCGAGCACCGACAGCATACCATCGTGCCAAGACCAGGAAGACCTTGTGAGCATGGGGGCTAATGCTGCCATCAAGCTGTATAAGGTGGTGCTCAACACCGAGCGCGTGCTCGCCATCGAGCTGTTCAACGCCGCCCAGGCACTCGAGTTCCGCCGTCCGCTCAAGTCGTCGCCTGCCATCGAGAAGATTCACGACGACTTCCGCAAGGTGGTGCCATTCATCAGCGATGACGACGTGATGTATCCTCACATTGAAAAAGCCATCCAATTCTTGCGTCAATGAAACTGCTCGTAAACAATATTGCCACCCTCGCCGGTATCGACGGCGGGGGTGTGCTCCGTAAAGCCGGTGCCGACATGGCCACGTTTGACACCATCGAAAATGCGTGGATGCTGTGTGAAGACGGCATCATCTCCGACTTCGACACCACCGACAACCGCCCGGCACCCACCCAGGCCGACACCATAGTAGATGCAGCCGGAGGAACCGTGCTGCCCAGCTGGTGCGACTCGCACACACACATTGTGTATGCCGGCAGCCGCGAACAGGAGTTTGTAGATAAAATCAACGGACTGAGCTATGCCGAGATTGCCAAGCGCGGAGGCGGCATACTCAACAGCGCCGACCGACTGCACACCATGACCGAAGATCAGCTCTACGAGCAGGCCATGCAGCGTGTTAACGAGGTGATAAAAAAAGGCACCGGAGCCATCGAGATCAAAAGCGGCTACGGACTCAACACCCAGGACGAGCTGAAGATGCTGCGTGTGATAGCACGCATTCAAGAGAGCACGCGCCTGAGAGTGATGGCTACCTTCCTCGGAGCTCATGCCGTGGGACGCGAGTATGCCGGGCGCCAGGCCGACTACGTTAACCTCGTTATCAACGAGATGATTCCCGCGGTGGCTGCCGAAGGACTCGCCGACTTCGTGGACGTGTTCTGCGACCAGGGTTTCTTCACACCCGACGAGACCGCACGCATCCTTGAAGCGGGAGCCAAACATGGCATGCGAGGCAAGATACACGGCCAGGAACTGGCACCATCGGGCGGCGTGGAAGTGGCGGTGAAGCACCATGCACTGTCGGTTGACCACCTCGAAAGCATGACCGACGACGACATCGCACTCATGCGCAATGCCGAGACTATGCCCACAGCACTGCCGGGCACGTCGTTCTTCCTGAACATGCCGTTTGCACCGGGCCGAAAGATGATTGATGCCGGACTGCCCTTGACCATCGCCAGCGACTATAACCCGGGCTCCACACCCAGCGGCGACATGAAATTTGTGGTGTCGTTGGCATGCATCAAGATGCGACTGCAACCCGCCGAAGCGCTTAACGCCGCTACCATCAACGGCGCCGCTGCTATGGGACTGAGCGCCGACTACGGCTCAATAGCCGTGGGCAAGGTGGCAAACTTCTTTATCACACGCCCCATCCCGAGCATCGACTTCATCCCGTATGCCTACACCACGCCCATCATCGAACGCACCTTCCTGGCGGGCGACGAGGTGTAACAATTTGAGTAATAGCGCATCCCCTCGCTGACTGCTGCCATGTTGGACTTCTAGCATGTTTGAGTTCACAAGAGACGAATAAGAAAGAGACTGCGATTGACATTGCCGGCGGGTAATCCCCGCCGGTAATTTTGTGCCCGTTCAACTAAATTTACCATGAAAATGACACTATCTTTTAACAACGAAACGGGCACCACAATCCCTGCCGATGTGCAGGTGTTGCATCGTGCTTTCGAAGCGTGGATGAACAGCAGCAACCTGCGTAGCTCGCGGGCAAGAAACAAACGTTTCACCTTTGGCAACCAGTGGGGCGACCTGTCGGTCAACGCCGATGGCGATGCCGTCACCGACTGGGAGCGTTTCTCACGTGCCGGCACCACACCTGTCACCAACAACATGATACGCCAGTTGGTAAAGACCGTTGTGGGACGCTTTCGCGCACAGGTCATCGACAAGGAGAAGAAAGCCGGCACGGGCAGCGACGCCGCTTCACAGCACACTACCGGTTGCGAACTCAATGAGCTCGATGCGCGAGCTCTGGAGGAGTTTCTCATCTCGGGCTGCTGCATACAGCGCATCGACCGCATTGACGAGCCTAACGGGAGCTCCCACACCTTCGTCGCAAACGTGAACCCCACCCGACTCATCGTGAATGCCTTTTCCGACCCTCTGAACCGCGACTGCCGCATGGTGGGACAGTTGCACGACCTCTCCATCGCCCAACTGCTGCGACGTGTGGCTGGCGGCTCACGGCGCAAAGCGGCATGGGTGCGCAGGCTCTACTGCGAACAAGCCGACAGCCGCACGGCAGCCTGTCGCACACAGCTGGGCGCCGACAACCAGGCGGCCGACGACTTCTGGCTACCGAGCGAGACCGACCGCCTGAGGGCCATCGAGGTGTGGACGCTCGAGAGCCGCGAGGTGATGGTGTGCCACAACAAGCGCACGGCACAGCTCGAAGTGGTGCCCGTGGCACAAGCACGCAAGCTGCGGGCTCGCAGCGATGTGGCCATGCGATGGGACGTGCTCAACTTCTGGCACTGCCGCTGGTTCTCGCCCATGGGCGACCTGCTCGCCGAGTGGGACGCACAGCAGGGCACTCACCCCTTTGTGATGCGCTTCTACCCGCTCATCGATGGCGAGGTGCACTCGATGGTCGAGGACGTTATCGACCAGCAGAAGTATCTCAACCGACTCATCAGCCTCGTCGATCAGGCTATGATGAACAGTGCCAAAGGGGTGCTGCTATACCCCGACACGGCACTGCCCGACGGACTCACATGGAACGACGTGCGACGCGTGTGGAGCTCACCGGGCGGCATACTTCCCTACTCGCCCACGCTGAGCGATGCACGACCCGAGCAAATTCAAGCCAACGCTACCGACTTCGGGGCTTACGACATGATCAACCTGCAGATGAAACTGCTCGAAGAGATTTCGGGTGTGCATGGTGCACTGCAGGGCAAAAACGTGGCCACAGGCGGCTCGGCATCGCTCTATCAGATGCAGAGCGAGAATGCCGACATTGCGCTGACCGACATCTACGACTCGTTCAATGCCTTCCGCCGCCAGCGAGATGCGTTGCTAATTATGAATGATGAATTATGAATTAAGAATGGGGCTGGCGCAGATTGTGTGCGTCAGCCCCATGGCTATTAATCGCTACCGCTCGCCCTTGTCAGGCTTCATTGCATCGCGATAATTCATAATTCCTAATTCAGCATTCTGAATTACTTAACTACCTTGCTGGTCGAGGTCGTTCCGTCGCTATAACGAGTCACCACGATGTTCACGCCGTCGAACGGGCTGTTGCTCATCTTGCCCGTAACATCCACATAGCTAACGCTCACCACCTGCTTGACGGCAGCATCGCCGGTCAGGTCTTTAATGCCGGTAATGAGATTATGCTCATCGGTAGCACTCAGGTTGAGCGGAGACACGATGTAGCGCGACGAGGTCACATTATTAGGCTTGGGCTTAACGTTGCCATCGTTGGCACTGCCATCGGCACGACGCGGTGCCGAAGCACTGCCACCGGCAGTTCCTTCGTCTATGAGGCGAACGATACCCTTGAACTGATACAGCTTGTTGTCAACCAAATCGGCCGATACATCGCCATTCTGATTCATATCCCACTTCACCTTGAAGTAACCGTTCAGGTTAAAGCCATTCATGTAGTATTCCTTGCCGGTGATATCTAAGTAATAGGTGGCGCGGTCACACACCACAAACTCGTTATTGCCATTGTACAGAGCCCAGGTGATGTCGGCATACTCTTGCGGCTTGGGAGTGACGAAGAACATGTTAAACTCATGATTATAGGGGTCAACACCCTTCTGGCTGCCAACGAAGCTGCTGGTGATAAACACGTTGGGGCTGTCCTTGTAGTTGTTGTCGGCAAGCGTGGCGGCATCGGGCAGTGCCTGCAGTGCAAGGTGCATCTCGGGATTGAAGTTGTTAACCAGCTGACCACGCACGCTCTCGGCAGGCAGCACTTTGCCCACATAGTCCCTCAGCAGTGCTAACTGTGCATCCTTGTTGCCTTCAACGTTGTCATAGCCAGGATATTGGGTAGAGAGTGTGAGCTTCACCCAGTTGCTCTGGTCGTAGCGGTCGGGACGCTTGGGGAAGTAATTCTCATATTGCGTGCCATAGAAAGCATAATACTCGCGCATATAATCGACCTGTCCTTCCTGCTGGAGCGACTTGTCAACATATTGCGTGGTCACGAAGTTGTTCATGTCCTTGCAGTAGAGTGCGCCATAGAGTGTCACAGGCACATTATCGACCATCACAGTGGTCTCGGCCAGCGGATCGAAATACACGCCCACGAGGTCTTCCTCGATAGTATAGACGGGACCGTTGACCACGCCGTTGCGGATGATGTTGCCCAACGAGCGACCCAGCACAATCACGCCGCAGTAATCGTAGCAGGTTCCAGTGCTGTAGGCAAAGTCGCTACTCTGCTCCTTGGCTGCAGTAGTGGGGCCACCTGTGCCATAGTCATGGTTTTCACCTTCTTGATGTCCATAGCTGTGATTGTCATCAATACCGTTGTTGAACAGGATGCCAACCTGACTTTCACTGGTAATTCCCGCTGCATTATAGACTGCCGTGAGGTCGATGCGCCACACTTCGTAGCCGTCCTTGTCATAGCCCACGAGCTCGCACAGCGCACCGGGGTAGCACGGGTTGCCTTCGTAGGGTTTCGGCGGGGTGAGCATGTCGTGGTTCACACCGTTTGCATCGGTGTACCAGGCATGGCAGAAGACATTGTCCCATCCAGGTGTGTTGGTAAAGTATGCATATTTGTGTCCCTCGATCATCACAGCGCAATCGGCAGCCTCTTGAGCGGCGGCAGCATAGTAGTCGCGCGTGAAATCATCGAGTGCAGTACCTGTAGCCGGCCAAGTTAGGAAGAGTTCGCCCGACTTTCGCCACTGTATGTCGGTCATATTATCATTCAACTCGTCATCAAGATGATTGGCGTAGTCATAGTCATTACGGGTAAACCAGAAGTCGCAAATTGCTCCGCCATTCACTTCCCAGGTCCACCACTTGCGTCCGTCGGCAGTGGTAATAGTGTTAGCCTCGTTTGGAGTGTTATTAGCAAAGAACACACGGCGGTTGGTTGCAATCTCTTTGCGTGACGGGCGGTCGACATGTATGTAATCCGTGTTCTCTTTATTACGTTCCTTATCGTATGCCCACAGCTTGGGCTTGGAGACATTGCTTGTCTGCTCAAGGTGAATAATCACCTTGCTGCCAAGGACCTCAGCCATCTTGTAAAGCGCCAGTGTGCCTGCTGTGGGGTTAACTACCACGCGGTAAGTACCTGCGGTACCTTCGTCCATCTTGAAGTCCTTGGTGCTTCCGGCAAGCAAGGCATTCTCAAGCACGATGTTCAGTTGTTCGTTAGTGACGATCCATTCGTTGCCATCGGCTTTTGCGCCTAATCGCTTGTCATCGGCAGGCCAGGTTTTTTCATCGTCACCCAGTTGCTTGGTGAACTGGAAAGTGCCACCCTCGGCAAGCGTGACACCAGTAAGAGTATAGGTCACGCCATCAGTGGTCAGCATCGGCACACCGGCATTGGCAGCCCAATGGCTACCATAATACATATAGAGTGCATCATAGTCACGAGTGATGGTCACGGTCCAGGTCTTCGAGTCAAAGGTGATGTCGTAGTAGGCCGTTTCCTCCATATTGAATGTCTTGTCCTGTTCTGCCCACAACTGCAAGGGGAGTGGCGTGGGATTGGTCTTGTCGGTCATCGCGTTGGTAACCAACCACTGGTCACCGTCGGCAGTAGAGTTGAGACGGTACTGCTTGAGCTCGTCCCAGGCATTTTCGTTAGTTCCCAGCTGAGTGGCAAAGGCAAAAGTTGCACCGGCAATGATCTGCACCTTGTTGAGCGAGAACGTGCCGTCACCGTTGTCGGTCAGCTCGGTACCTACGTTTGCCGCCCAGGGGTTACCACCCACCTGTCCGATGACATACATCTTGCCCGTAGGAGCGGGCACGCGGCGATACTTGGTAGCACCGTCGTAGTAGTAATAAGCCACGGGGTCGGTCTGAATGATGTCGGCAGTCTGCTTTTTATTCTCCCCGTCTTGGCCATTATTAAAGATGATTTTTATCTGATTATCATAGGTCTCATAGGTTTTCTTATACCAAGTGTTGCCATCGGCAAGTTGCTCAGTACCACTCATTTCAGTTCCTGGCCAAACGCCATTCCATTCAGGGTCGAAACTATAGAGGTAAGGAGCATTGTTGGCAAGCACATAGACGGTGAATGAGTTAGCGGCCAGGTCGCCGGAGCGTGTGGCAGTCCATTCGTTGGTGATAATGTTATAGGTTATTGTCCACACTCCGGCGTTTGTCACATTGTAAATACCGGTCTGCCCTTTTGAAGCCGTTCCGTTTGCCGATGTGCCGGAGATAGTAACATTACCATTATTATTTCCATAGAAATTGGCCTTGTCATTATCCCAGTTATTAGTGTATGTTGTGGTGAATACAAACCAGTCGTTGCCATAGAAAGGTACATCGGTAGCTGTGAAATTGATACCGTCGGTAGTAGTCATCGCCACATTGGTAGCCGATGAATATTGGTTTCCATTGGGCCAATAAACTAATGAGCGACGATTGGGATCATAGTCGCTACTCACAGCTTCCATGCTGTAGCCGTTGAAAGCGTAATAGTAGGTTTGACCATTCTCAGGGCTGCTGAGCGTGGCGGTGATGCCGCCACCATTGTTAGCAATAGCTACCGAGGCAGGTAAAGTGGTGCCACTGTAGCTGTAGGTGTACCACTGGCAGTTAGTGCCAGAAATAGTGCTTGACAGCGTTGTACCATTAACCTTAGGGGCACCTGTTGCGTCATAGACATTAACCGTGAAGGATTTGTTTGAAGTCGCTGGCTTTTCAGGCCATACGATGGAACCAAGAGAACTTCCGGATTGGTATGAAACGTTGCCCCATCCTGTATTGGTGTAATACCCACCTTTATGGTATGGAGCACTGCCTTCATTCCATTTTGAACTACCATCGGAACTCATACGCTTGAAGTAGAAAGTCGTGTTCTCTTCAACCGATGCGCTCTTGGTATAAAGGTAAATGGGGTTACCATTTTTGATGCCCCCGACTTTTGTCATCCAAACATCAGCACTTCCATCCCAGACTTGGAATCTCGCACTCTCTTTTTCCCAATAAGATGTACTAGTTTCAAGGAAACAATAGGCATTATTACCTTTGCAGGATGTAAGATTGATAGCTTTTTTCCCTGAACCGTTATAATAATAGTAATTATCGCCTGTTGACGCATTCAAATCTACAGTCTGATTAGTCCAATCGTTTGAATTGTTCATTTGGGTCTGCAAGCAAAAATCCATTGAGGACACTCCTGTGAATGTGGCATAATACCATGTCCCGGTAGCATTAGTCACAGAACCTTCTGTTAATTGCTTTGATTCGGCACCCGAAGTCCAAGTGTGTACCCAAGGCGCACTTGAGGTACCATACACCCAAATGGTGACGTCGGCGTGGGCGGCGGGCCAGGCGGTGGCGAGGCACAGCAGCACGAGCGTCCATCGCCTGAAGGTT
>DGVT01000089.1 GCA_002395965.1 Porphyromonadaceae bacterium UBA4277
CCGAGGCGCCAGCCACCCAATTCATAATTCATAATTCTTAATTACTCAGGCGTCAGCTCGCTTGTTTACTCGTTTACTTGTTTACTAAAAAAAAGCTCATTTACTTTTATACGATGGAAAAGAAATCGATGCTCGACCTGCATCGCATAGATGTAGAGCAATACAAATCGGTAACGAAAATCCCCGTTGTGGTTGTGCTCGACAGCGTGCGCAGCGAGATGAACGTGGGTAGTGTGTTTCGCACTGCCGACGCTTTTCTCATCGGTCGCATCTGCCTGTGTGGCATCACAGCCCAACCCCCAAAACCCGAAATCCACAAGACCGCCCTCGGTGCCGAGGACTCGGTGCAGTGGAGCTACCACGCAACCACCCTCGAAGCCGTAGGGCAGCTCAAGAGTGAAGGCTACACGATTTGTGCCATTGAGCAGGTGCATGGCAGTATCAGCCTCGAGAAGTTTGCTGTAGAAGATGGCAGGAAGTATGCCTTAGTGTTCGGCAACGAGGTGAAGGGCGTGGCGCAAGACGTGGTAGATGCCAGCGACTGCTGCATCGAGATTCCGCAATGTGGCACCAAGCACTCGCTCAACATCTCGTGCTCGGCTGCCATTGTGATGTGGCACTTTTTCACCGCCCTGCAATAGTTGTCGCAGGGCAAAACCGACGCATTCCATGTGAAATGGCGATTGTGGTTCCAAATCGAGGAAAAAACCTGCAAGTTGGAACTCGAATCGATGTAATAGACATAAATCTTTGAAGAAAATAGAATAAAAAACAATACAGTCATGAAGAAAACCATTATTCTACTGGCAATGACAGTTGCCATGACAGTGCCCGCTGTGGCACAGGGTAGGGCGCAGGGCGGCATCGATGGCGCCATGATGCGACACATAACTCAGAACTCGCGAGCTTCGCAAAACCGTGCATTGAGCAATGCCATGGCGAGCAACAGCATCGACGACCTGGCCCGCAACTATCGTAACAACACGGTCACCGACAAGCACTTCAGCATCGAGACACCCAAGCAGACCATCCACAACCAGCGTCAGAGCGGCCGCTGCTGGATGTACTCGAGCTTCAACGTGTTGCGAGCCAACTTTGCCCGCCGGCATGCCGACACGTTGCGTGTGGAGTTCTCACACGACTACCTTTTCTTCTACGACCAGCTGGAGAAGGCCAATCTCATGCTCCAGGGCGTGATCGACTGTGCCGACAAGCCTATGGACGACGTGCGCGTGCAGTTTTTCTTCAAAAATCCCATTAACGACGGCGGCACATTCTGCGGAGCCGCCGACCTGGCCGAGAAATATGGCCTGGTGCCCATGGAGGTGCAGCCCGAGACCTACACGGCCGAACGTACTTCGCGTTTAGGCAGCTTGCTGTCGTCGAAGCTGCGCGAGTTCGGCCTCGAGCTGCGTGGCATGGTAGCAGCCAAAAAACCGGCAAGTGCCATCAAGCAGCGCAAGACCGAGATGCTCACCACCATCTACGACATGCTCTCGTTGGCACTGGGCGAGCCCATCAAGGAGTTTACCTATGCCTTCCGCGACAAGGACGGCAAGCAGGTGGGAGCACCGCGCACCTATACGCCGCTGGAGTTTTACCGTGAGACGGTGGGCGGTCCCATCAACGGCACGTTTATCATGGCCATGAACGACCCGCGCCGTGAATATTACAAGACCTACGAAGTGGAGCTCGACCGTCACACCTACGATGGTCACAACTGGGTGTATGTGAACCTGCCCATGGAAGACATCGCCGAGATGGCCGTTGCCTCGCTGCGCGACTCCACCAAGCTCTACAGCAGCTACGACGTGGGCAAGCAGCTCAACCGCAACACCGGCTACCTGGCCCTGGACAACTTCGACTACGCCTCGTTGTTTGGCACCACATTCCCCATGAACAAGGCCGAGCGCATCTCCACGTTCGACAGCGGCTCGAGCCATGCCATGACGCTGTGTGCCGTCGATCTCGATGCTGCCGGCAATCCCGTCAAGTGGAAGGTGGAGAACTCCTGGGGCGGCGACAGCGGCCAGAGTGGCTACATCATCATGACCAACGACTGGTTTAATGCCTATGCCTTCCGTCTGGTTGTGGACAAGAAATATGTGCCCGAGCGCATCCTCAAGGCGGCTCAGACCAAGCCCGTCATGGTAATGCCCGAAGACCCGCTCTTCACCCCCGATAATTGACTCGTAGAATTACGGTAGTTGCCACGATGGCATTTTTGGAGTAATTTTGCGGTTTTACCGCGAAATTACGCTGCGTCTCGGCATAACAAAATGAAAAACTTCGTTCCCCATTTTGTCCTGCGCTCAACTTGCTGTAATTTTGCATCGCAAAAACAATGTTATGATTGATTTCACCCCTATAGTGCGCGGTCATTTCATGCGCCGCCTTAACGATCATGTGCGCTATATCAACCATGCCGATGCCGTCCAGCAGGGCGAGCTGGTGTGGCTCGTCGAGCGTGCGGCCCTTACCGAGGTGGGGCGCCGGCACGACTTCTCGACGTTGCGCACCTATGCCGATTTCTGCCGGCGCGTGCCCCTGTGCCACTACGAGGACATCCGCCCTGCCGTGATGCGCATGATTAATGGGGCCGAGGGAGTGCTATGGCCGGGCCGGGTGCGCAATTTTGCGCAGTCGAGTGGCACGAGTGGCGGCAAGAGCAAGTACATTCCCATCACGGCCGACTCGTTCAAGCGAAATCACTATCAGGGTGCCAGCGATGTGGTGGCACATTACATTAACCTCAACCCGGCATCGCGCATCTTCAGCGGTAAGGCACTGATACTGGGCGGGAGTTTTGCCAATGAACTCAAGACTAAGCCCGGAGTGCGTGTGGGCGACCTGAGTGCCAACCTAATTGAGCACATGAACCCCCTGGCCAACCTGATGCGTGTGCCGGGTAAGGACGTTGCGCTGATGGCCGACTGGAACGAGAAGCTGCCGCGACTGGTGGATGCCTGCATCGGCCAGAACATCACCAACCTGAGTGGTGTGCCCTCGTGGTTTCTCACGCTCATCAAGGAAGTGCTGAAGCGTCGCCGGGCCGACTCGTTGCATGACGTGTGGCCTAACCTGGAGGTGTTTTTCCACGGCGGCATCGACTTTGCGCCATATCGCGAGCAGTATATGGCATTTTGCGACATGAGCAAGATGCACTTCCTCGACACTTATAATGCCAGCGAAGGCTTCTTTGCCGTGCAAAGCGACTGGGCGACCGAGGCAATGCTGCTCTTGCTCGACTGCGGAGTGTTCTATGAGTTTATCCCCAAGGCACACATCCACCAAGAGCAGCCCACGGCCCTGCCGGTGTGGGAGGTCACTGCCGGCGAGACCTACGAACTGGTGATCACTGCCTGCAATGGATTGTGGCGTTACCGCCTGGGCGACATGGTGACCGTGGAAAAGACGGCACCGCTGAAGATACGCATTGCCGGGCGCACAAGTAGCTATATCAATGCCTTTGGCGAGGAACTGATGGTGCACAACGCCGACCAGGCAATATCGCTGGCGGCCCACGACACCGGTGCCCAGGTGCTCAACTACACGGCAGCTCCGGTCTTTGCCACAGCCCACAGCCGCGGCCGCCATCAGTGGCTGGTGGAGTTTGAGCGCGAGCCCGACGACCCGGCGGCATTCATCACGGCAGTTGACAGGCATCTGAAAGAGGTGAACAGCGACTACGAGGCCAAGCGCCAGGGCGGGCTGTTTCTCGACCCGCCGTCGATGGTGGTGGCATGCACCGGACTATTCGACCGTTGGCTGGCTGCTACCGGAAAATTAGGCGGGCAGCGCAAGGTGCCGCGGCTGAGCAACACACGCGACATCATCGAGGTGATGCTCGACATGAATGCCAAGCTCGAGCGCAATAACCCGGAAAAAACAGCCGCTCAATGAAAAAGATTGTTAACAACATAGCGTTCTACGTCCTTTATGGCGTGTGGTACATGCTGTCGCTGCTGCCGCTGTGGCTGCATTACTGCCTGGCCTGGCTGCTCTATGTGCTTGTGGCGCATGTGTTTCACTACAGGCGCAGGGTTATCAGGCGCAATCTGGCAAATGCCTTCCCCGAGAAGACCGATGCCGAGCGGCGCAAGCTGGAACTGCAATTCTACCGCTTCTTTTGCGATTACATTGCCGAGAGCGTGAAGTTTGCCACCATGAGCCGCCGTAACGTGATGAAACGCATGGTGTTTCATGGTGCCGACGAGATGGTGGAAATCCTGGCCAGCGGGCAGGACGTGGCACTCATGCTGGGGCACTACGGCAACTGGGAGTGGGTCACCTCGCTGGTGCTGTGGATGAAAGATCCGCACTGTGGCTACGGGCACATCTATCACCCGCTCGAAAATCAGGTCTTTAATCGTCTGTTCCTGTCGATGCGCAACCGCCTGGGCTCGCAAAGCGTGGCCATGAACGACACGCTGCGGTTCATTCACCGCCATCACAGCCAGGGACATTGCACCGAGATTGGCTACATCAGCGACCAGGTGCCCACATGGCTCAACATTCACCACTGGCTCACGTTCCTCAATCAGGAGACACCGGTCTTCACCGGTGTGGAGCGCATTGCCCGCAAATATGACCAGGCGGTGGTGTATGTGGATGTGAAGCGGGTGAAGCGCGGCTACTACGAGGCCACTTTCAAGGTCATCACACGCGCCCCGAAGGCTATGGACGAATTTGCCATTACCGATGCTTATTTCAAGATGCTCGAGGCCACCATCAGGCGCGAGCCGCAGTACTGGCTCTGGAGTCACAACCGCTGGAAACGCACGCGCGAGGAGTTCGACCGCAACTACGTCAACATTGGTGGACGCGTCGTAGCACGAAAACAATAGCAATTTCAACGTGTAAACAAGTTTTTTTTAGTAAACGAGCAGACGAGTAAACAA
>DGVT01000037.1 GCA_002395965.1 Porphyromonadaceae bacterium UBA4277
ACATGTCCATCATGATGCCGCGGCGTCCCTGCAGGTCGCTCTGCACACCACCCATGCTGTCGCTGGGCAGCAGGATTTCCACGTCATAGACCGGCTCAAGCACCTTGGGGTTAGCCTCGCGGAATGCAGCGCTGAAGGCGTTGCGGGCTGCCAGGCGGAACGAGATTTCGTTACTATCTACCGGGTGCATCTTACCGTCGTAGATGCACACGCGCACGTCGCGAGCATACGAACCGGTGAGGGGACCTTGCTCCATGCGGTCCATGATACCCTTGACGATAGCGGGGATGAAGCGTGCGTCGATGGCACCACCCACGATACAGTTATAGATGACCAGCATGCCGCCCCATTCCATTGGGATTTCCTGCTTGTCCTTGATGTTCATCTTATACTCCTGGTTGCCGAAGCGATAGGTGTCGGGTTCGGGATCGCCCTCGCGATAAGGCTCAACGATCAGGTGCACCTCACCGAACTGGCCGGAACCACCCGACTGCTTCTTGTGACGATAGTCGGCGCGGGCAGCCTTGGTGATGGTCTCACGATAAGGAATCTTAGGCTCGATGTACTCTACTTGCAGCTTCTCGTTGTTCTCGATGCGCCACTTGAGGGTGCGCAGGTGGAACTCGCCCTGTCCCGAAACGATGGTCTGCTTGAGCTCCTTCGACTGCTCGATGAGCCATGTGGGATCTTCCTCGTGCATGCGGTTGAGGATGGTACCGAGTTTCTCAATCTCGCTCTCGTTGAGCGGACGGATGGCACGCTGGAACTTGGGAGCGGGATACTCGATGAAGTCGAACACATATTCGCAGCCCTTGTCGTTAAGGGTGTTGCCGCGACGCACGTCTTTCAGCTTCACGGTTGCGCCCAGGTCGCCTGCACACATCTCATCCACATTGTCGCGGGTGAGGCTGCCGCGCACCACGTTGATCTGAGCAATGCGCTCCTTGCTGCCACGGTTCATGTTGTTCAGGTCGGTGCCGCTCTTGAGTGTGCCCGACATCACCTTGAAGTAAGACACTTCACCGATGTGCGGCTCAATAGTGGTCTTGAAGAAGAACAGGCTGATGGGGCCATTGGCATCGGGCTTCACCTCGTTGCCTTCGGTGTCGGGAGTGCCGGCTACGTCGCAGGGTGATGGAGCAATCTGAGCCACGATGTCGAGCATGCGGTCGATGCCCATTTCCTTCTCACCGCTGATGCACATCAGGGGGATGAAGCTGCAATCAAGCAGACCCTTGCGGATGCCTTCGATGGTCTCCTCTTCGGTGAGTTCCATAGTGTCAAGGAACTTCTCCATGAGGGCCTCATCGTTCTCGGCAGCCATTTCCAGCAGGTTAGCCTTGAGCTCCTCGGCGCGGTCGGCCACGCTGGAGTCGATATCGGTCACAGTAGCCTTGCCACCATCGGGGCCGTAGTTGTACTGCTTCATGGTGAGCAGGTCAACGATCGACTTGAAGCCGGGACCACTGGTAACGGGGAACTGGATGGGAACCACCTTGGTGCCATAGCTCTCCTGCAGCTGGTTGACGACATTGTCGAAGTCGGTCTTCTCGGCTTCCATCTTGTTGATGGCCATCATGAGCGGCTTGCCAATCTTGTTCACAGTGCGATACTGGTTCTGAGTGCCAACTTCCACACCATACTGTCCGTCGATGAGCATCAGGGCAGAATCGGTAATATTCAGAGCGGTAACCACGTTACCCACGAAGTCGTCACTGCCCGGGCAGTCGATGAAGTTAATCTTCTTACCCGAAGCCTCGGCATAGAACATGGTGGAAAACACTGAGTAACCATACTCTTTCTCTACGGGGAAATAGTCACACACGGTGTTGCCTGCATCCACAGTACCGCGGCGGTTGATAGCACCACATTCGTGCAGAATCGACTCGGCAAGTGTGGTCTTACCCGAGCCCTTGCCACCAAGCAAGGTCACGTTCTTGATTTCGTTAGTTTTATAAACCTTCATTTATTCAGTTAATTATAATATGTTGATATATTTATTCTTATCAGTTGACATACGACACAACTCGCCCACTTGGTTAGCGAGTGTGCACTTTACAGCCTACAAATTTAGTGATTTTTTACGAAACAGCCCCTATGTTTCAAAACAATAGCAAATAATTTATATTTTTCTAACGTTTTTGCCAATACTATCGATGGCACAAGGCCGGCCGGTGAAACCTTTTTCGTGCCGGAAATGCAATTTTTTTAGCATTGAGAACGTTTTATACGATGACCGTCGCGAGCAATGGGCAGTTGTAGCGAACCGTCAAATAATTCATAATTCATAACTCTTAATTCATAATTATATTATAACTTTGCCGATTATGAATAACCTACGAAATATAGCATTGCTGGCTGCAATCGCCATGAGTGTTGCCGCCACGGCCCAGATAGCATTCACCGGCACCACAACCGATGTGATGGAAATCACTCCCGAAGCCAACACGGGATTGAACAAAATCTACGTCTTGAATGGTGTCGAAGGTGTGGGAATGAGCTATACTGCCAGCACAATGAACCCCGTGACGTGGTACACCTACGACGAGCGTGGCGGTGCCTACTCACAAGAGATATTTGACGTGGTTGACGATCGTGAAAACCCGCAATTGAGTAGTATCGCCGAGGTTAAGGCCAATTGCGGCTATATCATTGAGGAAGGAACGTCGCGCAAATATATATGGGTAACCGACTATTCAGTGTTTCCGCTTGAGCTAAATTCAATCTCCGTCGATAACGATGGTGATTGTGGCACGGCGACATTGCATGTTGAAGGCAGTGGCGAGGACATACCGTTCTACACCATCACCGGCGTGCGCAAGACGCTTTCACGAGAATTGAAGCTAAGTTATGACAACCGAGTGTGGAGCGATACCACGCATTATGATGAACTGCATAGGGTAGAAGAGGTGCTGACAGGTTTCAAGTCAACGATAGTGATACCGGCACCACTGTGCAACACTACCTTCACGCTGAGCGGTGACCGATTTATGGAGTTCTGGAACAACAAAGTGCAGCCGGTGGAAAGCGACTTGTATAATACTCAGGCTGTTGAAGTGCACACCACTGCTGTGCAAGAAGCTCGTAATAACGATAACGAGATAAAGAGCGAAGGCGAGGGAGTACTGGGTGGCTCGGCACCGTGTCACATCACTTTTACGGGCTATTATACCGACGCCGTGGTGCACACCGAGTGGCAGATGGCCATGGACCAGGATTTCAACAACATAATACTCCGTATAAATCAAAATGAGGTGGATGAGACCTATGATGAAGCAGGCACATATTACTGGCGCTTTATCGGATCGAATGCCGATGGCACATGTGAGAGCTATAGCGAGACTTATACTGTGAATATCGGTGTCAGTGAGCTGTACTGTCCCAACGTGTTCTCTCCTGGCAGCACCGAGGGGGTGAACGATGAGTGGAAAGTGTCGTACCGTTCAATCACCGAATTTCACTGCGCAATATTCAACCGCTGGGGAAACAAGATTATCGAGTTTGATGACCCGGGGCAAGGATGGAACGGAACCTACAATGGCAAGCTGGTGCCTGCCGGAGTCTATTACTACGTTATCAAGGCACGCGGAAGCGACGGGCAAGTGTATAACATGGATGGCGACATCAACATCTTGCGTTATCGTCAGGTGCCGTCGGGCTCGCCCGACGATAGCGGGACAACCGTGGTGGAATAATAGCACACTCATCAGCTCGATGTAGCTAAGTTAGTCAACAAGCTGGCAAATCTCCTTTGCCGGCTTGTTGAGTTTCATGCACAGCCTCACTGCATAAAAGTCCGCTTTGCACCCGTTGGCACTGAAGCCCTATCGCCCCGAAAAAAGCACACAAGTTTGCTTTTTCTCTCGCTTATTTGTAACGTTGGCTTTCAGCCTAAGTTACTCTCGCTCGGAAAAATCAAAGCACGCTTTGTTTTTCTCTCGCTTATTCGTAACTTTGCGATGAAATGTAGAAAAATAGTCATTATGAAACGATATGCCTCTTTATTGCTTGCAGTGATGGCGCTTGCCGCAACCGGCGATGCCTCGGCGCAGCTTAAACCCGAATATCAGCTCAAACCGGCGTCATCAACCCTGAGCCCGTCGCATCTTGCAATTACCAATCCTGAAGTGCCGTCGAGCATGAGTTTTGCCGGCAAGACTATCAGCTTCGACCGCATCGACATGGCCGAGCGCATGGATCGTGAACTCACCGCTATCGTGTATGGCCAGACGAGCATGCTGCTGTGCCTGAAGCGTGCCAACCGCTATTTCGGACCGCTTGAGAAGATACTGCGCGACCAGGGTGTGCCCACCGACTTCCTCTATTTAGCTTGCACCGAGAGTGTGCTCGACCCGCTGGCATATTCGTCGGCTAAGGCCGCCGGAATGTGGCAGCTGCTGGCTGAGACTGCGCGCCAGTATGGCCTGGAAGTAAACGACGAGGTGGATGAGCGCTACGACCCCGAGCGTAGCACTGTGGCGGCTTGCAAATACCTCAAGGCAGCCTATAATAAATATGGTGACTGGCCTACGGCTGCTGCAAGCTACAATGCCGGCATGGGACGCATCTCGGGCGAACTGAGCAAACAGGGGCAGAAAAGCTCGTTTGACCTGTATATCAACCAGGAAACGTCGCGCTATGTGTTTCGCATCTTGGCCTATAAGCTCATCATGGAAAATCCCAAAGCCTACGGCTACCGCCTGAAGCGCAGCCAGCTCTATCAGCCGGTGCGATACACCGAGGAGCAGGTCACAACATCGGTGGCGAGCTGGGTGGACTGGGCAAAGCAGCGTGGCCTGACCTATGCGCAGCTGCGAGATGCCAACCCGTGGATGCGAAGCACTAAACTCACCAATGCGAGCGGAAAGACCTACCGCGTGCGCATCCCCAAGAGCGACGACCTGTCGCGCAGCCGTCGCCGCACTATCCTCTACAACCCCAAGTGGGCAGTGGATTAACGCTCAGCTTTAATCCCTCGGTACTGTGTGTTTCGCAACGCTAATATTGAATTGTGACACACCTCCATTCGACTTGCGCTGAAGTTCCCTCGCTCGGAAAAATCCAAGCACGCTTTGTTTTTCTCTCGCTTATTCGTAACTTTGGCTTTCGCCTAAGTTACTCTCGCTCGGAAAAATCCAAGCACGCTTTGTTTTTTCTCTCGCTTATTCGTAACTTTGCAGTGCCTTAGAAGGAGACGCCGGAATAGTTCTGCAGCCCTCAAACAGGCAACCGGTTGATAGTCAAAGTATGAATTGGGTTATCTTGATTGTTGCAGGGCTGTGTGAGGTGGGGTTTACCTATTGCCTGGGCCGTGCTAAGATGGTAGATGGATTGCAATGGTGGCTCTGGATGAGCGGTTTCTTTGCATTTACCATTGCGAGTATGGGGCTTTTAGCCAAAGCCACGCAGACGTTGCCATTAGGCACTGCCTACCCGGTGTGGACTGGCATTGGGGCCGTGGGCACAGTGCTTGTGGGAATTTTCGTCTTTAATGAGCCTGCCACGTTCTGGCGATTGTTTTTTATCACGACACTTATCGGTTCGGTTATAGGGCTAAAACTTATATCAGCATGACAGAATTCAGACCAATGCGCCGCATCAGGCAGCAATTATCGACAGCGAAGTGTGAAGAAATATTGTGCCGTTGCACCGCCGGAGTGCTTGCACTGATGGGCGACGGCGGCTACCCCTATGCCGTGCCTTTGAGCTACGTCTATAGTGATGGCAAGATTTTTTTCCATTCGGCAATGCAGGGGCACAAGGTAGATGCTATTAAGAATAATGGTCGCTGCTCGTTTTGCGTCGTTGACAAAGACGAGGTCAAACCCGCCGAATTTACAACTTATTTCAGGAGCGTGATTGTGTTCGGTAACGTGCACATAATAACTGATGCCGATGAGCAGTTGCAGGCCTTGCGGCTATTGGGACGGCGATACTCGCCGGGCAATGAGCAGGGACTGCAGCACGAAATTGAGAAGTCGGCAGGACATGTGCTCTTACTTCGACTCGATATTGACCACATTACAGGCAAAGAAGCTATCGAGCTGGTCAAGGCAAGAACGTGCTGAAAGTGATGATGCGTGACCCGGTGCGTGTTCACACGGGTCATGAATGAATACTGGCAGTTAAAATTTTGCTAAAGTAGCTTTTTCTTGCTAATTTTGCACCTCATTTAGCAAGACACCATGATGGAAAACGACTGCGTGAGCGTGCTGGGAGCACGCGTGCATAACCTGAAGAATATCGACGTTGACATACCGCACTACAAGCTCACCGTGATCACGGGGCTGAGTGGCAGCGGAAAGTCGTCGTTGGCCTTCGACACGATTTTTGCCGAGGGTCAGCGCCGTTATCTCGAGACATTTTCGGCCTATGCCCGCAACATGCTCGGCGTGCTCGAGCGTCCGGCAGTAGATAAAATTTCGGGTCTAAGCCCGGTGATCTCGATAGGGCAGAAGACGGTGAACAGAAACCCTCGCAGCACAGTGGGCACCACAACCGAGGTGTATGACTACCTGCGCTTGCTCTTTGCGCGTGCCGGCGAGGCCTACAGCTATCTGTCGGGTGAGCGCATGGTGAAATACACCGTCGAGAAAATCCAGCACCTGATTTTAGAGCGATACGACGGGCAGCGCATCTATCTGCTTGCTCCGGTGGTGAAAAACCGCAAGGGGCACTACAAAGACTTGTTTGAAAACCTGCGCAAGAAAGGGTTTATCAATGTGCGAGTGGATGGCGAATTGCGCGAAATCACCTTCGGCATGAAGCTCGACCGCTACAAGAACCACAGCGTGGAACTTGTGGTTGACCGCCTGAAGGTGTCGGCTAAAGATGCGCACCGCTTGCTCGAGTCGATAGAAAACACCTTCAAGCATGGTGGCGACCAGATGATGGTGATGGAGGTGACGTCGGGAACAGTGGAATTCTACAGCAAGAGCCTTATGGACCCCACTACCGGGTTGAGCTATAGCGAACCTGCACCGCACAATTTCTCGTTTAACTCACCATTAGGTGCATGTCAGCGTTGCAAGGGGCTGGGCTACGTCAACCTGATTGACCGCGACAAGATAATGCCTAATATGGAGCTCTCGATAAGGGCTGGAGGCATTGAGCCGTTAGGCAAGTATAAAAATGCGCTTGTGTTCTGGCAAATTCAGGCCATCTGTGAGAAATATGGCTGCACACTCGACACACCGTTGCGCGAACTGCCCGACGAAGCCCTCGACGACATCATGAACGGCACCGACGAGCGCCTGAATATCAAGACCGAGACACTGAGCACGAGTAACTATTTCCTCACCTACGAAGGGCTGATAAAGTACATCGAGATGCAGCAGGACGACACTGCAACGAGCCAGGCGCAGAAGTGGGCAGGACAGTTCTACTCGCAACAGACGTGCCCTGAGTGCCACGGGCAGAGGCTGAATAGGGAAGCATTGCACTATCGGCTGGCTGGAAAGAATATTGCACAACTTGCGGCAATGGACATCGATGAGTTGCTTGAATGGATGAAAGACCTTCACAACCATGTCAACAAGCAACAATGGGCCATTGCAAGCGAAATAGTGAAGGAAATCACGTCGCGACTGCAATTCATGCTCGACGTGGGGCTTGACTATGTGTCGCTAAACCGCTCGTCGGCATCGCTGTCGGGTGGGGAGAGCCAGCGCATACGCCTCGCCACCCAAATCGGGTCGCAGCTCGTGAACGTGCTCTACATCCTCGACGAGCCCAGCATCGGGTTGCACCAGCGCGACAACCAGCGCCTCATCGACTCGCTCAAGCGCCTGCGCGATGCCGACAACACCATCATCGTCGTGGAGCACGACCGCGACATGATGCTCGAAGCCGACTATGTGGTCGATATCGGTCCGAAAGCCGGACGCCGCGGCGGCAACGTGGTGTTTGCCGGCACTCCTGCCGAGATGCTCAAGCAGCACACCATCACAGCCGACTACCTGAATGGCACTACCTGCATCGAAGTGCCCGCCCAGAGGCGTGAAGGAAACGGGCTTGCCATCACGCTGAAAGGGTGCAAGGGTAACAACCTGAAGAATATTGACGTGAAAATACCGCTCGGGATGCTGGTGTGCGTCACTGGAGTGAGCGGCAGTGGAAAGTCGTCGCTGATTAATGCTACGCTGCAACCGATCTTGAGTCAACGTTTCTATCGGTCGCTTACCGAGCCGCTGCCCTATGACAGCGTGGAAGGCTTGGAAAACGTAGATAAGGTAGTGACCGTCGATCAGTCGCCCTTGGGTAGAACGCCGCGCAGTAATGCCGCAACCTATACCGGAGTGTTTGCCGACATTCGCAAGCTGTTTGTCAACCTGCCCGAATCAAAAATTCGTGGTTACAAGCCCGGACGCTTCTCTTTTAATACAACTGGAGGGCGATGTGAGGTTTGTAAGGGAAATGGCTATAAAGTGGTGGAAATGAACTTCTTACCCGATGTGCTCGTTCCATGCGAAACTTGCCAGGGAAAACGCTATAATCGTGAAACACTGGAAGTTAAGTTCAAAGGGAAGTCGATAGCTGAAGTCCTCGACATGACGATAAATCAGGCCGTGGAATTTTTTGACGCCATTCCTTCGATTCTCAACAAGATAAAGGTGCTGCAAGACGTAGGGTTAGGGTATATAAAACTCGGACAGCCATCGAGCACTCTCTCGGGCGGCGAAAGCCAGAGGGTGAAACTTGCTGCCGAACTTTCGAAGCGCGATACCGGTCGCACGGTTTACATCCTCGACGAGCCTACGACGGGCCTACATTTCGAAGATATCAAGGTGCTTTTGGGCGTGCTGAATAAATTGGTCCAAAAGGGAAATACCGTCATTGTCATCGAGCATAACCTCGATGTGATAAAATGTGCCGACTACATTATCGACATGGGTCCGGAAGGCGGACGGGGTGGAGGAGAGCTGGTAGCATGCGGCACACCGGAAATGGTAGCCAAGTCGCCCCGATCTATCACAGCCAGGTATCTGAAAGACGAGCTTAAATAGGAGCTAATTTTACAACCGGAATTAGATATTTCAGGCACTCTCTTCCTGCCGACAGGGGAGGGTGCCTGATTTTTGTGGGTATTAAAAACCGTAGTTGCAATGCCCGGCTCATGGCTGCTTTTTGGCGGCTGATGCTTCCAGAACATGGGAATTTTTAGCCCTAAAATCACAGCAAAATCAATTACCACGCCATTTCAAGGTCAGAAAATTCGGCAAAATCCCCTTTTGAGCTCAAAAAAACGAAAAATAGCAACGATTTTGCCCTGAAAAATGGCGAAATTAGGCTGATTTCCAATTTTTGAGTGGAGTAGGGTAGTGAGGTCGTATTACGGTGCAAGTAGTTGATAAAAAGGGTAGTAGGCCTCGAAATGGGGCGTCTAAACTTCGTGAGAGTAGCATCGTGCTGTAGAGTAGTGCGATAATGTAAAAAATCGCCCAAAGAAATGGAGTTAACCATTAAAATGGTAACATTACCATGTCCGGTTTATGTTTTTGAATTAAGAATTGCATCGTTCAGTTAGGTTTTGCAAAGTGGGGTGTTTGCGAAGTGAGTTGGGGATTTGTAATTGAATTTTGCGGTTGTCTGATTTGGGCAATGTGGTGATTTTGTGAATTTGAGTTCCGAAAGTTTAATTTTGCACTCTAAAATCACATTTACAATTATTTGCAATAGATGTAAGCGGCTTAATATTAGCAAAATAGACAAAATATCTAAAGTGATGCTTTAGAATATTTGCTTTATGTTCCACGAGTTTAGAAAATTCAGATAATATAATCTTATAACTAACTAAAGCACAGCATTATACAATAAATTATTAAAGTGGCGCTTTATGTATTTTATTTTGCTTTGTTAATTTGTCACAAATCGACAAATTTAGAATTTTGAATTGTAAACCTGAAAATTAAATCATATAAATTTGCATATGTCAATCATAAATTCTAAATTTGCATTTGAATAATTTGAATTTGAAAATATCAAGTTTATGATTGTACATCGCGAATTTGCGTGTGTTTTTTACTATTCACCCTATTGGGGTCAATTTTCAGGCAAATTTGATGTGAATTTTAGAGCGAGATTTTGCGTGATTTTACTCAGAAAATTTATTGTCGTTTTCTGACAAGTGTACTAAACTCGATATTATGGAATTTGGAATGATAATTTTAGTGAGATTATGGATATAGTAAGTCGATTGAAATTGTTTTTGCAGGAAAGTGGAATTGCCAATTCTCAATTTGCCGATAATTGTGAAATTCCTCGCCCCACTCTTTCGCAGCTGCTCAATGGCAGGAACAAGAAGGTGAGTGATGAGGTGATTGCTAAGATTCATCGTGCTTATCCTAATCTCAATATCATGTGGCTGATGTTTGGTGATGGCAACATGCTTGTTCCAAATGTGAACTCTGATGTTGATTTTTCATCTGCTCAAGTGCATGAGAATGCGATTTCTACGGCGCCTTCGGGTGCTTCATCACAACCCAAAACCATCAATTTCGGTGGTGAGTCAGGCAGTGCAAATCTGCCTCATTCGCAGGCAAGTTCACCGGTTTCAAGTCAGCGTGCCATGGCCGAGGCCATGCAGCGCATGGCACGCATTTCACAGCAAATGCCGCAGTCCAGAGCTTCTAAAGGGCGTTCCGACGACGAGAGTCACGTGGTGAGCATAATGGTTTTTTATAGCGATGGTCGCTTCGAAACCTTTGCTCCCCAGCATTAATTCTAAATTACCCTTCCTTCCTTATTGTAAGTGTGTGGAATGCTGATAAAACCTGCTCGAATTGTCGGTAATCGACAATCGGGCTGCGCTTCTTGACACATCAATTATAGCACCATTATCGTGTAGAGCACATTATTTGGGGGCCGGCCTATATAGTTTGTTAGTGATGCCTGTCGGTTCAAGAATAAAGTGCTATTTGGATGTGATATTTTTTCGTTAAACAAGAATTATTGGCTAACATTGGCCTTCGGCCGAAGTTTGGCTATGCCTTCTTCCGGCTGCACTTCCGGGATGTGTCACAATTCAATATTAGCGTTGAAAACGC